>NZ_JBLJDO010000002.1:0-343077 GCF_059410345.1 Sulfurivermis sp. | reverse complement strand
GGAACAGCCCGCAGGGCGAGACAGCGGGGCCGCCTTTCTTTGGTTACTTTCTTTGGCGGGACAAAGAAAGTGACCCGTGCGCGGGGCGGCTCCCCGCATTCAATCAAACCGTGGCGTAGCCACACTACAACAGCCTGCGTCACCCGCCATAGCCATCGCAACGATACAGGCTGTAACTGGTCGCCACCGTGCCACGCAACACAACGCTCACCTCGTCCGCCGGCACGCATTGCGCAAAGCGTTGCTGCCAGCGCGCCGCATCGTTGCGGAACTGCCAGGGCACCACCAGCACGCCGCGCGCCCCCGCCTGCGGCGTGCCAAACCAGAGGTCATTCTGATCGTAGCGATCGTCGGCCACCTGCACCGGCCGCGGCCGCGCGTGCCAGGCGAGGTGGCTGGCGTAGGACCAGTTGCCGGCAAACACTACCGGTTCCACGCCCTCTTCCGCCGCCATCTGCAGGCGTAATTCCTCGGCGCGCTGCGCCGTCTGCTCCCAGCCATGCAGGTCGGCAAAGGGATACTGATTCTCGGCGAACGGCAGCCAGGGCACGGTCAGCTCGCTGTGCAGGATCAGGGTCAGCAGCAGCGAATAGCCGAAGCCGCTCCAGGCGATGATGCGCACCGGTCGCCGCGACCAGTGTTGCAACAGCCAGTGGGCGATGAGCGGGGTCAGCAGCGCCCAGCCGAGCAGGGTCCAGTGCGGCAGGGTCGGCTCGAAACCGCTGCTCCAGCCGAACAGCAGCAGCGGCGGCAGGGCCAGCACCAGCACATGGCGCGCCGCCGGTTCGCGCCAGCGGCGCAGGCCGCCGATCACCGCCGCAATGCCGAGCATGTACAGCGCCGGACCGTAGGCCACCAGTTGTCCGGCCTGGGACAGCAACAGGCGCGACAACTCCCAGGAGCGGGCCGGCATGCCGTGGCCGAGCTGGTAATGAAAGGAAAGCCAGTCGTGCTGCCAGTTCCACCACAGCACCGGCGTGATGAGCAGGGCGGCGACCGCCACCGCCAGCCAGGGCCAGGGCGTGCGCAGCAACACCCAGCGCCCGGACAGCGCCAGCAACAGCACGGCGCTCAGGGCCAGGGTCACCGCGGTGTACTTGGCCAGTCCCGCCAGACCGAGCAGCACGCCCAGCCACAGCCAGTCGCGCACCATGCCACGGTCGAACACCCGCCACAGCACCAGCGCAGCCGCCAGCCCCAGCGGCAGCAACGGCGTATCCGGCAGCATGGCCAGTGACAGCACCTGGAAGGCCAGGGCCGAATGCAGCAGGGCCACAGCGATGAAGGCGGTCCAGGGCGAGGCCTCCGGATAGAGCGCGCGCGTCAGGCGAAACAACGCAAAACTGGCCAGCGCCCCCAGCAGCACCGGCCACAGGCGCAAGGCGAACTCGCTGGCGGAAAACAACAGCGCCACTGCCTGCAACCAACCCACCAGCGGCGGGTGGTCGAAATAGCTCAGGGCCAGGTGATAACCGTACAGGGCGTAGTGGGCCTCGTCGCCGGACAGCTCGACGCGGCCGGCCGCCAGCAGGTGCAGCAGGGAACTGAATGCCACGAGCAGCGATGCTGCCCGCCCGGGACTCATCGCGGCGGAAGCTGGAACTGGGGCCAATCTTGGAATCCCGTGGCGTAAATAAAGTGGGGGATTATACCCAAATCACTCTGCCGCCGACGCTTCCGGTACATAGAACACGTACCAGCGCAGGGACAGGTCCGGGTTCTGCACCTCCAGCAGGCTGTGCTGCCGCCAGGCCCCTTCCGGCAAAACGAGGCGCTGGGGCACATCCGCGCGGGCCATGGCCTCGGCATCGTACTTTTCGATGAACAGGCACAGCGGCGCCAGCGGTTGTTCCTTTGCCCACAGGTGGTACTGGCTCATGCGCGTTTCCAGGGTGACGCCCACCCGCCGCGGGGCATTGAGCAGCCAGGCCACCATGCCGGCGCTGGCGTGGTTGCCGGCGATGATGCCGCAGTCCGCCCCCGCCGGCTGCGTGGCCTCCAGCTCCGGCAGCAGGCGGCGCAGTTCGGCCCCCACCTGATCCCAACCGTAGGCCTGGCTCAACTGGGTGCGCTTGGGGGTCATCTCCTCCCCCGCCACCTGCTGCAGCCAGTGGGGAAAGCGCAGCAGATTGACGAGCAGCAGGCTGGCCAGCGCCGCCAGCACCACCAAACCGAGCAGCAGCGGGCGGGCACGGCCACGCGCCCGCGCCGGCGGATAGAGCCAGCGATTGAGGGCGCCGGCGAGCAGGAGGGTGCCCGGCACATAGGCCGTCTCCGGCCAGTTGGGGCCGCTGTCGGCGGTCAGGCCGGCGGCGCCGAACACCAGCAGCGGCAGCCAGAAGCCGGTGGCGAACAGGGCGCGGCCGTAGCCGCTCAAGCGCTGCGGACCGCCGGCGCCGAAGCTGGCCCAGGCCATGGCGAGCCAGGTCCACGGCATGGCCACCGCCATCTGGCCGCCGATGAACATCAGCAGCATCGTCCAGGGGTCGGCGGCAATGCTGCGCTGCACCCCGTGACCGAACTGGAAGGCGAAGGAGATCCAGTCATGCTGCCAGTTCCAGACCACCACCGGCATGAAGACCAGCACTGCCGACAGCGCCCCCAGCCAGGGCCAGGGGCCGGCCAGCTGACGCCGCCCGGCGCGGGACATGAGCAGGGCGAAGAACACACCGCCCAGCACCAGCACTGCCGGGTATTTACCCAACAAGGCCAGGCCGGCGCACAGCCCGGTCACGAGCCACAGTGCCGGCCGCTGTTCCTCCACCGCGCGCCAGGCCAGGTAATAGGTGCACCAGGTGAAGATGATGAGGGGACTGTCCGGCGTGACGATATGAAAACCCGCCTGCACGATGGGCAGGGTGCTCCAGATCAGCACCGCCAGACCGCCGGCACGGGCCTGGCCGTAGGCGCGCCGCGCCAAGTCGTAGGCCAGCAGCGCACCCACCAGCCAGGACAGCAGCGCCGGCAGGCGCAACACCGCGGCGCCGTGACCGAACAGTTCGGTGAACGGCCGCATCAGCCAGGCCACCAGGGGCGGATGGTCGAAATAGCCTGCCTCCAGCCGCTGCGACCACACCCAGTAATAGGCCTCGTCCGGCAGCAGGCCGAGACTGAGCCAGGCCAGCACGTTGCCGGTCAGGGTCAGCGCCAGCAGGGTCAGCAACCAGGGGGGAAAGGCGCGCGCCTCGCGCATCTGTTCGAGAAACATCGTCAGCTCATCCGACCGGAACAGCGGGCGAGTATATCAGCGTTATGTGTCAGCATCGGTGCGGCTTGCTACACTGGCCGCCATGAATCGCCTCCTGCTTACCCTCTGCCTCCTGCTCCTCGCCGGCGCCGCGGCCGCCGACGGCTACCGGCCGCAGCCGTTCCACGCCCGCTACTCGGTGCACGTCAATGGTTTCAAGGTGGGCGAGATCGAACGCACGCTGCGCATCGAGGCCGACGGGCGCTACGTGCTGGAGAACCTTGCCTACGCCACCGGACTGGTGTCGCTGTTCACCAAGGACCGCGCCCTGGAGCGCAGCACCTGGATCTATAACGACGATCATGCCCTGCCCATCGAATATTTCGCCCACTACACCGGCCGCTCCAAGGACGTGGTGGAGCGGCTCGATTTCGACTGGCGCCGCAACATCGTCGCCTCGCTGCGCGACGGCAAGGTCACCGAAGTGGCGCTGGTTCCCGGCACGCTGGACAAGCTGATGCACCAGGCCATCCTGCGCGGCGACGTGGCGGCCGGCACCCGCCACATCGAATACCCGGTGGCCGATCGCAACGAAATCAAACCCTACCAATATGAAGTGCTCGGCAGCGAGGAAGTGGTCACCGCCCGCGGCCGCGTGCGCGCCATCAAGGTGCAGAAGGGCACCACCACCTTCTGGCTGGCACCCGAGTGGGACTATTTGCTGGTGCAGCTGATCCAGAAGAACGACGACGGCACCTTCGCCAGCTATTTGCAGGCGCAGAAATAAAATAACCGACAAGATCAACAGGAATGAGCAAGATGTGTCTTGCTGATTTGTTTATCGTTCCCACGCAAAGCGTGGGAACGATAGCAGCCCCTAGCCCCTAGCCCCCAGCACGCGGCGCCACTCCCGCACGCCCAGCACCATCGCCGCCAGCAGCAGCGGTAGTCCTGCATACATGGCCATGGCACCCAACTGCTCGGTGACATCGCTCAACACCACATCACCCCGGGCGGTGGTGGCATAGATCTCCACGCCGCGCCAGAACAGCACGCCACCCACCCCACCCAGCCAGGCGATCAGCAGCAGGCGCGTGACGCGCACGCCGCGCCGCGCCAGCGGCGCCGCCGCCACCACGAGCAGCACGCCCCACAGCCACCAGCCCGCCACGCGCGGCCAGGACAACTCGGCCGCATAGCGCACGGTTTCCACCACGGGCGTGAACACCAGACGCAGGGTGGAGGGTGGGCCGAGATAGCCGGCCACCACCGGCGTGATGGCGGCGCGCTCGCGCGCGCGCAGGATGTCCACCACCGCCGCCGCCCGCTGGTCCGCCGTCAACTGCGCCGCACCGGGAACGCGGAAGGCCGTCCAGGTGCGGGTGAAGCCACCCCAGCCGTGCCAGTCGGTGGATGACACCAGCACCACCTTGCCCGCGCGCTCCAGTTCCAGCATGGCCGCGCGCACGTCGTGGGGAATATCAGGGTGACCGTTGTTGACGATCTCGAAACCGTCGACACCGGCCGCAACCAGGGCATGCACCGCCGGCGCATCGAGGCGCCAGGCCATGGAGATCACTGCACCGCCGTGTTCGTTGTGCACCGCAGCGACGAAGCGGCGCGCGTAATCATCGCGGTCGGCCCAGAAGTCGGGCAGTGCCACACCCTGGCGCAGGCCGAGGCCCAGCAAGAAGCCACCGTACTCGCTGCCCACCTCGATGCCCGGGATCACCGCCATCGCCGGGAAGTCGCGCGCCGCCACCGCGCGGGCGTGGAAGGAGCCCGCCGGGTCGTCGTGCTCGGTGATGGCGGTGACGTCATAGCCGCGCGCGGCGTGCCAGGCGAGGTTCACCGGCGCGCGCACCAGGCCGTCGTGGGAACCGAGGGTGTGACTTTGCAGGTCGGCGATCAGCAGATCGGCGTCGTCCACCGCCAGGCGCCAGCCGGGGAAATGGACGTGGGAGACGAACAGCACATAGGCGGTCAGACACCACACCGCCGCCAGCGGCGCCAGCGTCATGCGCAGTACGCGGCGCCACCACACCCCGCCGCGCCACCAGCCCCAGACCAGGGCGGCGAGCGCCAGCCAGAGCGCGGTGGCGGCGAAGGCGAGACGAAAATCAGGCGCACCGAGCAGGTAATGTCCCGGCGCCACCAAGGGCTCCAGCACCCCGGCCCAGGCCGGATATTCCAGCGCCATGCCCGCGACTGGTGCATAGTCGCGCGCGTCGAACGGCCCCATGGGATTCCACGGCAGCAGCGCCAGCGCCGTAAGAACCAGCAGCGGTATGAGGATGAGGGTGCGCATGCGTTCAGGTTTCATGATGGGATTAGTCAACCAGACGGCGAAATAATTTCAGCGCGCCCAACGATTGTCGCGCAGCAGCTCGAAGCTCAGTTGGTCACGCGCCAGCAGCTGGCGCTCCAGTTGGGCGAAATACGCCTCGTCCTCGTCCGCGCCCTCGCCCACCGCCTCCAGGCGCTGATGCAGGTTGTGCTTCACATAGCCGTGCGCGCCGACCAGGGCGATGCTCTGGCCGCCCTCGGTGACGAAGGCATGGCCGCTCTGCTTGCGCAGCATCGATTCGCCCAGGGCGGCGAACTCCTCGGGCAGACCGAGCAGGTCGATGATGGTGGGCATCACATCCAGTTGCGAGGCGATGCTGTCGTTGCGGCCGGCGGCGACGATGCCCGGCGCGTAGATGAGCAGCGGAATGTGGAACTGCTTGAGAAAGCCGCCGCGCTGATAGTGGGTGGCGTGATCGGCGGTGAAGATGAAGATGGTATTGGCAAACCACGGCTGTTGCCGCGCCGCACGCATGAACTCACCCACGCTCCAGTCGGAGTAGTGCAGCGCGTTGATGTAGCCGTTTTCATCGTCGTAGCCGTGCGGCTCGCGGATGACGTGGCCCTCCAGCGCCGGATAGGGCGTGTGGGTGGTGCCGGTGAAGGCATAGGCGAGAAACGGCTTGTCCGTGGCATCGAGCCGCCCCTTGAGGAACTGCAGCATGTCGTAGTCCCAGCCGAAGGTGGCGAGTCTGGGATCGGGATAGTTCAGCAACAGCGGGATATCTTCCTTGCCGTAGAACTCGCGGAAGCCGGCGGCGCGCGCCACGCCCTGGATCTTGAACGAATCGCGATCGGAACTCTGCACGAACACGCTGTGATAGCCGTGGCGCTCGGCCAGGGCGCCGAGACGGGTGAAATTGGACACGCCGATGCCGGCATCGATGCGCGGCAAGCCTTTCAGCGCCGGGATGCCGGTGAGTGTCGCCTGCACGCCCTCGATGCTGCGCTGGCCGGCGGCATAGAAGCGGGTGAACATCAAACCTTCGGCCGCCAGGGCGTCGAAGTTCGGCGTGGCGCCGATGCCGCGTCCGGCGAAGCTGTCCACATAGTCGAAGTTCCAGCTTTCCAGCAGTACGAACACCAGGTTGCGACCGTTGGGCGTCACCGCGTAGCGCTGCAGCATGGGAAAGCGCGGGTCGTGCACGGCGCGCTCCTCGGCCAGGATCGCCACCGCTTCTTCCGTAGGGAAGAAGTGGTGATCCACCGGGTCCAGGTTGAGCGAGAACACCATGGTGGTGAACACGCCGTTGAGGGCCAGGTGACCGTAGGCCGAGTCCCCATCAGCGTAGGCATCGATGATCTCGATCACCTTGCCGCCAATACCGCCGCGCCCCACCACGGCGAGCAACAGAAACAGCGCCAGGTACTGCGCTGCCGCCCAGCGCATCGGCTGCAACGGCACCCGCAGCACGCGCTGCCATAGCCAGGCCAGTGCCGCCGCGAACAAGACAAACAACAGCAGCGCCCACCAGTAGGCCTTGAAGGCGTAGTCGACCATGAAGCCCCAGTCATCGCGCAGCAGGATCAGCTCATAGGAGACGTGGCGGCGCACCTGTTCGAAGTAGATGATGTCCGCCACCAGCAACAGCACCATCGCCAGGGTGAACAGCCAAAGCACCCAGGCCAGACTATCGAACCACCAGCGCCGATCCAGCCAGCGCAGCGGCAACGCCATCAGCAGCAGGGGGATGGCGAACACCCGCGCGATGACCGCGCCGTCGAAGCGCAGACCATGGACGAAGGCCGAGACCACGGCACCGAACGCCAGCTGCTCAAACTGCTGCGGATACAACACATAGAGCAGCGCGCGGCCCAGGGTGAACAATCCCAGGGCAATGGCGAACAGCAGCAGGCCTTTGTGCAGGCGGGTCATGCAGGTGGGCATCAGAAACGGCGCAGCAACTGCTGCATGATCTTCTGGAAGAAACCGCCGGGCGCCACGGTGATGCGCGCATTGTCGACGTTGATCTCCTCCGGCGCATACATGGTGAGCGCCACACCGGCCTCGCGGTACATCTCGTAGGACAGCTCCAGATCATCGGCCCAGCGCGACAGAAAGTCCTCGCTCGGCGCAATGCACACCACGCGGCCGATCTCGTCCTGAATCAGCTTGGAGGCGCAGCGCGGACAGGGCGGATGGGTGACGTAGACCGTGCAGCCGCGCAGGTCGCGCTTGGCGAAGATCAGCGCGTTCTCCTCGGCGTGGATGGTGAGGTTCAGCTTGCGCGCCCGATCCACCAGGCGTTCGGTGGTATCGGCCACCCCGGCGGCGAAACCGTTGTAGCCCAGCGACACAATGCGATTGCCGTCGGTGATCACCGCTCCCACCTGCGACGACGGGTCCTTGCTCCAGGCCGAGATGTGAGCGGCAAGGCCGAGGAAGCGGGTGTCCCACTTCTTCGTGGCGGCGGAGATGTCGGTGCTATTGGTCATCGCAGTGGCTGCCGTAGGCGGTTGAGGCCTAGCAAGTTACAAGTTTCAAGTTACAGGTTTCAAGGAAAACCGGGCGCCGCATAAGAAAACGGGGCGGTTTCCCGCCCCGTTGTCCCGTCAGTTGCCGCTGGCCACCGATTATTGAATGACGATCTTCGGGAACTTGGTGCTGTAGTCCTTGGCCTTCAGCGCCAGCTTGGCGGCAACGCGGCGGGCGATGTCGCGGTAGATCTGGGCGATGCGGCTGTCCGGCTCGGCCACCACGGTGGGCTTGCCGTTGTCGGCCTCCTCGCGGATGCGGATGTCCAGCGGCAGGGCACCCAGGAACGGGATGCTGTACTGCTCGGCCATGCTCTGGCCGCCGCCCTGACCGAAGATGTGTTCTTCGTGGCCGCACTTGGAGCAGATGTGGATGGACATGTTCTCCACCACACCGAGCACCGGCACCTCCACCTTCTCGAACATCTTGTAGGCCTTGCGCGCGTCGAGCAGGGCGATGTCCTGCGGGGTGGTGACGATCACCGCGCCGGATACCGGCACCTTCTGCGCCAGGGTCAGCTGGGTGTCGCCGGTGCCGGGCGGCAGGTCGATGACCAGATAATCCACCTCGCGCCACTGGGTGTCGTTGAGCAGCTGCTCCAGGGCCTGGGTGACCATCGGGCCGCGCCAGATCATCGGGGTGTCCTCGTCGATGAGGTAGCCGATGGACATGGATTGCAGGCCGTGGCTGATCACCGGGTTCAGGGTCTGGCCGTCGCTGGACTCGGGGCGGGTACCGCCCACGCCCAGCATGCGCGGCTGGCTCGGGCCGTAGATGTCGGCGTCGAGGATGCCCACGGTGGCGCCTTCGGCGGCCAGGGCCAGGGCCAGGTTGACCGAGGTGGTGGACTTGCCGACGCCGCCCTTGCCGGAGGCCACGGCGATGATGTTCTTCACGCCCTTGATGTGCTTGACGCCCTTCTGGGCGGCGTGGGAGGCGATCAGGGTGTTGACCTTGACGGTGGCACTGCCGACACCGGCAACGGACTCCACCTTGGACTTGACGGCCCCGGCCAGCTCATCGGCATAGCCCTGGGCGGGGAAACCGAGGACCACGTCCACCGTCACCTTGTCGCCGTCGATGGCAATGTTCTTGATGCAGCCGGCGGAAACCAGATCCTTCTCCATATAAGGATCGACGTACTGCTTGATCGCATTCTCGACCTGCGCTTGGGTCACATTGGACATCTTGAGCACTCCGTAAATGGCCGCATCCGGGGAGCGGCACGAATCACCTAGTAATGAAATCGGGTATTGTACGGACCATGGGGCCGGATAGAAAGACCCGCAATGATACCAGAGTATTTCCCTGCCCCGGGGTTCGGTGGCAAGTCCTGTCCATAATTGGTACTGTATGCCCCTTTTTCAAACCCCCGTAAGTCACTGATATCACCGCCATGACGGACATCCCCCGCAAGATTCTGGTCACCAGCGCCCTGCCCTATGCCAACGGGCCGATTCACCTCGGCCATCTGGTGGAATACATCCAGACCGATATCTGGGTGCGCTTCCAGAAGCTGCGCGGCCATCAGTGCCACTACGTCTGCGCCGACGATACCCACGGCACGCCCATCATGCTGCGCGCCGAGAAGGAAGGGATCACCCCGGAGCAGCTCATCGCCCGCGTCTGGGCCGAGCACAAGGCCGACTTCGACGGCTTCCTGGTGGGCTTCGACAACTATTACTCCACCAACAGCCCGGAAACCCGCCACTACGCCGATGACATCTACACCAAGCTCAAGGCCGCCGGCCTCATCGAGGTGCGGGCCATCGAGCAATACTACGACCCGGTGAAGGAGATGTTCCTGCCGGATCGCTTTATTAAAGGTGAATGCCCCAAGTGCCACGCCAAGGATCAGTACGGCGATTCCTGCGAGGCCTGCGGCACCACCTACTCGCCCACCGACCTGCTCAACCCCTATTCGGCGGTATCGGGCGCCACGCCGGTGCGCAAGCAGTCGGACCACCACTTCTTCAAGCTGGGCGCGTGCGCCGACTTCCTGCGCGGCTGGATCCAGCCGCCGCGGGTGCAGGCCGAATCGGCCAACAAGCTCGCCGAGTGGCTGGACGCCGGCCTGTCCGACTGGGACATCTCGCGCGACGCCCCCTATTTCGGCTTCGAGATCCCCGGCGCCCCCGGCAAGTACTACTACGTCTGGCTCGATGCCCCCATCGGCTACATGGGCAGCTTCAGGAATTACTGCGACCAGAACGGCCTCGACTTCGACGCCTATTGGGACAAGCACAAGGCGGCCCGGGAAGGGACCGAGCTGTACCATTTCATCGGCAAGGACATCCTCTATTTCCACGCCCTGTTCTGGCCCGCCGAACTGGAGAGCGCCGGCTACCGCACCCCGACCGGCGTGTTCGCCCACGGCTTCCTCACCGTCAACGGCACCAAGATGTCCAAGTCGCGCGGCACCTTCATCACTGCGTCCAGCTACCTGCAACACCTCAACCCGGAATGGCTGCGCTACTACTTCGCCGCCAAGCTGGGCAGCGGCGTCGATGACATCGACCTCAACCTGGAGGACTTCGTCGCCCGCGTGAACGCCGACCTCATCGGCAAGTACGTCAACATCGCCGCGCGCACCGCCAGCTTCATCGGCAAGCGCTTCGGCGGCAAGCTGGGCGCCCACGACGAGACGACCAACCTGGAAAGCGAGATCAGCGCCGCCGCCGGCACCATCGCCGACGCCTACGAGCAGCGCGAATACGGCAAGGCGGTGCGCGAGATCATGCGCCTGGCCGACCTCGCCAATCAGTACGTGGACGGCAACAAGCCGTGGGAACTGGCCAAGGACAGCGCCAACGACGCGCGCCTGCATGCCATCTGCACCACCACCCTGCAAGTGTTCCGCGATCTGTCCATCTATCTGAAGCCGATCCTGCCCAAGGTCGTTGCGCAGGTGGAACAGTTCCTCGGCACCGGCGTGCTGTCCTGGAATGACATCCCTGCGCGCCTGCCGGCCGGCCACGCGGTCAACGCCTACAACCACCTGATGACCCGCATCGACGCCAAGCAGATCGACGCCCTCATCGCCGCCAACACCGCCAGCATGACACCGGCTGCGGACAGTCACTCCCAGGTGCGCCACGCCGAGCATCAACAACACGAGACCCAGACCACCATGGACCCCATCGCCGACACCATCAGCATCGACGACTTCGCCAAGGTGGACCTGCGCGTGGCGCGCATCGCCGCCGCCGCCTACGTGGAGGGCGCCGACAAGCTGCTGCAGCTCACCCTGGACCTGGGCGGGGAAACCCGCAATGTCTTCGCGGGCATCCGCTCCGCCTACGAACCCAAGGACCTGGAAGGCCGCCACACCGTGATGGTGGCCAACCTCGCCCCGCGCAAGATGAAGTTCGGTCTGTCCGAGGGCATGGTGCTGGCCGCCGGACCCGGCGGCAAGGACCTGTTCATCCTCAGTCCCGACAGCGGCGCCCAACCAGGCATGCGCATCAAATAGGCAGATACAAGTTACAAGCGCAAAGATTAAAGAGGATTGCGAATGATCATTCTTGCCCAAGCGCCGCTTCTGCTATCTTTGCACTAACCATTTAAGGTACTTGTATCTTTTTTCTTTCCACTTGCCTCCGACTTCATGACCGAATACGCCCTCATCCTCGTCAGCACGGTGCTGGTCAACAACTTCGTGTTGGTGAAGTTTCTCGGCCTGTGTCCGTTCATGGGCGTGTCGCGCAAGCTGGAAACTGCCATCGGCATGGGCCTCGCCACCACCTTCGTGCTCACCCTGTCGTCGATCAGCAGTTACCTGGTGAACGAGTTCCTGCTCGCCCCGCTCGGCATCGAATACCTGCGTACCATCGCCTTCATCCTGGTGATCGCCGTGGTGGTGCAGTTCACCGAGATGGTGGTGCACAAGACCAGCCCGGTGCTGTATCAGGTGCTCGGCATCTTCCTGCCGCTGATTACCACCAACTGCGCCGTGCTCGGCGTGGCCCTGCTCAATACCAAGGCGCAGCACAGCTTCCTCGAATCCGCCGTCTATGGCTTCGGCGCCGCCGTCGGTTTCTCCCTGGTGCTGGTGCTGTTCGCCGCCATGCGCGAGCGCATCACCGTCAGCGACGTCCCCACCGTGTTCCGTGGCCCCGCCATCGCCCTGATCACCGCGGGTCTGATGTCGATGGCGTTCATGGGCTTCTCCGGCCTGGTGAAGGGCTAAGGGCTTGGGTCCGCGAATGAACGCAAATACACGCCCATATGTAGCACCGCGACACGACTCCGTCTCTCGCATGAACTCCATTCGCGTTTATTCGCGTTCATTTGCGGACTGCATTTAAACGATGCTTACCGCGATCCTCGCCCTCGCCCTGCTCGCACTGGTCTTCGGCCTGCTGCTCGGCTATGCGGCCGTGCGCTTCAAGGTGGAGAGCGATCCCATCGTCGACAAGATCGACGCCATCCTGCCGCAGACGCAGTGCGGCCAGTGCGGTTTCGCCGGTTGCCATCCCTATGCCGAGGCCATTGCCAAGGGCGAGGCCGACATCAACATGTGCCCCCCCGGCGGCGAGACAGTGGTGATGGCGCTGGCAGATCTGCTGGGGCGTGATGCCAAACCGGTGGAAGGCGGTGCCAAGGAAAAAATGGTTGCCTTCATCGACGAACAGACCTGCATTGGCTGCACCCTGTGCCTGCAGGCCTGTCCGGTGGATGCCATCCTCGGCGCCGCCAAACAGATGCACACCATCATCGCGGACGAATGCACCGGCTGCGAACTGTGCGTGGAACCCTGTCCGGTGGACTGCATCAGCATGATCCCGATCAAGGTGGAGCCCGCCACCTGGACCTGGCCGTATCCGGCCGCCAGCATCAAGCCGGGAACCGCGTCATGACCAGACACGTCGGCAATCATCACGCCACTCCGCGCAAGCTGTACCGTTTCCACGGTGGCCTGCACCTACCCGATCACAAGGCGTTGTCCTGCGAACCGCCGATCCAGCCCGCCCGCCTGCCCAAGCGCCTGGTGCTGCCCTTGCAGCAGCACATCGGCGCGCCGGCCAAGCCGGTGGTGGAGGTGGGGCAGCGTGTGCTCAAAGGGCAGATGATCGCCCAGCCCGACGGTTTCGTCAGCGCGGCGCTGCACGCGCCCACCTCGGGTGTGATCACGGCCATCGAGGAACGCGCGGTACCGCACCCGTCGGGCCTCAGCGCCCCCTGCATCGTCCTCGACAGCGACGGCGAGGATCGCTGGACCGAACTGCATCCGCACGCCAACTGGGCTGCGCTCAGCCCCAGCGAGCTGCGCACCCTGATCCGCGAGGCGGGTATCGTCGGTCTGGGCGGCGCCGGTTTCCCCAGCTTCATCAAGCTCAATCCCGGCGCGCGTACCGAAGTGGAGACGCTGATCCTCAACGCCGCCGAGTGCGAACCCTACATCACCTGCGACGACCGCCTGATGCGCGAACGGGCCGACGAGGTGATCGCCGGCGCCCGCATCATGCGCCACGCCCTGCATGCGCGCCACGTGGTGATCGGCATCGAAGACAACAAGCCGCAGGCCCACGCCGCACTGCGCGAGGCCCTGTCCCGCCACGACCGCAGCGATATCGAACTGGTGCAGGTGCCGACGCTGTATCCCACCGGCGGCGAGAAGCAGTTGATCAAGGTGCTCACCGGCAAGGAAGTGCCGGCGCAGGGCCTACCCATCGACATCAACATCGTCTGCCACAACGTCGCCACCGCCGCTGCCGTGCATCGCGCAGTAGAGCTGGGCGAGCCGCTGATCTCGCGCATCGTCACCGTTACCGGCCGTGGCGTCGTCAGCCCGCGCAACCTGGAAGTACTCATCGGCACGCCCGTTGATGACCTGCTGGCACAATGCGGCGGCACCACACCTACACTGTCGCGCCTGGTACTGGGCGGCCCGCTGATGGGAATTATGCTGCAACACCGCGGCCTACCGATCACCAAGACCGGCAACTGCGTCCTGGCACTCACGCCGGGCGAGTTCGGCCAGCACGGTGCGGTGCGCAACTGCATCCGCTGCGGTGAATGCGCCCGCGTCTGTCCGGCCAACCTGCTGCCGCAACAACTGTACTGGCATGCCCGTGCCAAGGACTTCGACCACGCCCAGGACTACAACCTGTTCGACTGCATCGAGTGCGGCTGCTGCGCCTATGTCTGTCCCGCCAATCTGCCCCTGGTGCAGTACTACCGCTACGCCAAGACCAGCATCTGGACCCAGGCACGGGAAAAGAAAAAGGCCGAGCTGGCGCGCGAGCGCCACGATTTCCGCACCGAACGCCAGGAGCGGGAAAAGGCCGAGCGCGCCGCCAAGCTGGCGAAGAAAAAGGCTGCGCTGGAAGAATCGCCCGCCGCCGACAGCGAGGAGGCCAAGAAGGCCGCCATCAAGGCGGCGATGGAGCGGGCCAAGGCCAAGCGCGAGGCCGCCGGCGTCGAACCGCAGAACACCGACAACCTGACACCGGAGCAGCAGCGCCAGATCGAAGAGGCGGATGCGCGCCGCGCTGCGACGGATAAGGAAGAGTGAGTCCGCGAATGAACGCAAATATGCACAAATACAAAACCCCATACACGGTTGTTCCATGTGTTATTTGCGTCCATTCGCGTTCATTCGCGGAGCGAGATAATTCACCATGAACCACCCGATCGTCAGTTCACCGCACCTGCACGGCCCGGCCAACGTCAGCAACGTGATGTTGCGCGTGGTGTACGCGCTGCTGCCCGCCGTCGCCGGCTGCATCTGGCTGTTCGGCTGGGGCGTGCTGATCAATCTGCTGGTGGCCATCACCACGGCGCTGGCCAGCGAGGCCGCCGTGCTCGCCCTGCGCCGCCGCCCGATCCTGCTCACCCTGCGCGACGGCAGCGCCCTGGTCACCGCCCTGCTGCTGGCCGTTGCCCTGCCGCCGCTGGCGCCGTGGTGGTTGGTCGCCACAGGCAGCTTCTTTGCCATCGTGTTCGCCAAGCAGCTGTATGGCGGCCTGGGCTTCAATCCGTTCAATCCGGCCATGGCCGGTTATGTGCTGCTGCTGGTATCGTTTCCGCAGGAGATGACCTCCTGGGCCGCACCCGCCGGCCTGCGCAGCGCCGACCTCGGCCTGGTGCAAGTGCTGCTGCACAGCCTCACCGGCGCCCTGCCGGCGGACATCCCCATGGACGCCCTCACCTCCGCCACCGTGCTCGACACAATGAAAGTGCAGCTGGGCATGGCGCACACGGTGAGCGAGATCCGCGGCGGCCCGATCTTCGGTTATCTCGGCGGCAAGGGCTGGGAGATCATCAACGGCCTCATCCTGCTCGGTGGCCTGTGGCTGCTGTGGCGCCGCGTCATCACCTGGCACGTGCCGGTGGCGGTGCTGGGCAGTCTGGCGCTGATCGCCACGCTGTTCCACCTCATCAATCCCGAACTCTACGCCAGCCCGCTGTTCCACCTCGCCAGCGGCGGCGCCCTGCTCGGCGCCTTCTTCATCGCCACCGATCCGGTGAGCGGCGCCACCAGCGCACGCGGCCAGCTGGTGTTCGGCATCGGCGTGGGCCTGCTGATCTTCGTCATCCGCACCTGGGGCGGCTTCCCCGACGGCGTCGCCTTCGGCGTGCTGCTGATGAACATGGCCGCCCCCGCCATCGATTACTACACCCAGCCGCGGGTGTACGGCCACAACAGGGGCTGACGATGCCGTTCAAGAAGATGCTGCTCAGCGCCTCCCTGCTCGGCCTGTTCGCCGTCATCGGCACCTCGCTGGTGGCGTTCACCTATGAAAGCACGCGCGAGCGCATCGCGCAGAACGAGCGCGACACCCTGCTGCACAGCCTGCATGCCCTGATCCTGCCGGAACGCTACGACAACGACCCGGCCATCGATCGCACCGAGATACGCGACCCGGCGCTGCTGGGCAGCAACGCGCCGCAACAGGTATACCGCGCGCGCAAGGGTGGCCAGCCGGTGGCCCTGGCGCTGACCGCCGTGGCCCCCGACGGCTACAGCGGCGACATCCACCTGCTCATCGCCATCAATCACGACGGCAGCCTGGCTGGCGTGCGCGTCACCAACCACCGCGAAACCCCCGGCCTGGGCGACAAGGTTGACACAACCCGTTCCGACTGGGTGCATGGCTTTGCCGGCCGCTCGCTGGACAACCCGGCGCCGGAAAAATGGAAGGTTAAGAAGGACGGTGGCGTGTTCGATCAGTTCACCGGCGCCACCGTCACACCGCGCGCCGTGGTCAAGGCAGTGCACAACGCGCTGCACTATTATCAGCAGCACCGCGACACGCTGTTCGACGACGGCGCGGCAACGGCGTCGCAACAGGAGGCCCCCCATGGCTGACAAGTCCCTGCGCCAAATCGCCGGCGACGGCCTGTGGCACAACAACGTCGCCTTCGTGCAGATCCTCGGCCTGTGCCCGCTGCTGGCGGTGACCTCCAACGTGGTCAACGGCCTCGGCCTCGGTATCGCCACCCTGCTCACCCTGGTGCTGTCCAGCGTCACCGTCTCGGCGATCCGCAACCTGATCCGCCCGGACATCCGCATCGCGGTGTTCGTGATGCTCATCGCCAGCATCGTCACCGCCATCGAACTCGCCATGAATGCCTGGTTCCACGAACTGCACGGCATCCTCGGTATCTTCATCCCGCTGATCGTCACCAACTGCTCGATCCTGGGCCGCGCCGAGGCCTTCGCCTCCAAGAACAACATCGGCCGCGCCTTCGTCGACGCCTTCACCATGGGCCTCGGCTTCGCCGCCGCCCTGGTGCTGCTCGGCGCCATGCGCGAGCTGCTCGGCTCCGGCACCCTGTTCGACCAGGCCCATCTGATGTTCGGCGAGGCCGCGCGCTCCTTCAGCCTCACCGTATTCGATGACTACAAGGGCTTCCTCCTCGCCATCCTGCCGCCCGGCGCCTTCATCGGCCTGGGGCTGCTCATTGCCCTGAAGAACGTCATCGACCAGCGTCGTGTGCGGCACACCGAACCTGCCACCCGTACCGCCCAAGTCCCCGCCGCGCCCTGATCCACCCAGCGGCCGGCGTGCTATGATTCTTACCAAACCGGCATCGAATGCCTGGAGGTAAGATTATGGCGGCCACGGCAACCCTATCGAACAAGTTTCAGATATCCATCCCCAAGGCGATCCGGGACATGCAGCACTGGCAGGCCGGCCAGGAATTTGTATTCATCCCCAAAGGCAGCGGCGTATTGGTCATCCCCGTACCTGAACTGAACCAATTGGCCGGCATCGCCAAGGGCGCCAATCCGGAAAACTACCGGGATCACGGGGATCGTTATTGATGCGGGTGGTCGACACCTCGGCCTGGATCGAGTGGCTGATCGCCGGCCCACTGGCGGAAACCCTGGGCAGGGAACTCCCACCCCAGAGCGAATGGATCGTACCCACCCTCGTGCAACTGGAACTGTCCAAGTGGCTGGTGCGTGAAGTGGGTGAAGACGAGGCGGATCGGGTCATCGCCTACACCCAGAAGTGCATCGTGGCATCCCTCGACACCCAGACCGCCCTGCTGGCCGCCGAACTGCACCGCCAGCACAAACTGGCCACTGCCGACGCCATCGTCTATGCCACCGCGCTGCAACACGGCGCCGACCTGCTGACCTGCGACATGCATTTTGCCAACCTGCCCGGCGTCATGTTGCTGCAAAAAAGCTGACCACCGCTCACCATGAATGCCGCCAAACGCCACGAAATCTTCACGCGCCTGCGCGCGGAAAACCCCGCCCCCACCACCGAACTGCACTACAGCACGCCGTTTGAGCTGCTGGTGGCGGTAGTGCTGTCGGCACAGGCCACCGACAAGGGCGTCAACAAGGCCACCGCCAAGCTGTTTCCCGTCGCCAACACACCGCAGGCGATCCTCGGTCTCGGCCTCGACGGGCTGAAGGAATACGTCAAGACCATCGGCCTATACAACAGCAAGGCGGAGAACATCATCAAGACCTGCCGTATCCTGCTGGAGCAGCATGGCGGTGAAGTGCCCGCCGAGCGCGCCGCACTGGAGGCGCTGCCCGGCGTCGGCCGCAAGACCGCCAACGTGGTGCTCAACACCGCCTTTGGCCAGCCCACCATCGCTGTCGACACCCACATCTTCCGGGTGAGCAACCGCACCGGCATCGCGCCGGGCAAGACCGTGCTGGAGGTGGAAAAGAAGCTGGAGAAGGTGGTGCCGGCGGAATTCAAGCAGGACGCCCACCACTGGCTGATCCTGCACGGCCGCTACATCTGCGTGGCGCGCAAGCCCAAGTGTCAGGCCTGCATCATCGAAGACCTGTGCGAGTACAAGCACAAGACCAGCGACGAAGGCGAAAAAGCATCTCACCGCAAAGGCGCAAAGAGCGCCAAGAAAACCAAATCATGACCTACCGTGGATCAAACCTTTGCGCTCTTTGCGCCTTTGCGGTGAAGCCGTGATGCTGTTCGGCAATGACAGAACCGCGTTGCGCCGCTTCTATCTGGATGCCTGGCGCAAGCTGCGCGAGAACCTGCCGCTGGAGCCGCTGGAGCGGCAGATCGCCGAGGTGGTGAGCGAGCACCCGGAATACCATGCGCTGCTCGAAAGCGAGGAGTCATTGGCGCAGGACTACACCCCGGAGATGGGCCAGTCCAATCCTTTCCTGCACATGGGCATGCACATCGCCATCCGCGAGCAACTGGGCAACGACCGCCCCGCCGGCATCGTCACCGCCTACCGTGCCCTGTTGCTGCGCCTGGGCGATGCCCATGCGGTCGAACACCACATGATGGAGTGCCTCGGTCAGGCCCTGTGGGAGGCGCAGCGCGCCGGCCGTGCCCCCGACGAGGCGGCCTACCTGGCCTGCCTGCGGCGAGGGTGAGGTCACACTGATTGGACGGTTTCATCCTGCCGCCGCTGTGATAGGCTTGCGGAACCGCCGCTCAGAGTGGCGGTCACATGTTTACCCCGCATACGGAATCCATGATGCAAGGTTGGCGTAAGGCGATCATCTGGCTGGTGCTGCTGTGGCTGCCCGTACAGGGTTTTGCCGCCGGCTTCATGCCCTTCGCCTGTCACAAGCACGACACCGCCAGCAGCGCCCTATCCCAGCACGACGGTCACCACCACGAATCCCATGCCCACCACAGCCATGACCAGGCCGAGTCTGACGATGGCCTGAGCCATGCGCTGGCCTGCGACAACTGCAACCTGTGCCAGTTGTGCGGCGCCCTGGCCCTGCCCGCGGCGGCACTCAAGGATCATGCCCCCTTGTCCGGCGGCGTCGATGCCACCATGACGCCACGCCTGCCATCCTTCATCCCCGCCCTGCCACACCGACCTCCCCGCGCCCTCCTCGTCTAGGGACGGTTCCGCACCGGCCCGGCGCGCCCCTGCGCGTCGTCTGCGTGTGTCCCGTCCTGTCGTCCGGATGTTTTGTTTCCGTACCCGACGAGGATCATCATGCGTATTCTGTTCACCCTGCTGCTGGCGCTGTGGGCGCCGGTGTTGCCGGCCCATGAGGGCCACGACCACGGCGCTGCGGCACCGGCATTGCCGGCCACGCCGCTCGCCCCCCGTTTCGAGGCCCACGGTTCGGGCCTGGAGCTGCTCGGCCGCCTGCACGACGGCGAGCTCACCCTGTGGCTCGATGCCTACGACAGCAACGAGCCCATCACCGGCGCCGCACTGAGCCTGGAGGCGGGTACGTGGAGCGCGGAGGCGGTGGAGAGCGCCCCCGGACGCTACCGCGCCGACGCCGGTCCAATGCGCCAGCCCGGGCGTCACAACCTGATGATCTTCATCCACGCCGGTGATATCGACGAGGTGCTCATCGCGGCGCTGGAGGTCGCGCCAGAGGCGCATGCGGACACCCACAACCACTGGCTGGAATGGGCGATCGCCGCCGGTATTTTGCTGGCCGCGGGCGCACTGCTGGCAGGCCGCCGCCGTCTCCTGCGCGGCACGCCGCTCGCCGCCCTGCTGCTGGCGCTACTCATCATGCCGGACACCCATGCCGGACCGGGACACGATCACGGCGCAGAACCCGCCACGGTGCAGCCGAACGACGACACGCCAGCGCGCCTCCCCGGTGGCGGCCTGTTCCTGCCCAAGCCCAGTCAGCATCTGCTGGCGATCCGCACCCAGCTCGCGCAACCGGGCGAACTGGCGCGCAGCGTGGAGCTGATGGGCCATGTGGTCCCCGACCCCAACGCCAGCGGCGCGGTACAGGCACCACGCGCCGGCCGTCTGCTCGCCGGCCCCGACGGCCTGCCGTATCTGGGGCAGGGCGTGCGCAAGGGTCAGATGCTGGTGCGGCTGGTGCCGCTGGCCGCTGCCATCGATCACGGCGAAAAGGAGGCACAGCTGGCCGAGATCAAGGGCGAGCTGGAGGTGGCGGAGCGACAACTGATCCGCCTGCAGCAGTTGCGCGACAGCGTGACGGAAAAGGAACTGGACGCCGCCGCCGTGGCGGTGCGCAGCCTGCAACGGCGACGCGATGCGGTGGCCGCCGGCCTGTACAAGGACGAAGCGCTCACCGCCCCCCTCGACGGCGTGATCAGCCTCAGTACCGTTCGTGCCGGCGGCGTGGTGGCGGCCGGCGACATCCTGTTCGAGATCGTGCAGCCGCAGCGCCTGTGGGTGGATGCCGTCGCCTTCGATGCCGGACTCGCCGCACGCATCCGGGATGCCAGCGTGCGCCTCGCCTCCGGGGCGGTAGTGCCGGCGCGCCTGCTCGGTGCCGGCACGCGTCTGCGCCAGCAGGCAGTGCCGCTGCAATTCGAGTTGCTGCCACCGCTGCCGGCGCTGGCGGTGGATGAAAAGGTCACGGTCTACGCGCGCCTGACCGACAGCATGCATGGTGTTGCATTGCCGCGCGAGGCGGTGACGCGCGGCCCGGGCGGTGAGTGGCGCGTGTGGCTCAAGCAGGGTGCCGAACACTTCACTCCGCAGCGGGTAAGCATCGAGGCGCTGGACGGCGCCAGCGTCGCCATTACCGCCGGCCTCGGCGGCGGCGAGCGCGTGGTGGTGCAGGGCGCGTCCCTGCTCGAACAGATCCGCTGAGGAGGGCGCGCCGTGTTCAATCAACTGATCACTGCCAGCCTGCGCCAGCGCCTGCTGGTGCTCGCCGCTGCCGTGCTGCTCATGGCCTGGGGCTCGCTCAGCCTGCGCCAGATGGGCATCGACGTATTCCCCGATCTCAACCGTCCCACCGTCACCCTGATGACCGAGGCCTACGGCATGGCGCCGGAGGAGGTGGAACAGCTGGTCACCTTTCCCATCGAGTCGGCGATGAACGGCATGCCCGGTGTGGTGCGCGTGCGCTCGGTGTCGGGCATCGGCCTGTCCATCGTCTATGTGGAGTTCGACTGGGGCACCGAGGTGTATCGCAACCGCCAACAGGTGGCGGAACGCCTGGGCCTGGTGCGCGATCAATTGCCGGCCGGTATCACACCACACATGGGACCGATCAGTTCCATCATGGGTGAGATCCTGCTGGTGGCGATCCCGGTGGCACAGGATGCCGACCCGATGGCGGCGCGCGAGACGGCGGACTGGGTGATCCGTCCGCGCCTGCTTACTCTACCGGGTGTGGCCCAGGTGATCGCCATCGGCGGCGAGGTACGCCAGTATCAGGTGACGCCCGACCCGCTGCGCATGGAAGACCTCGGCGTATCGCTGGAGCAGCTGGAGGGCGCGCTGCGCAATTTCGCGGTGAACACCAGCGGCGGCTTTCTCGACAGCGCCTCACGCGAATACCTGATCCGCCACATCGGCCGCACCACCCGCCTCGACGATCTGCGCAACCTGGTGGTGGCCTGGCGGGACAACCGGCCAATCCTGCTGCGCCAGCTGGCCAGCGCCGATTACGGCGCGGCGGTGAAGCGCGGCGATGCGGGCTTCAACGGCGCGCCGGCGGTGATCGTGTCGGTGCAGAAACAGCCGGCCGCCGATACCGTGCAGCTCACCGGCGCGGTGGAGGCGGCACTGAGCGATCTGGCGCGCACCCTGCCGGCCGGCGTCGGCCAGCCGCAGATCCTGTTCCGCCAGGCCGACTTCATCGAGGCGGCGGTGGGCAATGTGGGCGAGGCGCTGCGCGACGGCGCCATCATGGTGGCGGTGGTGTTGTTCCTGTTCCTGCTCAACACACGCACCACCTTCATCGCTCTCGCCGCCATTCCGCTGTCGCTGCTGATGACGGTGCTGGTGTTCCGCTGGTTCGGCCTGTCCATCAACACCATGACCCTGGGCGGACTCGCCATCGCCATCGGCGAACTGGTGGATGACGCCGTGGTGGGAATGGAAAACGTGTTCCGCCGCCTCAAGGCGCGGCGCGCCAGCGGTACACCATTCGATGCACTCAAGGTGATTGCCGCAGCCACCGCCGAGGTGCGCTCCGGCATCGTCTACGCCACGGCAATCATCGTGCTGGTGTTCGTGCCGCTGTTTGCCCTGCCCGGCATCGAAGGCCGTCTGTTCACGCCGCTCGGCATTGCCTACGTGGTGTCGATCCTCGCCAGCATGCTGGTAGCGATCACCGTCACGCCAGTGCTGTGCTACTACCTGCTGCCGCGCATGAAGCACCTGCCGGAGGACGACAGCCCGCTGGTGCGCCGGCTCAAGCAGTGGGACCGCACACTGCTGCACTGGTCCTTCGACCATCCGCGCCTGCTGCTCGGGGGAGCACTGGCGTTGATCATCGCCGCTGCCGCCGCCGTGCCGTTCCTGCCGCGCGCCTTCCTGCCGGCCTTCAACGAAGGCACCCTCACCATCACCATGATGCTCAATCCGGGCACCAGCCTGGGCGAGTCCAACCGCATCGGCGCGCTGGCCGAGCGGCTGGTGATGGATGTGCCGGAAGTGGTGCAGGTGGGGCGGCGCACCGGCCGTACCGAACTGGACGAACATGCCGAGGGCGTGCACACCACCGAGCTGGAGGTGGACCTGCGGCCATCGGAGCGCGACCGCGAGGCGATCATGGCCGATATCCGCCGCCGCCTGGCGCCGCTGCCGGCGGGCGTCAGCCTGGGTCAGCCCATCTCGCACCGCCTCGATCACCTGCTGTCCGGCATCCGCGCGCAGATCGCGGTGAAGATCTTCGGTGACGACCTCGACACCCTGCGCGGCCTCGCCGCCGATCTGCACGGCCGTCTGCTGGCCATTCCCGGCCTGGTGGACGTGCAGATCGAAAAGCAGGTGCTGATCCCGCAGCAGGTGGTGCGTCTCGACTACCAGCGTGCCGCCGCCTACGGCGTCAACCCGGCGCAACTGCTGGCGGCGCTGGAGACCCTGGTGGGCGGCGCGCGCGTGGCGCAGGTAATCGACGGCAACCGCCGCTTCGACGTGGTGCTGCGCCTGCCGGAGGAGCGCCGTGGCGCCGCGGCGCTGGAGAGTCTGCTCATCGAGACGCCGGCCGGCCACGTGCCATTGCGCCTCATCGCCGACATAGAGGAAGTGGACGGCCCCAACCAGATCAGCCGCGACAACGGCCGGCGCCGCATCGTCATTGCCGCCAACAGCGACGGCCGCGACGTGAGCGCTGTGGTGGAACAGGTCCGCGCCGCCCTGGCCGAACAACGCCTGCCGGCCGGCTACTTCCACAGCCTGGAAGGGCAGTTCCAGGCACAGGAGCAGGCCACCCGCCTCATCACCTGGCTGGCCCTGCTGTCGCTGCTGCTGGTGGTGCTGGTGCTGTACAGCCGCTACAAATCATGGCGCCTCACCGCCATGATCCTCGGCAGCATTCCCCTCGCCCTGGTGGGCAGCGTGGCCACCCTGTGGATCAGCGGCGAGCAGCTCAGCGTCGCCACCCTCATCGGTTTCATCACCCTCACCGGCATCGCCGCGCGCAACGGCATCCTCAAGATCAGCCACTACATCAATCTCGCCGTGTTCGAGGGCGAGAGTTTCGGTCGCGAGCTGATCGTGCGCGGTTCCCTGGAGCGGCTGACACCGGTGCTGATGACCGCCCTGGTCACGGCCATCGCCCTGGTGCCGCTGCTGCTTGCTGCCGGAGATCCCGGCAAGGAGATCCTGCACCCGGTGGCGGTGGTGATCTTCGGCGGCCTCATCAGCGCCACCGTACTCGACACCCTGCTCACCCCGCTGCTGTTCTGGCTGTGGGGCGAAAAGCCGCTGCAACAACTGCTCGGCGAACAGCGCGCCGAAACCTATTGATTGATAACCATCACACGTAAGGAGAAATATGATGAAACTGCTGCCCACCCTGCTCATGGCCGCGGCGCTGACCATCACCGGTCAGGCCCTGGCCCACAGCGACGAGTATCTCGACAGCATTGCCACACCGCACGGCGGCCAGATGCGCATGGCCGGCATGTACCACTTCGAGCTGGTGGTCGAACCCGGCACGCTCACCGTCTACCTCACCGATCACGCCGACCAACCCGTCGCCAGCGCCGGCGCCAGTGGTAGCGCCACCGTGCTGGTAGGCAAGAACCGCAGCACCATCGCACTGGCCCCCGCCGGTGACAACCGCCTCGGCGGCAAGGGCGAATTCACCATGGACCCGTCCATGCGGGTGGTGCTCAGCATCACGCTGCCGGGCCAGGCGCCCGAACAGGCCCGCTTCACACCGCTGGCGCCGCGCGCCGTCGCGCCCGCCGCAGCCGACCACAGCCACAGCCACGACGACCATCACCATCACTGAAAGGACGGCTTCACCGCGACGGCGCGCCGCTGCCTGGCGCCGTTGCGGTGAATAGTCCGGCCGGCTGTGGGAAAATGGCGGTGTTCAATCAAGGAGCGCCGCCATGAACCAATACAAGCTGGTCCTGCCCGAACACCTCAACCACTACGGTTATCTGTTCGGCGGCAACATGCTGAAGTGGACCGACGAATACTCCTGGATTGCCGCCAGCCTGGATTATCCCGGCTGCAAGTTCGTCACCATCGGTATGGACAAGGTGGAGTTCCGCAGGGGTGTGGACAAGGGTGCCATCCTGCGCTTCGACGTAGCGCGCGCGCACCGGGGGACGACCTCGGTACGCTACGCCGTCAGCGTCTACGCCGACAATATCGAGACCGGTCTGGAAGAATTGGTGTTCTCCACCCAGGTGACCTTCGTCTGCCTGGATGAGAACGGTGACAAGCGGAGCCTGCCCGAAGAAAGGAACGCTGAGTAATAGACAAGGTGCGCATCCGCGCACCTTGTGTACCTTTTGGCTTTGGTCCTGCTTCTGCCGTCAGCGCGGCAGATTGAGGATCACGCTATTGGCCGTGATCGGGTGTTCCGGTGGCACGATGAAGCCATGGTCGTTGTTGTTGTGGCAGAGGATGCATTGCGCGCGCATGGTGCGGAAGGCGTGCAGGAAGGTGCCCCAATCCTTCTTCTTGAAGGCGGCGTCGAACTCCACCATGGCGTGATCCAGAAATACCTGCGCGGTGGCGGCGCGCTTGGGGGAGCTGATCTGCAGCAACTCGATGAGCTTGGCGATCTCTTCCATCTGGTACTCGGCGAACTCCCACTGGCCGAGCTTGCCCGCCCAGTACAGGTTCTGATAACGCTCGCCCACCTCGATCATCACGTGGGCGGTGGACGGCAGGGTCTTGAGGATCTGTTCCACCTTGGCCTCGGTGTCGCCGCTCTTGCGCCAGTCTCCGTTCTGGTCGGCCGCTGCCGCCCCGCTCAAGGCCAGCGCTGCAATGACCAGACCCCAACACCATCCATTACGCATCATCGTTTCCCGTTGCAGAAAAATTTAGACGCATTCTAAATCAGTCGATCGGCTTGGTAAAGCAATCAACCTTTGCGCCCGATGAGTTCTATGGGATAACCATCCGGATCGGCGACAAAGGCGATCAGCGTGGTGCCGGCATTCATCGGGCCGGGTTCCCGCAGGATCCTGCCGCCGCGCGCCCGTATCGCCTCCGCCGCCTGGTAGACGTCATCGACCTCCAGGGCCAGATGGCCGAAGCCGGTGCCCAGTTCGTAGCTCGCCACGCCCCAGTTGTAGGTCAGTTCGATGACGCTGTTGCTGGCCTCGTCGCCATAGCCGACAAAGGCCAGGGTGAATTTTCCTTCCGGATAGTCCTTGCGCCGCAGCAGTTTCATGCCCAGCACTTCGGTATAGAAACGAATCGAGCGGTCCAGATCACCCACCCGGATCATCGTGTGCAGTATGCGCATGGCCGTCCTCCTTTCGTGTTCACGGTAGTCCACCTCAGGCCCCTAGCCACCATGGAGGCTGGCTCAGGCGTTCTCAACATCCTGCTGCGATTGCCGCGTTTCCAGCGCCAGTATTTCGGCGAATGGGCTCGGGGTGGCGATGCCGCTGCCCTGCGCGTAATCGATGCCGGCCTTCTCCAGCGCCATCAGCACCGCCTCGCTCTCGGCAAACTCGCCGATGGTCTTGAGGCCCAGCACATGGCCCACCTGATTGATGGACTCCACCATGGCGCGGTCCACCTTGTCGATCACCATGTCGCGCACGAAACCGCCGTCGATCTTGAGGTAGTCCACCGGCAGATTCTTGAGATAGCCGAAGGAACTGAGGCCGGAACCAAAGTCATCCAGGGCGAAACTGCAGCCCATGCCACGCAATACGGTCATGAAACGGGTGGCGCGCGTCAGATTGGCAATGGCGGCAGTTTCCGTGACCTCGAAGCAGATGCTCTCGCAGGGAATGCCGGTGCGTTCGAACAAATCGATCACATATTCAAGGAAGTGCTCGTCACACAATGACTGGCCGGACAGATTGATGGCGCACTCCACCGGCGGGAAGGCCAGATCACCCTGCGCCGCGCGCAACTGGGCAAAGGTCTGACGCAATACCCAGCGGTCGATGGTCGGCATCAGGTTGTAGCGCTCCGCCGCCGGGATGAAGGCGCCGGGCGGCACCACCCGCCCGGTTTCATCGATCATGCGCAGCAACACCTCGTAGTGGGACACCACGCGATCACCGGCAATATGCGCCACCGGCTGTGCGTAGAGCACGAAGCGTTCATTGTCGAAGGCGGACGACAGGCGGTGCACCCACTCCATCTCGCCGTAGCGCTGCGCCACCGCCAGGTCATCGGGCTGATAGACGTGGATACGGTTACGGCCATGGTCCTTGGCGACATAACAGGCCGCATCGGCCGCCGCCAGCACGTCGGCCAGATTGCCGCTGTCCGGCGCAATCGGCACCACACCGATGGATACGCCGATCTCGAAGCTCTTGTCGTCCCAGGCAAAGCGGTAATCGCGCACCGCAGCACGCACCCCTTCGGCAATGAGGCAGGCCTTGTCCAGGGGACAATGCTCCAGCAACACACCGAACTCATCACCGCCCAGGCGCGCCAGCACATCAGTCTCGCGCACACGCTGCTGCATCAGCTGCGCAATCTGTCCCAGCAGCTCATCACCAGCCTGATGGCCACAGGTGTCGTTCACCACCTTGAACTGATCGAGGTCCATGTAGAACAACACGCTGCTGCCGCCGCCGGCCTGGGCCTCGCGCAGCTTTTCCTCGGTGCGTTTTTCGAACACGCGGCGGTTATACAAGCCGGTGAGCATGTCATGGGTGGCCTGGTAACTGAGCTGCCGCGCCATGCCCATCACCTCGGTAATGTCATGCAACGCCAGCACGGCACCGACTACATGGCCAAAATGGTCGCGCATCGGCGCCGCTGTCACCTTGAGATGGAAGCGGCTGCCGTCATCCTGCAACAGCAGACCTTCGTCGGCATGCACCGCACCCGCATCCAGGGTGAGACACATGCGCACCAGATCGCCCAGCGACTCGCCGGTGGCCTCATCCACTAGACGCAGCACCTCACGATGGTGCACCCCTATCGCCTGCGCCGAACTCACATGCAGCAGACGTTCCGCGGTGGGATTGAGGTAGTCGACCATGCCGAACTCGTCGGTGGTGATGACGCCGTCGCCGATGGACTGCAGGGTGACCAGGGCGCGCTCCTTTTCGTGGTGCAGCGCCTGCTGCGCCTGCTTCAACTCGTTGATATCACGGATGGTGCCTTCCAGCCCGACGACGCGACCACGCTCGTCGTGAATGAATTGGGCATTGAGCGACACCCACACGCGCTGGCCATTCCTGTGGCGCATGTGAATCTCATAGTTACTGAGCACACCACCGCGTGCGTGCAAATCATCGAGGAAGGTCTTGCCATAGCCGGCGACCGCATACAGGTCCGCGATGCGCTTGCCGATACAGTCCTCCGGCAGATAACCAAGCAGTTTTTCCATGGAGCGGGAGACAGAACTGATCCGCCCCACCGGATCGGCGCGGTAATAGGTATCCTGCATGTGATTGAGGATACGATTCAGCTCTTGCAAGGTACTGCGCGTCTTCTGCTCTGCCGCGACACGCTCGGTGATATCGCTCAGCACGCCGAGCAGGCGTACCGGCCGTCCGCCCGCATCACGGACCACCTCGCCGGCATCGCGCAGGACACGTACACTGCCATCGCGGTGTTCGACCCGGAACTCACGACTGAACAGGCCACCGTTATGTACCGCCTGTTCGATGTTGTATTGATAGGCGGTGCGGTCTTCCCAGTGGATCGCGCCCAGCAGGGTCTGCGGCCGGATCGTGCCACATTGCTCCAGACCGAGCAGGGTACAGGCCGCGGCGGACAAGTGAATCTCACCACTGACCAAATCCCACTCCCACTCCCCCAGTTCCGCCACGCGCCGGGCATGCACGAAATTACTGCGCTGGCGTGCCAGTTCCGCCGCCTGTAACGCGCCATGCAACTCCGCCCGGCGTCCGGCGGCGACTATGCCATGCACATGGTGGAGCAGGGCCAGCAGCACAGCGGCATAGAGCAGGATCAGCAGACCTAAGGCCTGATGCTCCTCATCACCGAGATGAAAACTGCGCGCTGCCAGCGGCAGCAAGACCGCCACGATGAACAGGGAGCCGCTCCAGCGCCGCGTGGTATGCGACAGCAATGCCGTCGCCGCGATCAAGGCAGGAAACAGCAGCAACAGCGGCTGCTGCAGGGGGGTAAGCGCGGAAAACAAGACGGTGGCACTGCCCCAGACCAGGGCCGTGATGCTGCTGGCGAAGGCGAACGGAGCGGCCTCGGGTGAATCGCGCCACAGGTGCAGGACGCCACCCCAGCCCAGATAGGCCAGCAGCAGCGCTGCCAGCCAGCCATACAGACGCACCGGGGGAACCACGTCATGCAGCAGCCACACCAGCATCAGCGCAGCCAGTACGCCCCCGCCCATGACCGTGGCCGCATGTGCCAGGCAACGGGCCGAGAATCCATCGGCAACCTCGAGGTTTACTGTTACATCCTGTACCACTACCACTCCCTCATCCGTTCCCTTTCCGCCGCGCCGGCACTCAGCCGGCTACGGCGTCACATTGGTCACGCAGCCGCATCGCCTGCGCCAACACATCGCGCAATGGCTGCGGGGTGCCGATGGCATAACCCTGCGCATAATCCACCTGCAACTGGCGCAGGGCGTCTATGATGGCCCCACTCTCGGCAAATTCGGCGATGGTCCGCAGGCCCATCACATGCCCGATCTGGTTGATGGACTCCACCATAGCGAAATCCACCGTATCGCGCACCATATCGCGTACAAAACTGCCGTCGATCTTGAGGTAATCAACGTGCAGATTCTTCAGATAGGCGAAGGAACTGACGCCGCTGCCGAAGTCATCCAGGGCGAAGCTGCACCCCATACCCCGCAGCACATCAATGAACTGCATGGCACGGCTGAGGTTTGAGATGGCAGCAGTTTCGGTGATCTCAAAGCAGACGCTGTCAGGCGCGATATCCGCCTCATGGAACTGCTCGATGACGAAATCGAGGAAGTGATCGTCTCCCAGCGACTGGCCGGACAGGTTGATGGTGCAGCGTATCGGCGGGGATTCATGCGGCCCCTGCGCTTCACGCAACTGCCCCAGGGTGGTGCGCACCACCCAGCGATCGATGGTCGGCATCAGATTGTAGCGTTCTGCGGCGGGGATGAAGGCCATCGGCGGTATCAGGTCCCCTTCACTGCCTATCATGCGCATCAACACCTCGTAGTGCGTCGGCGTCCGGTCCTCCGCGCGCAGCGCCACGATGGGCTGCGCATACAGCCGCAGGCGATCGTCCTCGAAGGCTTGCGTGATACGGTGCACCCAGGCCATCTCGCCATGATGGTGTACCACCTCACGGTCGTCGGGGGTGTAGACATGGATACGGTTGCGGCCCAGGTCCTTGGACACATAGCAGGCCGTATCCGCGGCGCTCATCACCTCGGCCAGACGGCCACAGTTCCTGCCGATGGGGACGATGCCGATGCTGGCGCCGATCTCGAAGGTCTTGCCCTGCCAGACAAAACGGAACTCATGAATAACCTGGCGCAGCTCCTCGGCGATGAGCAGCGCGTTATCCAGGTCGCAGCTCTCCAGCAGCACGCCAAACTCGTCACCACCCAGGCGCGCCAGAGTATCGGCGTCGCGCAAATGGCGTTGCAACAGGGTGGACAGCAAGGCCAGCAGTTCATCACCGGCACGGTGACCGCAACTGTCGTTGACCAGCTTGAACTGATCCAGGTCGATATAGAACATCGCATGCTCGCCTTCACCGCTGCGCGCGGTACGGATCGCGCGTTCCAGCAGGCGCTCGAATTCACGCCGGTTGACCAGCCCGGTCAACATGTCGTGACTGGCCTGATAACCGAGCTGGCGCGCAATGCCCATCACCTCGGTGAGGTCGTGCAGCACCAGGGCCGCGCCGATCACCTGACCGTCGCTGTCACGCATGGGGGCGGCACTGACGTTGATGTTGTACTCGGTGCCATCGGCGTGGGTCAGCACGCCGTCGTCGGCATGTACCAGGGCACCGTTCTGGCTCAGGCACAGACTGACCAGATCCGCCAGCGCCTCGCCGGTGGCCTCGTCCACCAGACTGAGTACGTCGAGATAGTGGCGGCCGATGGCGCTGCCATCTTCGCAGGCGGTAAGCCGCTCGCCCACCGGGTTGATGTAATCGATGATGCCGTTGGTATCGGTGGTGATGACGCCATCACCAATGGATTGCAGCGTGACCAGCTGACGTTCCTTTTCCTGCTGCAGGCGCCGCTCCACCCGCTCGCGGCGCCGCACCTCCTGTTCCAGGCGGGCATTGATGATCTGCAGTTCACTGGCCCGCACCGGCACATCGCATTGCACCGTCTCGTCACCGCACAGCTGGCGCTGCATCTGTGCCATGGCGGCGATACCGGGCATCCAGCGCCAGAAACCCAGCGCCAGCAGTGCGATGCCTGCCAGATAGCCACCCTCGTACAACACGACATGGGTTGCAGCAAGCGCATGCGGGAGGGACTGGGAGGTAAAATTACTGGCAAGATCAAGCAGGCCGGCGGCAAACACCACCAGAAAACCCGACCAGATGACGCGCCAACCCGGCTGCCGCGCCAGGCCATGCTTGCGTCCCACATGCCACAGCCAGGCCACGATCAATCCCAGCAGCAAGGCACGCAGGCTTTCGACTACGATGTCATTCATCGCTGTACCAGCCACTCCTCCAGTAAACCCCGTGTGGCGGATGGCGAGCGGCTGCGTGGCCGCCCGCTCGTTATCGACTTGGTGGATCAGCGGCCGCGCTTGGCGGCGATGCGCATGCGCAGGGCGTTCAGCTTGATGAAACCCTCGGCATCCTTCTGGTTGTAGGCGCCGGCATCATCCTCGAAGGTGGCGATGTTGGCGTCGAACAGCGAATCGCTCTCCGACTTGCGCCCGGCGACGATGACATTGCCCTTGTACAGCTTGAGGCGCACCACACCGTTCACATGCTCCTGCGAGGCGTCGATCATCGCCTGCAGCATCTTGCGCTCCGGGCTCCACCAGTAGCCGTTGTAGATGAGCGAGGCATAGCGCGGCATCAGCTCGTCCTTCAGGTGCGCCACCTCGCGGTCCAGGGTGAGCGACTCGATGGCGCGGTGGCCCTTCAGCATCACGGTGCCGGCTGGGGTCTCGTAGGCGCCGCGCGACTTCATGCCGACGTAGCGGTTCTCCACGATGTCGGCGCGGCCGATGCCATTGGCGCCGGCCACCGCGTTGAGATGCGCCATCACCTGGGCCGGGGTCATGGCCTTGCCGTCGATGGCGACGATATCGCCCTTGCGGTAGGTCAGTTCCACATAGGTCGGGGTGTCCGGGGCCTTTTCGGGTGAAACCGACCAGCGCCACATGTCCTCTTCCGGCTCACTCCACGGATCTTCCAGCACGCCGCCCTCGTAGGAGATGTGCAGCAGGTTGGCATCCATGGAATAGGGCGACTTCTTGCCCTTCTTGGCGAAGTCCACCGGGATGTTGTGCTGCTCGGCGTAGGCCATCAGCTTCTCGCGCGAAGTGAGGTCCCACTCGCGCCACGGCGCGATCACCTTCACGTCCGGCTTCAGCGCATAGGCGCCCAGTTCGAAACGCACCTGGTCGTTGCCCTTGCCGGTGGCGCCGTGGGAGATGGCGTCGGCGCCGGTCTCGTTGGCGATCTCGATGAGGCGCTTGGCGATGAGCGGGCGGGCGATGGAAGTGCCGAGCAGGTATTCTCCCTCGTACAGGGTGTTGGCGCGGAACATGGGAAACACGAAGTCGCGCGCGTACTCCTCGCGCAGGTCGTCGATGTAGATCTCCTTCACGCCCATGGCCTTCGCCTTGGCGCGGGCCGGCTCGACCTCCTCGCCCTGGCCGATGTCGGCGGTGAAGGTCACCACCTCGCAGCCGTACTTGTCCTTCAGCCACTTGAGAATGATGGAGGTGTCGAGGCCGCCGGAATAGGCCAGGACCACTTTCTTGATGCCGGACATGGAAGACTCCCCGAAAGATTTGTGCCGTACGCCGCCGCCCGGCGGCGCAAAGGGGAGCAATTATAACCGAGACGTCGCGCAGCTATTGGAAAAAATGGCGGCGGACGCCGGGCGCAAACCAAGCAGTCTCAGGGGTTATTTCACCAGCAGCACGACCACGCGGCGGTTGACCGCACGACCGGTGTCGACGCGGTTGCTGGCGAGGGGCTTGCTCTCGCCGAAAGGACGGATGGTGAACTTGCCCTTTTCCACCCCCTTGGCCACCAGGTAGTCGCGCACCGCCTCGCTGCGCCGGCGGCTGAGCTGCTCGTTGTAGCGGCGGAAACCGACGTTGTCCGTATGGCCTTCGATCATCACCTTGCTCACCTCGGGGTCGGCCAGCAGATAGTCGGCCACCCGATCCAGCGCCAGCCGCGCCTCGCGGCTCAGGGCGGCGCTGTCGAAGGCAAAGGTGACCAGGGTCTGCTTCACCTTGTCGAAGTCATAGGCCAGCAAGCCGTTCAGGCAGTGCAGGAACTCGCCCAGCGCCGCCTTCACGTTGACGGAGGAGACGGCCACCGTCACCTGGTCGCGGCCATCGGCCCAGTCCTGATAGGTGAAGGTGGGGACCATGCCCTTTTCCAGTTCGGCCAGCAGGCGCCGCGCCAGGGGACGATCAAAACGGAACGGCTCGCTGCTGTCGGCCACACTGACCTGGCCCAGGTCCAGCGCCGGGGCATCATGCTTCCAGGCCGGGGCCAGCGAGGCCAGTTGCGCCACACCGGCCTGCGCCGGCCGGCGCAGTACCTGCACCACGAAGTCGAGGTTGCCGCCGGCGCGGCCCTCGAAGCGGACGGTGCCATACAGCGGGATGGTGTGACTCAGCGTGCAGGACAGGCGGCTGGAGCTGACTTCCCACTTGGCCTCGTGCAGGGCGGCGCCATAGTGCTGCATGCCGGCCAGCACCGGGCCGGCCGGACACAGTCCGACGCATAACACCACCCACTTCCGCAGGAACAAGGCCACAGGAATACCCGCCATTACCGGTTTACCCGCTATGTCGGCGGCGCGGCCGGAAACTTGACCCTCCCTATTATTCCACCGGCTCCAGGCGCAGCAGCTGGCCGGGGTCGTGGTCGGTGAGCAGCCACAGGCGGCCATCCGGCCCCTGGCGCACGTCGCGGATGCGCCGGCCCAGGGTGGTCAGCAGCTGTTCCTCGGCCACCACCCGCTCGCCGTCCAGCGTGAGGCGGGCCAGGTGGGTGCGCACCAGGGCACCGACAAACAGATTGCCGCGCCAGCGCGGGAACGCATCGCCGCTGTAAAAGGCCATGCCCGACGGCGCGATGGATGGCGTCCAGTGGTACAGCGGCTGCTCCATGCCTTCCTTGTGGGTGCCGATGCCGATGGGCAGGTAGGTGTAGTCGATGCCATGGGTGATCACCGGCCAGCCGTAATTGAGCCCGGGACGCACGATGTTGATCTCATCGCCGCCGCGCGGGCCGTGCTCATGCAGCCACACCGCGCCGGTGTCCGGGTGCAGGGTCATGCCCTGGGGGTTGCGGTGGCCGTAGCTGTATATCTCGGGGCGGATGTTCTGCTGCCCGACAAAGGGATTGTCGGCGGGGACGCGGCCGTCGTCGTGCAGGCGGATCACTGAACCGGCGTGGTCGTCGCGCCGCTGGGCGCGGTCCATGTCGCCGCGATCGCCCACGGTGATGTAGAGAAAACCGGCGCGGTCGAACAGCAGCCGCGAACCGAAGTGGTGGGTACGGCGCGAGCGCGGCAGGGCCTCGAACAGCATCTGCACATGATCGAGGGCCAAGCGCTCGCCATCGAAGCGGCCGCGGGCGACGCGAGTGGTGTAACCGCCCTCGTCCGCCGCCGCATAGGAGAAATAGATCAGCCGGTTAGTGGCGAACTTTGGATGCAGCACCACATCGAGCAGGCCACCCTGACCGCGCGCCGCCACTTCCGGCAGGCCGCTCACCGCCTGCGGCAGCAGACGACCGTCGCGCACCAGCCGCAGCCGTCCCGGCCGTTCGGTGACGAGCAGGCTGCCGTCGGGCAGAAAGGCCAGTGACCAGGGGTGCGCCAGCCCATCCACCACCGTCTCGACGCGAAAGCGCTGCTGCGCCGATTCGTATACCGGCTGCGCCTGCACGGGCAGCAGCAGCAACAACAGGAGGGACAGACTCAAGGTTCGCATGGCGCGTCTCCGCTCGGGGCTTACCCTAGCTTAGACGGCGGAAAGGCGTTTTATCGTTGCCACGCCCGGCATTACGGCAGATGCCGAGCGTCCTGATCAACATACCCACGCAGAGCGTGGGTACGATAAACCTCGCACCTGCGCCGTTTTACCCCACCCACACCCGCGCGTTGCGGAACATGCGCATCCACGGGCCGTCTTCCAGCCAGTCGTCCGGGCCCCAGGAATGCTGCACGGCGCGGAACACGCGCTCCGGATGGGGCATCATGATGGTGACGCGGCCGTCGGCGCTGGTCAGGCCGGTGATGCCCAGCGGCGAACCGTTGGGATTGAACGGATAGATTTCCGTCGGGTCGCCGTAGTTGTTGACCCAGCGCAGGGCGACGCGGTGATCGCGCAGGGCCAGGGCCGGCCCCATCGCCGGGTCGGCGAACTCGGCGCGGCCTTCGCCATGGGCCACGGCGATGGGCATGCGTGAGCCTTCCATGCCGGCGAGGAACAGCGACGGCGACTTGACCACCTCCACCATCGCCACGCGCGCCTCGAACTGCTCGGACTCGTTGCGCACGAAGCGCGGCCAGCCCTCGGCGCCGGGGATGAGTTCGTGCAGATTGGACATCATCTGGCAGCCGTTGCACACGCCGAGACTGAAGCTGTCGCCGCGCTGGAAGAAGGCGGCAAATTCATCGCGCGCGCGCGGGTTGAACAGGATCGACTTGGCCCAGCCGCCACCGGCACCGAGCACATCGCCGTAGGAGAAGCCGCCACAGGCCACCAGGCCGGTGAAGTCTTTCAGTGACACACGGCCGGCGATGATGTCGCTCATGTGCACGTCCACCGCGGCGAAGCCGGCGCGGTCGAAGGCGGCCGCCATTTCCACCTGGCCGTTGACACCCTGCTCACGCAGCACGGCGACGCGTGGGCGCTGGCCGGTGTGGATGAACGGCGCGGCCACATCTGCGTCGATATCGAAGGACAGTTCGGCGTGCAGCCCCGGATCGCCGGCATCGAGCAGGGTGTCGAACTCCTCCTCTGCGCATGCGGGGTTGTCGCGCAACGCCTGCATGCGGTAACTGGTCTCGGCCCAGGCCCGTTGCAGTTCGATGCGCGCCTCGTTGAACAGTTCGATGCGATCCTGCGTGATGACGATGCGGTCGTCGTCATTGAGCGTGCCGATGACCAGGCTGTGTCTGCCGAGGCCGGCATCGTGCAGATATGCCAGCACGTCGTCGGTATCGACGTGACGCACCTGGATCACCGCACCCAGTTCCTCGTTGAACAGGATCGATGCCGCATCGCCTTCCAGCCCGTCCAGCTCGATGCTGATGCCGGTGTGGCCGGCGAAGGCCATCTCCGCCAGGGTCACGAACAGGCCGCCGTCGGAGCGGTCGTGATAGGCAAGCAACAGGCCCTTGGCGTTCAGATCCTGGATACAGTCGAAGAAGGCCTTGAACTGCGCCGCGTCATCCAGATCCGGCGCGTGGTGGCCCAATTCCTTGTACACCTGCGCCAGACAGGAGCCGCCCATGCGGTTCCGCCCCTTGCCCAGGTCGATGAAGATGAGGTCGGTATCGCCGTGCTCGGCATGCAGCTCCGGGGTCAAGCTCTTGCGCACATCGGATACCGGCGCGAAGGCGGTGACGATGAGCGACAGCGGCGCGGTGACGCTGTTCTTTATGCCGTTGTCCTCCCACACCGTCTTCATGGACATGGAATCCTTGCCCACCGGAATGGCGATGCCGAGTGCCGGGCACAGCTCCATGCCCACCGCCTGCACCGCCGCATACAGACCGGCGTCCTCGCCGGGATGACCAGCCGGGGCCATCCAGTTGGCGGACAGCACGATGCGTGAGAGGTCGTCGATGCGCGCAGCAAGGATGTTGGTCAGCGCCTCACCCACCGCCATGCGTGCCGAAGCCGCGTGATCGATGAGGGCAACGGGGGTGCGCTCGCCCATGGCCATGGCCTCGCCGGTGTAGACGTCGAAGCTGGTGGCGGTGACGCCGCAGTCGGCCACCGGCACCTGCCATGGGCCGACCATCTGATCGCGGCACACCAGGCCGGTGACCGTGCGGTCGCCGATGGTGATGAGGAAGTTCTTGCTCGCCACCGTGGGCAGGCGCAGCAGGCGGTAGGCGGCGTCCTTGATGTCGATGTGCGCGGTGCGCAGCTCGCTCTTGTGGAACGGCTTGTGCTGCACGTCGCGCAGCATCTTGGGCGGCTTGCCCAGCAGTACTTCCAGCGGCAGGTCGATGGGCGTGTTCTCGAAGTGGCCATCGCCCAGTACCAGTCGCTGCTCCTCGGTGGCCTCACCGATCACCGCAAAGGGTGCGCGCTCGCGCTCGCAAATCTTGGCGAAGCGTTCCATGTCCTCAGGCTGCACGGCGAGGACGTAACGTTCCTGCGCCTCGTTGCACCAGATCTCCATCGGCGTCATGCCCGGCTCGTCATTGGGGATGGCGCGCAGCTCGAAGCGCGCACCGCGGCCGGCGTCATTGACCAGTTCCGGCATGGCATTGGACAGACCGCCGGCGCCGACATCATGAATGGATACGATGGGATTCTTGTCGCCCAGCTGCCAGCAGCGGTCGATGACCTCCTGGCAGCGGCGCTCGATCTCCGGATTGCCGCGCTGCACCGAGGCGAAGTCCAGGTCTTCGTGGGACTGGCCGGTGCTCATGGAGGAGGCGGCGCCGCCACCCAGACCGATGAGCATGGCGGGGCCGCCCAACACCACCAGCTGCGCACCGACGGGGATGCGGTTCTTCTCCACGTGGTCGACGCGGATGTTGCCGAGGCCGCCGGCCAGCATGATGGGCTTGTGGTAGCCGCGCACCTCTTCACCATTGGGGCCGGCAACCTTTTCCTCATAGGTGCGGAAGTAGCCGTTGATGGCCGGGCGGCCGAATTCGTTGTTGAAGGCGGCGGCACCCAAGGGGCCGTCGATCATGATCTGCAGGGCGGAGACGATGCGCCCCGGCTTGCCGTGGTCGCGCTCCCAGGGCTGCTCGAAGCCGGGGATGCGCAGGTTGGACACGGAGAAACCGGTGAGGCCCGCCTTGGGCTTGGAACCGCGCCCGGTGGCGCCCTCGTCGCGGATCTCGCCGCCGGAGCCGGTGGCCGCGCCGGGAAAGGGTGAGATGGCGGTGGGATGATTGTGGGTCTCCACCTTCATCAGGATCGCCACCTGCTCCTGGTGATAGCGGTATTCATTGCTGCCGGGCAGCGGATAGAAACGGCCCGCCTCATAGCCCTCGATCACCGCCGCGTTGTCCTTGTAGGCGGACAGGATGCCGCGGGAATTGTGGTGATAGGTGTTGCGGATCATGCCGAACAGCGATTTATCCTGCGCCTGGCCGTCGATGACCCAGTCGGCATTGAATATCTTGTGGCGGCAATGCTCGGAGTTGGCCTGGGCGAACATCATCAGCTCGACGTCGGTGGGATTGCGACCGAGCGCAATGAAGTTCTCCACCAGGTAGTCGATCTCGTCGGCGGCCAGGGCCAGCCCCCACTCCCTGTTGGCCCGCTCCAGCGCGGCGCGGCCGCCAGCCAGCACGTCCACGGTACGCAGCGTCCCCGGCTCCTGCACGCGGAACAGCCCGGCCGCTTCGTCCAGCGCATCGAGCACATTCTCGGTCATGCGGTCGTGCAACAGCGCCGCCACCTGGGCGGCCTCGTGCTCGCTGAACGGTGCATCACCGGCCTTGGCGGCGTAATAGGCCACCCCGCGCTCCAGCCGATGCACCATGGCCAGACCGCAATTGTGGGCGATGTCGGTGGCCTTGGAGGCCCAGGGGGAGATGGTGCCGACGCGCGGCACCACGAAGAACAGTCGGCCGTGCGGCTCCTCCACACTCAAGCGCGGGCCATAGTTGAGCAATTGCTCCAGTACACCGCGCTCGGCGTCGGTGAGCGCCCGCTCCGTGTCGGCGAAATGGACGAACTCGGCGTAGAGGTGTTCCACCGTCGGCACGGCGCGGCGCACCTGCGCCAGCAGCTTTTCCAGACGAAACGGGGATAGAGCCGGACTTCCGCGCAACAACAGCATGACTGGGCAGGCCTTTCGGATGGGGTTCAGGGAGGCGCCAATGATACTGGAAACCGGCCCCCGGTTTCGAGTTGCGGGGAAAATACGGTAAGGTGGCGCCCCAACCCTGGCCCCGAGTCATCGCACCTTGAGCACCGCATACACCCCCAGCCACCTACTGCGCCGCCTGGCCGCCGCCCTGTACGACACCGTGCTGCTGCTCGGCGTGGAGTTGCTGGCCTTCATACCCTATACCCTGCTGCGCCGCGGCGCCGGCGACGGCAGCTTCGACCCGCTGGCCCTGTTCTGGCTGCTGGCAGTGGCCTTCCTGTTCTTCGGCTGGTTCTGGACCCACGGCGGCCAGACCCTGGGCATGCGCACCTGGCGCATCCGCGTGCAGACCCGCGACGGCCGTGCCATCAGCTGGCCCCAGGCCCTGCTGCGCTTCCTCACCGCCCTCGTCTCCTGGGCCGCCCTCGGCCTCGGCTTCTGGTGGTCGCTGTGGGACAGGGACCGGATGACCTGGCACGACCGCTGGTCGGAGAGCCTCCTCGTCAGGGTGGATACAGAAAAAAACAAAGGGTAGGAGCCCACGCCGTGGGCGATTCATCGCTTGTCATCGTTCCCACGCGGAGCGTGGGAACGATCATCCCCCCTCGCCCTTATTCCTCTATCCGATACACCGGCGCCAGTTGATCCGCGCCGGTGACCCGTACGCCGAGGTCGCGCAGGATGCCGTCGTTGATGCTGTAGATGCAGCCGTGCACCGACAGTTCCTGCCCGTTGTGCCAGGCGCGCTGCACGATGGTGGTCTGGCACACGTTGGCCACCTGCTGTACCACGTTCAGTTCACACAGGCGATCGATGCGCTCCTCCTCGTCGAGGCGCTCCAGCCGGGTGCGGTTCCTGTCGTAGATATCGCGCACATTGTGCAGCCAGTTGTCGATCAACCCCAGCTCACGGTTTTGCAGTGCAGCGCGCACGCCGCCGCAACCGTAATGGCCGGTGACGATGATGTGCTTCACCTGCAGGATTTCGATGGCGTACTGCAGCACCGACATGCAGTTGAAATCGGTGTGATAGACCAGGTTACTCACGTTGCGGTGCACGAACAGTTCGCCCGGCGCCAAGCCGACGATGTCGTTGGCGGGCACGCGGCTGTCGGAGCAGCCAATCCACAGATATTGCGGGCTCTGTTGCTGAGACAGGCGGGTGAAGAATTCGGAATCCTGAGCGATATGCTGGGCGGCCCAGGCGCGGTTGTTCTGGAACAGGTCGGCAAGATCGTCGGCCATGATGCGCGTCCGGTTGGATAAGGACGGGCATTCTAACCCAGACCGGTGGTAAGGAAAAAACGCCGCCACGCCACTGACTTCCCGCGGCGAGGTGTTAGTATTTGGGAAGCAGTTCACAAAAACAGGGAGAGCACCATGAAACGCGCACGGCGCCCGCACCGTACGGGCACAAGGAGAGGTGGGACAGCCACGCTGCAGGCCTTGGCCTGCACGGCCCTGCTGTTCTCGGTCACGGCGCAGGCCGACGCCACGCTGGACGAGGCGCGCCGGCTGCTGGACGGCAAGGCGGCGGAACGGGCCTATCAGTTGCTGGCCCCGCTGGAAGACAGCCGTGCCGGCGATCCCGAATACGACTATCTGCTCGGCGTGGCGGCGCTCAATGCGGGCCGTCCCAAGCTGGCGGTCTTTGCCTTCGAGCGCGTCCTCAGCGTGCAGCCGGGACACACCCAGGCCCGCGCCGAACTGGCCAAGGCCTACTTTCTGATGGGCGAAAACCAGGCGGCCCATCACGAATTCAATCAGGTGCTGCGCCAGGACCCGCCGGCAGCGGTGCGCGACAGCATCGCCCGCTACCTCAACGTGCTGGAGCAGCGCTTCGACACCCAGCGCGATCAGTTCAGCGGTTATGTGGAGGTCAGCGCCGGCTACGACTCCAACGTCAACAGCGCCACCAGCGACAACCAGGTGGCCATACCGGCGCTGGGCAATCTGGTATTCACCCTCGCCCCCAGCGGACTGGAGCAGTCGGACACCTTCAGCACCCTGCGCGGCGGCGTCAACTACCGGCGCGAGGTGCGCCACGACCTGCAGGCCTTCGCCGGCGGCAATCTGGATCTGCGCCACAACTTCGCCAAGACCCGCTTCGACACCAATATCGTCGACCTCCACGCCGGCCTGCGCCTGCAACGCCACAAGAACCGCTACACCGGCGCCATACAGGGACAGGGCTACTGGCTGGACGGCGAGCATTATCGCAACCTGCTCGGCCTCAACCTGCAGTGGGAGCACACCTTCGATGCCCGCAACCAGGGTTCGTTGTTCGTGCAATACGCCACCTTGCGCTATCCGGACCAGAAGATCCGCGACGCCAATCAGAGCATCGTCGGCGCGGCCTGGGTACATGCCCTGGCACAGACCACGGCGCCGGTGGTGTTCTACAGCAGCGTGTTCGGCGGCATGGACGACGAACAGGCCGCCGGCTACGCGCACTTCGGCCGCGACTTCCTCGGCCTGCGTCTGGGCATCAACTACGCCCTCAACCAGAAGACCGCGCTGAACCTGCTGGGCAGCTACCAGCAGGTGCGCCACGGCGGCAAGGACCCGATCTTCCTGAAGACGCGCGAGGACACGCTGTATGACCTCAGCGCCACGGTGACTTACCGGATGGACCCGGCCTGGTCGCTGCGCGGCCAGCTGCGCCACATCAAGAACGACTCGAACATCCCGATCACCGATTACCAGCGCAACCAGTTCATGCTGTCGGCGCGCTACGACTTCCGCTAAGGAGAGCCATCATGAAATCGCGCATACTCCGTATCGTCCCGCTCTGCGCCATCCTGTGCCTGCTCGCCGGCACCAGCGCCTGGGCCGCCGCCGGCAAGACCATCTTCGCCAGCGGCGAGGCACAGGCGCAGGACCCGCAGAACGTCAGCCGCGCCCTGCGCCGTGGCGACGCCGTCAACAGCGGCGACACCCTGATCACCGGCGCGGGAAAATTGCAGGTGCGCTTCAGCGACGGCGGCCTGGTATCGCTGCAGGAACACACCCGCTTCGTGGTGGACGATTACAACTTCGAGGAAAGCGGCGACAAGGCCTCCTTCAGCCTGCTCAAGGGCGGCCTACGCGCCGTCACCGGCACCATCGGCGTGCGCTCCAAGGAGACCTACAGCGTCACCACCCCGGTGGCCACCATCGGCATCCGCGGCACCGGCTTCACCCTGCGCTATTGCGCCGGCGACTGCCCGCCGGTGAACGGCAAGCCGCAGCCGGATGGCCTCTACGTCAGCACCCAGGACGGCACCATCTACATCGCCAATCCCGCCGGCATCATCGATCTCGCCGTCGGCCAGTCGGCCTTCGTTGCCAGCCGGCAGACGCCGCCGGAACTCATCGACACGCCGCCGCTGCTGCTGCCGCCGGCAGATGAGACCAGCCGCGAGCCGACCTTCCTGGCGGGTGAACAGAATCCGTCGGAAGATGGCATTCCTGGCACGCTGTTCACGCCGCGCAGCGTGTTCGATAACCTCGCCGCACAGGATCTCGTGGGGATATACAGCGGGGTGGGCGGCTCGGCAACCGACCAGTTTGGCAACCAGGGGCAGATTACCAGCGCAAGTCTATATGTGTATTTTGGCAGCGCCACCTTGGCTGGTGGTGCCGACATTATCTTCCCTGACAACCAAACATCAGACGCCAGTTTCAGCTTCAGCGGCAGTTTCATTTCCGGCACCACCCTGTTCACCGGCACCGGTGACGGCAGCACCACCCAGGCAGATTGGCTCAGCATTTCCGGCGGCCTGCTCGGCGCCAATGCCGAAGGCGCACTCATGAACTTCGCCTACGACAACGGCGACAACTCCGTGAGCAGCGGCACCATCGCCTTCGAACAAACAGGTCTCACACTCCCATGAGGTATTTCACTGCACACGCCGCATCAATCCCCACCACAGCCCATACACCACCAGGGTGGGGATGACGGCGCTGGCGATCGGCGACAGGTCGTAGACCAGGGCGATGCGGCCGAACACGCCGTTGAACAGATAGAAGCCGATGCCGAGCAGACCGCCGACGGTGATGCGCAGACCGATGCCGACGCTGCGCAGCGAGCCGAAGATGAAGGGCACGGCGAGCAGCATCATGCCGCCGGTAGCCAGCGGGGCGATGATGCGGGTCCACAGCGCCAGCTCGTAGACGCTGGCATCCAGATTGTTGGCGCGGGTGTAACCCACGTAGCCGGTCAGTTCCCAGATGGCCAGTTTGTCCGGCGGCAGCGCCGCCACGTTGATCACCTCCGGCGTCAGCGTGGTTTTCCAGCCTTGCTCAGCCACCTGAGCGGTTTCAACCCCGGCGGCGCCGATCAGGCTGCGCGCCGCCTGGCGCAACACCCAACCGCCCGCCTCGTACACCGCCTCCTTGGCGCGCACCATTTCATGCAGGCGCTGCTGCTCGTCGAACACATACAACGACACGTCATGGGCCAGGCCGCCGGGCAGCAGGCGACGGATATTGATGTAGGTGTTGCCGTCGCGCGCCCACAATCCTTCCTTCACGTTGAGGCTCACATTCTGGCTCATGGCCTGGCCGCGCAGCACGCGTGCCTGCTGCTCCAGTTGCGGCGCCGCCAGCTCGCCGATCAGCGCCACCGCCAGCATCAGCAACAGCGCCATCTTCATCACCGCCAGCATGATGCGCCGCACCGACACGCCGGCGGCGCGAATCACCGTCAGCTCGTTGCTGCTGGCCAGGGTACCGAGACCCAGCATGCCGCCCAGCAGGGCCACCATGGGAAACAGCTCATAGGCCTGGCGCGGCAGCAGCAGCAAACCGTATTGCAGCGCCGCCAGGGTGGTGTAGCGGCCCTGGCCGACGTAGTCCAGCTCGTCCACCAGGGTGCTGAAGAAATACATGGACAGCAGCACCAGCATCACCACCAGGGTGTGACTGAGCACGGTACGGCCGATGTAACGGTCGAGGATCTTCATGTTGCCGCCTGGCGCCGCGGCCCCGGCAGACGCTGCTGCCGCCACAGGATCAGCAGCAGCAGGGCGATGACCAGGGCGTGCACCCACCACAGCCCCAGCCACGGACTCACCTCGCCCTTGCCTACGGAGGACTTGGCCATGGACAGCAGGTTGTTGTAGACGATGTACACCAGAATGCCGACGAACAGACGGCCGTAGCGCCCCTCACGCGGCGAACTGCGAGAAAGCGGCACCGCCAGCAGGGCGAGCAGAATAGTGGTCAGCGGCACGGCGATGCGCCATTGCAGTTCGGCCAGTTCGCCGGGACTGCCGTTGCGCCACAGGTCCAGACTGGAGACCGCATGACGCGGCCGATCGCGCGCCACCACCTCACGCTCCACCAGGCGGATGCCATGTTCGCGGAACTCGATGACGCGGAAATCCGGCGCCCCGGGCAGACCTTCATACCGATAGCCGTCGTTGAACACCAGATAGCGCTCGCCGTCCGCCTCCACCCGCTGGAATGCCCGCGCCGCCGTCAGCAATTGCTGCCGTCCCTCCACCTCGCCCTGGGCGAAAACCTTGCCCAGTTCGCGGCGGTCGCTGCTGATGCTCTCCACATAGACCTGCATGCCACCGTTGCCGCCGGCCTGGTTGAAGCGCCCGGCCGCCAGCCCCTCGATCTCCGAGCGGGCACCGGCCTCGTCCAGCAGGCGGTAGCTGCGTTCCTCGGCCCAGGGGGCGAAATACAGCGCCAGAAAGGCCAGCAACGCCGCCACCACCACGGCCAGGGCGCCGACGCTGCGGTAGATGCGCTCCGGGCCGATGCCGCAGGCGTACAGCACGGTCATTTCGCTGTCGCGGTAGAAGCGCCCCAGGGCGAGCAGGATGGCGAGGAAAAAGGCCAGCGGCAGGATAAAGACCAGGTTGCCCACCCCCTTGAGGGCGAACAGTTGCAGCACCACGGCGGCCGGGTAGGTGCCCGCCACCGCCTCGGACAGGATGCGCACGAAGGTGCCGCTGAGAAAGATCAGCGACAGCAGCAGCGCCACCCCGGCAAAGGTAGCGACGATCTCGCGCAGCAGGTAGCGTTGGATAATCAAGAAATTGGCGTTCTGTTCTGGTTGTCGCGGACGGACAAGTTTACGCTATAGCCATAGCCGGCAACACCGGCATTCGGGCCAACATTCATTCAGGAGTCTTTCATGGAGTTTTCCGTCAAGCACGGTTCGGTCGAACAGCAGCGCAGCGCCTGCATCGTGGTGGGCGTGCACGAAAAGCACAAACTGAGCCCCGCCGCCACGGCGCTGGATGCCGCCTGTGGCGGCGCCATCACCCGGGTGCTCAAGGGCGGCGACATCAAGGGCAAGGTGGGCGACACCCTGCTGCTGCACCATGCCGGCGACCAGGCCGAGCGCCTCCTGCTGGTGGGCTGCGGCAAGGCCGGCGAGGCGCTGTCCGCCGCCGATTATCGCAAGCTGCTCGGCGCCGCCCTGGGCGCGCTCAAGGGCACCGGCGCCAAGGACGCCCTGCTCGCCCTCGCCGAGCTGGAGGTGAAGGAACGCGACCTGGCCTGGAAGGCGCGTCAGACCGTGGAGCTGGCCGGCGGCGTGATCTACCAGTTCGACCAGTTGAAGAGCAAGAAGGAAGACAAGGAGCCGCCGCACATCAAGAAGGTCGCCCTGCTGGTGGCCGATGCCGCCGCAGAGAAGGTGGCCAAAGAGGCGGTGCGCCAGGGCCAGGCCATCCAGGCCGGCATGAAACTGGCGAAGGACCTGGCCAACCTGCCCGGCAACCTCTGCACCCCGCGCTACCTGGCCGAACAGGCCGAAGGTCTGGCCAAGGGCGACAAGAGGCTCAAGGCCACCATCCTCGATGAAAATGAAATGGAGAAGCTGGGCATGGGCGCCCTGCTCTCGGTGGCCAAGGGCAGCCGCCAGCCGCCGCGCCTGATCGTGCTGGAATACCAGGGCGGCAAGAAAAAGGACAAACCCGTCGTCCTGGTGGGCAAGGGCCTCACCTTCGACGCCGGCGGCATCTCGCTCAAACCGGCGGCGGCCATGGACGAGATGAAGTACGACATGTGCGGCGGCGCCTCGGTGCTGGGCGTGATGCAGGCGGTGGCCGAGCTGGCGCTGCCGCTCAACGTGGTGGGTGTGGTGCCGTCCTCGGAAAACCTGCCCGATGGCGCCGCCAACAAACCCGGCGACATCGTCACCTCCATGTCGGGCCAGACCATCGAGATCCTCAACACCGACGCCGAAGGCCGCCTGATCCTGTGCGACGCCCTCACCTACATCAAGAAATACGACCCGGCGGTGGTCATCGACATCGCCACCCTCACCGGCGCCTGCGTGGTGGCCCTGGGTTCCCAGGCCTCCGGCCTGCTCGGCAATAACCAGGAACTGGTGGACGCCCTGCTCGCCGCCGGCCAGGCCAGCGGCGACCGCGCCTGGCAGCTGCCGCTGTGGCCGGAATACGACGAACAGCTCAAGAGCCCCTTCGCCGACATGGCCAACATCGGCGGCAAGGAGGCCGGCACCATCACCGCCGCCTGCTTCCTCGCCCGCTATACCAAGGACTACACCTGGGCCCACCTGGACATCGCCGGCACCGCCTGGAAGAGCGGCAACGGCAAGGGGGCGACCGGGCGGCCGGTGCCACTGCTGATGCAATATTTGCTGGACAAGGCCGCGAACGGTAAGTGACAAAAGTGGTTTACTTGTAACCCGCGACCCGCAACGTGTAACTGCCCCTATGACCCGCATCGACTTCTACATCCTCGAAGGTGAGCAGCCGGCCGACGGCCGGCTGGTGGCCTGTCGCGTGGCGGAAAAGGCCTACTTGGCCGGCCACCGGGTCTATATCCATGCCAGCGACGCCCGCGAGGCGGAGCGGATGGATGAATTGTTGTGGACCTTCCGCCAGGGCAGCTTCGTGCCCCATCAGCGCATCGACGGCGGCACACCGACCGATGCGCTCACCCCGATCCACATCGGTTGGGGCAGCGAACCGGCAGTGCACGACGAGGTGCTGATCAACCTGGCCGCCGAGGTGCCGCTGTTCTTCAGCCGTTTCCAGCGCGTGGCCGAGATCGTCCCGGCTGAGGAACAGGCCAAACAACAGGGCCGCGCCCGCTACAAGTTCTACCGCGATCGCGGCTATCCCTTGGAAACACACACCCTCGCTCAGGGATGAGACGATGACCGACCACGCCAAGAAATCCGCTGCCGAAATCCTCGCCGAACTGAACCGGGTGCGCGCCCTGCTGGCCACCCGGGCCAGCGCCAAGGCGGAGGAAGACATCCCCCTGCTGGACGAGGTGGTCGCCACGGGGGCGGAGCCCAAGGCGGCTGCCCCGGCAGCGTCCACCGCGCCGCAAGCCATGACGCCCCCGCCCCTCCCTTCCGAGGATGAGCTGCATGCCCTCCTCGACCAGATCATCGACCGCGAAATGCCCCGCATCCGCCTGGAGCTGAAGCGCGTCCTGCGCGACGAGCTGCGCATGCGCAACCTGCTGAAATAGCCCCCATCGGGTATAATCCCGCCCCACTTTTCAACTCCCGAGCAACCACGGAGGGCACGGAGGGCATGAAGGCATCGACGGGTTACGGCGTGGCCGCCGCCCGCATCGAGCAACAAACCCTCTCCGTGTGCTCCGTGGTTTGCTTCTGACTTAGAAGAACGACATGGACAAGAGCTACGAACCCCATTCCATCGAGCAGCGCTGGTACCAAACCTGGGAGCAGAACGGCTGGTTCGCTCCAATGAGCGACAGCGGTGCCAACAGCGATGCCTACTGCATCATGATCCCGCCGCCCAACGTCACCGGCTCGCTGCACATGGGGCATGCCTTCCAGGACACCATCATGGATGCCCTGATCCGCTACAACCGCATGCACGGCAAGAACACCCTGTGGCAGCCGGGCACCGACCATGCCGGCATCGCCACCCAGATGGTGGTGGAGCGCCGCCTGCTGGCCCAGGGCAAGACCCGCCATGACCTCGGCCGCGAGAATTTCCTCGACGAGGTGTGGAAGTGGAAGGCCGAATCCGGCGGCACCATCACCCGCCAGCTGCGGCGCATGGGCGCCTCGCCGGACTGGTCGAAAGAGCGCTTCACCATGGACGAGGGCCTCAACGACGCGGTGAAAGAAGTCTTCGTGCGCCTGTACGAAGAAGGACTGATTTACCGCGGCAAGCGCCTGGTCAACTGGGACCCGGTGCTGCACACCGCCGTGTCCGACCTGGAAGTGATCAGCGAGGAGGAGAACGGCTACCTGTGGCACCTGCGCTACCCCCTGTCCGACGGCAGCGGCCACCTGGTCGTCGCCACCACCCGTCCCGAGACCATGCTGGGCGACAGCGCCGTGGCAGTGAATCCCGAGGACGAGCGCTACCGGCACCTCATCGGCAAGACCATCACCTTGCCGCTGGTGGGCCGCGCAATCCCCATCATCGCCGACGACTACGTCGACCGCGAGTTCGGCACTGGCTGCGTCAAGATCACCCCGGCGCATGACTTCAACGACTACGCCGTCGGTCAGCGTCACAACCTGCCGCAGATCAACGTCTTCACCATCGACGCCAAGATCAACGCCAACGCGCCGGAACAATACCGCGGTCTGGATCGCTACGAGGCGCGTGATCAGATCGTGCGTGACCTGAAGGAACTGGACCTGATCGAGAAGATCGAGGACCACAAGCTGATGGTGCCGCGCGGCGACCGCTCGCACAGCGTCATCGAGCCGCTGCTCACCGACCAGTGGTACGTCAAGGTGGCGCCACTCGCCGCCGAGGCGATCAAGGTGGTGGAAGACGGCCGCATCCGCTTCGTGCCCGACAACTGGAAGAACACCTACTTCGACTGGATGCACAAGATCGAGGACTGGTGCATCTCCCGCCAGATCTGGTGGGGCCACCGCATCCCCGCCTGGTATGACGAACAGGGCAAGGTGTATGTAGGCCGCTCGGAAGCCGAGGTGCGCGACACACACAAGCTGGGCTTCGAGGTGAAGCTGCAGCAGGACGAGGACGTGCTCGACACCTGGTTCTCCTCCGCCCTGTGGCCATTCTCGACGCTGGGCTGGCCGCGGCAAACGGATGCCCTCAAGACCTTCTACCCGACTTCGGTGCTGGTCACCGGCTTCGATATCATCTTCTTCTGGGTCGCCCGCATGATCATGATGGGCCTGAAGTTCATGGGCGACGTGCCGTTCCGCGAGGTGTACATCCATGGCCTGGTGCGCGACGCCCACGGCCAGAAGATGTCCAAGTCCAAGGGCAACGTACTCGACCCCATCGACCTCATCGACGGCATCGATCTGGAGACCCTGGTGCAGAAGCGCACCACCGGCCTGATGCAGCCGGAGATGGCCAAGAAGATCGAAAAACAGACCCGCGCCGAGTTCCCCGACGGCATCAAGCCCTACGGCACCGATGCACTGCGCTTCACCTTCGCCGCGCTCGCCTCCACCGGCCGCGACATCAACTTCGATACCGGCCGCATCGAGGGCTACCGCAACTTCTGCAACAAGCTGTGGAACGCCGCGCGCTACGTGTTGATGAATACCGAAGACAAGGATTGCGGCCAGACCGGCGGTGCCTGCGAGCTGTCGCTGGCCGACCGCTGGATCCTGTCGCGCCTTTCCCGCACCGTCAGCACCATCAACGAAGCCGTCAACGGCTACCGCTTCGACCTCGCCGCCCAGGCCATCTACGACTTCACCTGGAACGAGTACTGCGACTGGTATCTGGAACTGTCCAAGCCGGTGCTGACCAGCGGCGATGCGACCGAGGCGCAGGAGCGCGGCACCCGCCAGACCCTGGTGCGCGTGCTGGAAACTCTGCTGCGCCTGGCCCATCCCATCATGCCCTACATCACCGAAGAGATCTGGCAGCGCGTGGCGCCGCTGGCCGGCGTCCAAGGCGACACCATCATGCGCCAGCCCTACCCGCAGGCCGCCGATTTCGCGCCTGACGCCGCTGCCGAGGGCGAGATGCAGTGGGTGATGGACTTCATCGTCGGCGTGCGCAAGATCCGTTCCGGCATGAACATCGCCCCGAGCAAGGCCCTGCCGGTACTGCTGCAGAACGGTTCCGCCGAGGACAAGCAACGCCTGGAGCGCAATGGCCTGTTCCTGCAACGCCTGGCGCGCACCGAATCCATCACCTGGCTCAATGCCGGTGATGCCGCCCCCGAATCGGCCACTTCGCTGGTGGGTGAGATGCAGCTGCTGGTGCCCATGGCCGGCCTCATCGACAAGGAAGCGGAACTGGCGCGTCTGAGCAAGGAGATGGGCAAGCTGGAAAAGGACATCGAGCGCATGCAGGGCAAACTGTCCAACGAAAGCTTTACCGCCAAGGCCCCGGCCGAACTGGTGGAGAAAGAGCGCGCCCGCCTGGCCGAAGTACAGACCGCCCTGGCCCAGCTCAGCGAACAGCAGGCGCGTATCGCCCGCCTGTAGCCCCTGAGCAGGGGCCGTAAGCGGCCCCTGCGATTTGCCAGAAAAGCCGATTTGCGGCACGATTGAACGCAGAATCGTACCCTTGTGCGGCACTTTTCCAGTCCATTTCGGTCAACACTTCCAGTTCACCGGCAGGCATGGAGGAGACATGGCGGTTTTGATCGAGTGGCAGTCCCACCTCAATCTCGGCATCGCACCCATCGACTATCAGCACCGCGAGCTGGTAGACCTGCTCAACCTGCTGGCAAATACGCTGCATACCGACACGGTCAACGCCACCCCCGCTGAACTGCTGCAACGCATTCACCGCCACGCCCGCTCTCACTTTCTCTATGAAGAGAAACTGATGCTGTCCATCGGTTTCCGCGACCACATCAGCCACCAGCGCGAACATACCATGCTGCTAGCCGAATTGAAGTCGCTGGTCAACGATGTCAGTCAGGGCAAAATGCCGGTGAACAGTGATCTGATGCACTCGCTGCGTGACTGGCTCGTTGCCCACATCGTCACCAGTGATCGCGAATTTGCCGCCCGCTATCTCGAAGAAGTCGGTGAGCCGTGATGCACAAGATGGGTTGTATTCTTCCTGTAACTTGCGCCTTGTAACCTGCGGCCGGATCTACGCCTATACTCTCCAGTTATTCGACTCTGACCGCAGGAAGCACCCATGCCCGGCACCCGCTATTCACTGGAAGTCCAGCCGCGCATTCCCCCGCGCCTGACGCGTTTGCAGGAGCTGGCCAACGATCTGTTCTACAGCTGGGACCGGCAGGTGCGCGGTCTGTTCCGCCGCCTGGACATATCGCTGTGGGAACAGTGCGGCCACAATCCCAAGGTGTTCCTGCGCCAGGTGGCGCAGGATGCGCTGGAACGGGCGGCGCAGGATCGCATCTACATGCAGGACTACAACCGCGTCATCTCGTCCTATGACGTCTACCTGCAGGAAGAGGCACGTGGCGATGTCCTGCTGCATCTGGACCCGCAACGCGACCTGGTGGCCTACTTCTGCGCCGAGTTCGGCCTGCACGAGAGCTTTCCCATCTATTCCGGTGGCCTCGGCATCCTCGCCGGCGACCACTGCAAGGCGGCCAGCGACCTGGGCCTGCCCTTCGTCGCCGTCGGCCTGCTCTATCGCCAGGGTTACTTCAACCAGACCATCGACGGCGGCGGCTACCAGATCGCCCACTACCATCCGGTGGATTTCCGCGATCTGCCGGTACGCCCGGCCCTGGACGCCAGCGGCAATGAAGTGCATGTCTTCATCGAGCTGCCGCACCGCCGCGTCGAGCTGAAGGTGTGGGAGGCGCGCGCCGGCCACATCCGTCTCTATCTGCTCGACTCCGATTTGCCCGGCAATCAGGAAAACGATCGCTCCATCACCTACCAGCTGTACGGCGGCGACATTCATACGCGCCTGCAGCAGGAGATCGCCCTCGGTATCGGTGGCGTGCGCGCCCTGCGCGCCCTCGGCATCCAGCCCACCGTCTGGCACATCAACGAGGATCACACCGCGTTCCAGATCCTCGAGCGTATCCGTGAACAGGTGGGCAACGGGCTGGACTTCGACAGCGCCCTGGAGCTGGTGGCCGCCGCCACCGTATTCACCACCCATACACCGGTTCCCGCCGGTCATGACATCTTTCCCCACCACATGATGCGCGAATATTTCGGCCGCTACATGCAGGAGTTTGGCGTCGACGAGGAGCGCATCCTGGCCCTCGGCGCCTCGCCCGCCACCCCCAACAGCTTCAACCAGACCGCCCTCGGCCTGCGCGGTTCGCGCTTCCACAACGGTGTGAGCCGTATCCACGGCGATGTCGCCTCGCAGATGGAGGCCTACATCTGGCCGCAGATCCCGGCCGAGGAAAATCCCATCGGCTACGTCACCAACGGCGTGCACGTGCCTACCTTCCTGGCCCGTGAGTGGGTCAATCATCTCGACATGCAATACGGCGGCGGCTGGCGCAATGAGTTGCTCAATGCCGGCTACTGGGAACAACTCGAAGACATCCCCGATCACACCTTCTGGAGCCTGCGGCAGACACTGAAGGCGCAGATCCTGGATGAGGCGCGCCGCCGTACCCTGCGCATGCACCGGCGCAACGGCGTGAGCGAATCACAGCTGGAACGGCTGGTGCGCCATCTGCAACCCACCGAAACCGACATTCTCACCATCGGCTTTGCGCGCCGCTTCGCCACCTACAAGCGCGCCACCCTGCTGTTCTCCAATCCGGAGCGGCTGGCGCGGCTGGTGAATGATCCGAGGCGGCCGGTACTGTTCATGTTTGCCGGCAAGGCGCATCCGCACGATCAGCCCGGCCAGCAGCTGATCAAGATCATTCACGACTATGCGCGGCGGCCGGAATTCGAAGGCAAGATCATTCTGCTGGAGGATTACGACATGGCGCTGGGGCGCAAACTGGTCACCGGCGTCGATGTCTGGCTCAACAATCCTGAGTTCCCCATGGAGGCCAGCGGTACCTCGGGGCAAAAGGCGGGCATCAACGGCGTGATCAACCTCAGCGTCACCGACGGCTGGTGGGGCGAGGGTTATAACGGCGATAACGGCTGGGCCATCACCCCGCACGGCCCGCAATACGATGCAGCCTTCCGCAACAGCGAAGAGGCCAACGAACTGCTCGACCTGCTGGAGCACCACGTCATTCCGCTGTATTACCAGCGCAACGGTCACGGCTACCCGGAGGGGTGGGTCAAGAAATCGAAGATGTCGATGAAATCACTGCTGCCGCGCTTCAACGCCCAGCGCATGGTGATGGATTACATCCGCGACTATTACGGCCCGGCGCAACGCCAGCAGCAACGCCTGGCGCAGGAGGACGGCGCCCCGGCACGCGAGCTGGCGGCATGGAAAAAACGCATCCGTACCGCCTGGCACAAAATCAGCATCAAACGCACCGACGACCTGCAAAAACAGGTCATGGCCGGGGAGACCGTGCCCATCGAAGTAAGCATGACTATCGACGAGCTGCAACCGGAAGACCTGATCGTGGAATGCCTGGTCGGCACGGAAACCGAAAGCGGCGAGTTCATCACCCAGGCCAGCCACACCCTCGGCTATCAGGGACACAACGCCCAAGGCGATGCACTGTTCCGCATCGACCTGCGCCCCAAGCTCTCCGGCATGCAGTACTACAAGCTGCGCGCCTATCCCTACCACCCGCTGTTGAGCCACCCCTTCGAGATGGGCTTCATGGTCTGGGTCTGATGCAGGAGCGGCATCGCCGCGACCAGCGTGCAGGCGAGACGGTTATGCCGGTCACGGCATGATGGTCTCTACACCGTTCTCGAACGGTAGATATCCTGCACCGCTGGCGGAATGGCATTGATGAACTCCTCGCGCAACGACTGATCGCTGCCGAGCTGCGCCAGCATCGGGTCTTCGGCCGATTCCGGCAACTGATACACGGCGAAGGCAATGATCGGCGCCAGCCACATGTACTGTGCGTCAGACTCGAACAGGCGATCCCAGTGGTCGCTGCGCAGCTGGGTGGCGCGCATGAAACCGGAACACCAGCCCTCCGGCTCCACCACTTCGTTGTCGTCCTCGTCCAGCCCCACGTACCACATGGGTTCGAAGATGTCGCTGCCGCGCAGCTCGTCCTCTATGGAGCGGCGCAGGGCGAAGATCAGTTCCACGATATCCCGTTCCTCGCAGTCATCGGCGAAGCCGGGATTCACGCCACCCCACACCTCGGCCAGCCACTCTGCGGCAGGCACCTCAGCGGGTGTGCAGACCAGCGCAGTGAGAAAACCGTCCAGCTCGTCCAGCACCATGCACTCCTGCGGGCGTTGTTCGGCGCTGAGAAACTCTTCCAGCCGCACCAGCCCGGCCTCGTCCAATTGTGCTGCGTTGTTCATGCGGTTATTCCGTTTGAGAGAAAAATACACCCGTACTGCAAAACATATCAGCGCTTCAGCTTGGCAAAGGCCTCGGCCATGGCACCGCCCGGTGCCGGCGCCTCGCGTCGTTCCTGGCGTGGCTTGCCACCCTTGGCGGGACGTTCCTTGGGCATGGCGGATGATACATGGTCGCGCTGGTCGTCGCTGAGGCGCATGGTGAGCGCGACGCGGCGGCGCTTCACGTCCACCTCCAGCACCTTCACCTTCACCACGTCACCGGCCTTGACCACCTCGCGCGGATCCTTGACGAACTTGTCGGCCAGGGCGGAGATGTGTACCAGGCCATCCTGGTGCACGCCGATATCGACGAAGGCGCCGAAGTTGGTGACGTTGGTGACCACGCCCTCCAGGATCATGCCCAGCGCCAGATCCTTCATATCCTCCACACCCTCGCGGAAGCTGGCGGTCTTGAACTCGGGGCGCGGGTCACGGCCGGGTTTTTCCAGTTCCTTGAGGATGTCACGCACCGTCGGCTCGCCGAAGCGCTCGTCGACGAAATCGTTCGCGGCAAGGCGGCCGAGCAGACCAGTGTTGCCGATCACCTCACGCATCGCCTTGCCGGTGGTGGACAGAATCTTCTCCACCACCGGATAGGCCTCGGGATGTACCGCAGAGGCATCGAGCGGATTGTCGCCGTTCATCACGCGCAGGAAGCCGGCGCACTGTTCGAAGGTCTTCTCGCCCAGGCGCGGCACCTTGAGCAGGGCCTGACGATTGGGGAAGGCGCCGTGCTCGTCGCGGTAGGCGACGAGGTTCGCCGCCAGCGTGGGATTGAGGCCGGCGACGCGGGTGAGCAGCGCGCTGGAGGCGGTGTTGACGTCGACACCAACGGCATTGACGCAATCCTCCACCACCGCATCGAGCATGCGCGCCAGGCGCGTCTGCGACACGTCGTGCTGGTATTGACCCACACCAATCGACTTGGGATCGATCTTCACCAGCTCGGCCAGCGGGTCCTGCAGGCGGCGCGCAATGGACACCGCGCCGCGCAGTGACACGTCCACATCGGGGAATTCCTTGGCCGCGTATTCTGACGCGGAATACACCGAGGCGCCCGCCTCGCTCACCATCACCTTGGTAAGACGCAACTCGGGATGACGCTTGATGAGGTCGGCCGCCAGCTTGTCGGTCTCGCGCGAGGCGGTGCCGTTGCCGATGCTGATCAGTTCGACGCCGTGCTTCTTCGCCAGCGCGGCCAGCACGGCGACGGACTGCTCCCACTGCCGCTTCGGCTCGTGCGGATAGATGGTCGCCGTATCCACCAGCTTGCCGGTGTTGTCCACCACCGCCACCTTGACGCCGGTGCGCAGGCCGGGGTCGAGGCCGAGGGTGGCACGTGGCCCGGCCGGCGCCGCCAGCAGCAGGTCGTGCAGATTCTGCGCGAACACCTTGATCGCCTCCTCCTCCGCCGCCTCGCGCAGGCGCGTCTTCAGGTCGGTGTCGAGGTGGGTGAAGATCTTCACGCGCCAGGCCCAGCGCACCGTCTCCTTGAGCCAGGCATCGGCGGGGCGGCCCTGTTCGCTCACCCCTGTGTGGGCGGCGATCATGCGCTCGGCGCTGCCGAGCTGACCGGCCGGCAGCGCCTCGTCATCGGGCAACACCAACGACAGATTGAGCACCCCTTCCTTGCGGCCGCGGAACAGCGCCAAGGCGCGGTGCGAGGGCACGCCCTTGAGCGGCTCGCGGTGGTCGAAATAGTCGGAGAACTTGGCGCCCTCCTCCTCCTTGCCCTCCACCACCTTGGACACCATGTGGCCCTGCTCCCACAGGTATTCGCGCAGACGACCCACCAGCTCGGCGTCCTCGGCGAAGTCCTCCATCAGGATCTGGCGTGCGCCGTCCAGCGCGGCGGCCACATCGGCCACGCCCTTGTCGGCATCGATGAAGCGCGTCGCTTCTTCTTCAGGCTTGAGTGCCGGGTCGGCCAACAGGGTCTTGGCCAGCGGTTCCAGCCCGGCCTCGCGGGCAATCTGCGCCTTGGTGCGGCGCTTCTGCATGTAGGGCCGATAGAGGTCTTCCAGGCGGGTCTTGGTGTCCGCCGCCAGGATTGCCGCCTTTAGTTCCGGCGTCAGCTTGCCCTGCTCCTCGATGCTCTTCAGCACCGTGACGCGGCGCTCGTCCAGCTCGCGCAGATAGGTCAGCCGCTCCTCCAGGGTGCGCAGCTGGGTGTCGTCCAGGCCCCCGGTGGCCTCCTTGCGGTAGCGGGCGATGAAGGGCACGGTGGAACCCTCGTCGAGCAGGGCAATGGCGGCCTCCACCTGGGCAAGCTTGACGGCAAGTTCGTTGGCAATGCGTTGTGCAATGGTCATGGGTAAACAATGCGCAGCAGAAAACGGAAGGGGCGGCATTGTAGCAAAGCCCGCCGCGGCTGGCGGACAAAACAGCAAATGCCATAGCCGGCAATAGGTTAGGAACGTGCCTCAACCAAAGGTCAGCGCCACCCAGTCACCGATGAAATGGGTGGTGACGATCACCACCACGGCGATGAGCAGATGTTCACCGATCACGCGCCAGGCCGGCTCGCCGCGGTTGCGCGCCAGATGCCAGGACAGCAGGGCGATCAGCGCCAGTCCCCAGGCGATGGCCGCCAGCATCGCCGTGCCCAGTTCGAGCAACAGCAGGGGAACCACGAAGGTCAGGGCGATGAGGGCCTTGGAGAACAAGGTGGCGAAGGTCGCCTCCCACACCGCCAGCGCGCTGCGCCCGGTGGTGGATTCCTCGGCGATGTGGATACCCAGGGCATCGGAAAAGGCATCGGCCACGGCGATGGTGATTACTCCGCCGATCACCGCCAGGGTCGAGCCGGTGCCGGAATGCAGCCCCACCATCAGGCCCAGGGTGGTGATTACGCCGGAGGTCAGGCCGAAGCTGAGACCGGTGCGCCAGGATTGCTTGATGTCCATCTTCAGTTCACCTTCAGTTCAGTCCAGGCGGCGCTTTTCACACGCAGCGCCAAATGCGGCAGTAATGCCGCCGCCGCGATGACGAAAAACATCAACGCATTGATCGCCAGCACGCTGCTGCACCCGTCGTACATGCTGCACACCGCCTTGTGCACAGCAACCGCTCATCTCACTCCCTCACCGCCAGGCTTGCACAACATACAGTACCCCACGGCCGCCGCAGCGGAACACACCAAGCCCTGGGGCATCCACCCGCCGCATCTTTCTTGCAAAATCGAAAACAGAGCCCAGTATATAAGTTCACTCCACTCAGCAAGAAAGGGACTTGTCATGCAATCACGCCGTCTACTCAAGCTCACCCTCGCCACCTGCGGCCTGACCGCCGCCGGCCTGGCCTTCGCGGTACAACCCTATTGGCACGATCAGGAGGGCCGGGTGGTCCGCGACGGCTCCGGCGGCTGCGTGCAGACCCAGGACTGGAAGCCGGAACTGGCCACCGTGGAATGCGGCGCGAAGGCCGCAACAGCAGCCCCCACTCCAGCTCCCGTGGCACACCCCACCCCTGCACCGGCGCCAGTGGCAACGCCTGCACCGGCGCCGGTGGCAGCACCCGCACCGGCAGCAGAACAACCGGTGACGCTGCGCGGTGACACCTCCTTCGCCCTGGGCAGCGATGAGCTGAGCCCGGCGGCGCGCACGGAACTGGATGCCCTGGCCAAACGTATCCTGGCCCTGGAGTCGGTGGACTCCATCGAGGTCGCCGGCCACACCGACAATCGCGGCGCCGCCGCCTTCAACCAGGCACTGTCCGAGCGCCGCGCCCAGTCGGTCAAACGCTATCTGGTGGAACAGGGCGTCAATGCCGCCAAGATCACCACCACCGGCTATGGCATGTCCCGCCCGGTGGCGGATAACGATACCGCCGCGGGACGCGCCGCCAATCGCCGCGTGGATATCACCATCCACGGTGCGCGCTAGCCGTCGCGGCAGTACAATGAATGCGGCCCCGTTGGGGCCGTTTTCATTCTGGAGACGACGATGGCTGCACTGCACTTCCTGCTGCTGATCCTGTTACTGGGCACCACGGCGACCGCCGCCGCGGCCAATCATGCGGTGGCCTTCATGTACCACCGCTTCGGTGAGGACCGCTATCCGTCCACCAGCATCCGCCTGGAGCAGTTCGATGCCCAGCTCGACTATCTGGCGCAGAACGGTTTCCAGGTCTGGCCGCTGGAGCGCGTGATCGACCATATCCTGCGCGCAGAGCCGCTGCCCGACCGCACCGTCGCCATCACCGTGGATGACGCCTACCTGTCGGTCTACGAACACGCCTGGCCGCGCCTCAGGGCACGCGGTTGGCCGTTCACGGTATTCGTCAACACCGACCCGGTGGATCGCAAGCTGGGTGGCTTCATGAGCTGGGAGCAGATGCGCGCCATGCAGCAGGACGGCGTGCGCTTCGCCAATCACACTGCCAGCCACGACTCCATGGCCGAGCGGCGCCCCGGCGAGGATGACGTGGCGTGGGAGCAACGCGTGCGGGCCGACATCGAGCGGGCGCAGCAACGGCTGCGCGAGGAATTGGGCGACCGTATCGAGCAGGAACCGCGCCTGTTTGCCTATCCCTATGGCGAATACGACACCCGCGCCGCGGAACTGGTGCGCGCCCTGGGCTACATCGGCTTCGGCCAGCACTCCGGCGCCATCGGCCCACTGTCCGATCGCCGCGCCCTGCCGCGCTATCCCATGGCGGAAAACTTCGCCGCCATCGAACCGTTCGCGCGCAAGGCAAGCAGCCTGCCGCTGCCCGTGGTAAAGGCCGAGCCGTGGGAGCCGCACACCGGTCCCAACAATCCGCCGCGACTCACGCTGACGCTGCAGCAGCCGCTGCGCATCGCCTGCTACAACGCCGCCGGGCAAGCACTGCCGACGAACTGGCTGGACGATACGCGCCTGCAGGTGCAGGCACAGGAACCACTGCGTGCCGGACGCAGCCGCTACAACTGCACCGCCCCCGCCGGCGGCGGCCGCTGGTACTGGTACAGCCACCCCTGGCTGGTGGACTAGGACTCTTCCGGCAGCAAGGCCAGGGGCAGGGGGCCAAGCTGCCCCAGGCCATTGCTGCTGATCATGGCACGGATCTCCGCCACATACTCTTCGCCGCGTTCGGAATAGCGCAACAAACCCTCGGCGAGGCTCTCGGCATCGAACTCTATGCCGGCACCACGCATGGCCGCACGGGCACGACGCATATCCACATAGGCATGGCCGATGTTGAGGTTGAACAGGTAGACGCGTACCGAGCTGCGCAGATCGGGAAATACGCGCACAAAGTGTTTGGCGCCTTCCATGCGCTGCGCGGGGACTATGCCGAGATCCTTTTTGTAGGTCCACAGGCCGAACAGATTGTTCGCCTCGCGCGCGAAGCGCGAGGTGCCCCAGGCGCTTTCATTGGCGGCCTGCGCCAGCACCAGTGCGGCCGGTACCTCATCGACACGGCGCAGCAATATCTCGCGTACCACCGGGTCGTTCAGATCGCCCGCCACGCGGTACAGGTCCGCCAGCTTCTCTATCTGATTCCAGTTGCGCGTACCCGGCCGCAGCGAACCCAGGGCGAAGCGTTCTTCAATGAAACGGCGCTGGGCACGGATGCGCGAGTTTTCCGCCTCCACCAGCGGCAGCAGACTGCGGAAGAACAGTGCCTTCTTGCGCGCCACCTCGAGCTGACCGATATCCGGCGGGAAACGATCGATGGCCAGGCGCGGCAGCGGCGCTTGGGGCGGCCAGGTGTAACCATGGCCGTCAAACACCGTCTCCAGTTGCGCCGCGGTGACAACCTCCAGCGCTTGCAGCGGTGTCTCTGCCGGCACCCCTGCCACATAGGGACGCACCAGCCACCAGGCCAATGCGGCGGCAACGAATACCGGGAAACAGGCCGTCAGCAACAGCAGTTTGAAACGCAGCAGCAGTCGCAGCAGGGATAGCATCAGGCCAGTCCGGGCAGTAACTGGCGCAGGCCGTTGGCCATGAACTCCACGGCGATGGCGGCGAGGATCAGGCCCATGATGCGCGTCAGCACGTTGATGCCGGTACGACCCAGACGTTGCGACAACAGCGGCGCGGCACGGAACACGATCCAGACGATGAGCGCCATCAGTAGGATCTCCGCCGCCAGCACGCTGTAGTGCATCGGCGCCGGCGAACGGTGGGCATAGACGATGATGGTACTGATGGCGCCGGGGCCGGCCAGCAGCGGAATGGCCAACGGCACCACCGCCACCGACTCCTTCTCCGCCGCGTCCTGCGCCTCCTCGTCGGTCTGCTTGGCCGGACTCAGCTTGGCGTGCATCATCGACACGGCGATGAGCAGGATCAGGATGCCACCGCCAACACGGAACGAGGCGATGGTGATGCCGAAGAAACTGAGGATCGCCTCGCCGGTAAACAGCGCCGCCAACAGCACGGCCCCTACCGCCAGCGCCGACAGCAAGGCGGTGCGATGGCGCCGCGCCGGGCTCAATCCCTCGGTCAGGCCGATGAACACCGGGATCGCGCCCACGGGATTGACGATGGCCAGCAGACCGGCAAAGAACTTGGCGTATTCAGCCCATTCCTGCATGTCGACTCCTAACGAGGATAATAGCTAGACCACAAGGGTCAGTCCGCCGCGATCCATGCGCGCCACGGCCCGAACAACGCCGGGTCCAGGGTGGCGACCACCGAACGCGGCTGCAGACTCACGTGCAGCACCGGCTCGCCCTGCAGGGTTTCGGCACAGCCGCCGGCCTCGCTCAGGATCAGGCTGCCGGCAGCATAATCCCACAGGTTCTGCCGACCGTGCAGATAGAGATGGCCGCGGCCGGCGGCGAGCATGCACCAATCCAGCGCCGAAGAGCCGAAATTGCGTTGCGAGGCAAACGGGGTGGCGCACACCAGGCGGGTGGCCAGCGCCGGCGTCAGGCGCTTGAAGTCGACCATGGCCACGCAGCGCGACAATGGCAGTCCGGTCGCACGGGCGCACAGCGGCGTATCATTGAGCCACGCCCCCTGACCGCGTGCGGCGGTGTAGCACTCGTCGCGCACCGGGTCGTAGACCAGCCCAAGCTGTACCTCGCCGCGGCGGACGTAGGCCAGGGCCACGGCGAAATAGGGGATGCCGGCGGCAAAATTGCTGGTGCCATCCAGCGGGTCGAGACACCACAGCCCCTCCGCCGACTCGTTCAACAACGCCTGCTGTACGGCCGGTTCCATTTCCTCGCCCAACAAGGGGATGCGGGGCCAGCGCGCGGCCAGCGCGGCGGCAATGGCCTGCTGGCAGGCCAGGTCCGCCTCGGTCACGATGCTGCCGTCGGTCTTCAGAGTGGCGGCGACGCGGGTGAAGCGCGGCAGCAGTTCCTGCCGCGCCAGGGGCAGCACCACCTCGCGCAACTGCTCCAGCGTGGGTGACATCAGCGGCGCAGGTATTCGAAAGTAGTACTGGGCCGGCCGATATAGCAGGCGTGGGTAAACTGATGCTTGCGGATCACGGTCAGTGCCGCGCGGGCCTCCGCCTCGCGGTCGCCCAGGTCGAACAGACGCAGGTCATTGTCGACGATGAGCCAGCGGCCCTGCCGCTGTACCAGCGCCGCGGTGCTGGGATGGAAACGCACACAGTCTTCCTCATACCACTGCCCGATGGGCGGACGTCCGCCGGTGAGCAGGAAGCGGAAGGCCGGCGGTTCACCGATGAAGCAGGACTGGTTCATGCCGTACTGCTGGATGATCTTCAGCGCAGCATAGGCATCGGTCTCGCGGGTGCCGAAATCAAACAGCCACCAGTCGTCCTGCGCAATCTGGAACTTGCCATCGACCTGGCGTACGGAGATTTTATCGGGATCGAAGTCGAGGCACTTCTCTTCCAGTGGCGCTACCGGCGGGACGAAGCCGGCGCGGGTGATGCGGGTGGCGGTGAAACCGCCGGTGACGCGGGTGACTTCCAGGACATTGCCCCCCTCGCGAACAGCCAGATGCAGTTCACCACGCGCCGAGGTGGTGCCCTTGGGCACGTCGATCCAACTGCCGAGGATCATCTGGCCGCGCACGCGGCCATTGAAGATGGAGGTGCGGCGCGGTTCCTGCGGTCCGCCTTCGTTGAACCAGTAGATTTCGTCGCCGGTGTGGCGCACATAGTAGGTGGCGCCGTCATCGCCGAACCACCTGCCGTTGAAATCCGTCGCGGCCACCGCAGGCAGCACGCCAGTCAACAACAGCACCAACCCTGCGAGTATACGTTTCATCTTCCCTGTACCAACCTCTAGGTGGCGGCCTTGAGCAGGCCGTCGATCAGTTCACTGCGCTCGCCGCGTGTCAGCTTGAGCAATTCATCATGGGCGACATCTCGGCGCAAACCCCGTCGCTCCAACACATCCAACATGCGGTTAAAGGTAGCACGCCGCCGCTGGCCGTCATTCGTCTCATCGCGCCGCGAACGGCAAAAATCCATCAATGTCGAGCCGCACACACAATTGCGGAACAACTCCACTACCGGCTTATCATCATCGTCCAGCGCCGACTTGAGTCCGCTGCGGCCTCCGGCAGGGACCGTCAACGCAAGGAACTGCGCCAGATTCTCGTAGGTGCGGCCACAGTTGGGGCAGATTTTGGGAAAGGCGCCGGCACTCAACTCCTGCAGCCCCGCAAACAGCCCATTGTCCGCGTCCTCTCCCATGTACGGGCTCTCCGGCACAGCCATGCTTCCTGTGACCACGCCTATGGCGCAAAGGTGCCGCAATGTTACCCGAAAAGGGACAGGGCTAGAACCCACGCCCCGCGGGCCGGGCGCAGGGAGTGGGCAAAGTCTGGAGATGAATGAATGTCTGAATTCCCGCCTGCAGCCATCAGGAGCTCGCTCCCTCCTGCACGATCTTCTCCACCAGGGCAAAGTCGAGACAGAACAGCCGCACCGGCTCCTTCTTGCCCTTGAGCCGCAGGGTCTGTTCGGCGCCGGCCCAGTGATGCTGCGGCAGGTGGCGATAGGAGCTTTCGCTGAGGGCGATGTCACGCCCCAGCCCCTTGGTCGCACTCTCCAGGCGAAAGGCGGTATTCACCGTATCGCCCAGGGCGGTGTTGTCGGCGCCGATGCCGAGGGAGGCCATGCCGGTATTGATGCCGGCGCCGATACGCAGCGGCCGCGGCAGTTCGGGAAAGGCGAGCTTGAGCCGGGCGGTGGTTTCGGCGATCTGCCAGGCGGTGCGCAGGGCCGTCATCACATTGTCCGGCGCCTTGTCATTGTCCCAGCGCACGAACACGCAGTCGCCGATGAATTTGTCGATGGTGCCGCCGCTGGCGTGAATGATGTCGCTGACATCCTGGAACCACTTGCTCATCAGTCGCGACAGGGTCTGGATGGAGACCTGCTCCGACAGGCCGGTGTAATCGCGGATGTCGGCCACCAGCACCGTGATCTCCTTGATCACCGGGCTGTGGAAGATGACCGTCTGCTGAAAGGAGATGGAGTCGTTGAAGCGGGCCGGCTGGATCCCCTGCTCGAACACGAACTCGGTCAGACCGATGGCGATGCGATCGCCGTTGCGCAAGCGCGTCGGCGCGGACACCCGCCCGCCGTTGACCGAGGTACCGTTGGAACTGCCGCTATCGATGACGTAGTAGTCACCGCGGCCGAGCCGGCGCACCATGGCGTGGTTGCGCGAGACCAACAGGTCGGTGAGGACGATATGGTTGTTCTTGTCGCGGCCGATGGTCAGGGCGCTGCCACACGGCACCCGCTCCGGCTGGTTGTCCCGCATGTAGGTCAGATAGGCCGACATCGGCGCGTCCCGATCCCTGATGAGTAGTTGTAAGCCACGCCCAGAACCCTACCTCCCGGGGGGCAACTAGGCAAATACCCGACGAATCTCCTCCAGCGAGGTAACGCCCTGCAACAGCTTGGCCAGGGCATCCTCGCGGATGGAGGTTGCACCTTGTTGACGCAGCAGGTTGCCGGTCTCCAGGGCAATGCGCCCCTTATCGAGCAACTCGCGCAGTTCCTCGTTCACCTCCAGCAGCTCGGCCACGGCGATGCGCCCGCGATAGCCGCTATCGCGGCAGTGCTCGCAGCCGACGGCTTCGTATATCGTCACGTCCCCCGCTGCCTCCGCCTCGCCCAAACCCTCCGCCGCCAGCTGCGCCCAGCTCAACGTCACCGGCCTCTTGCAGTTGTCGCACAGGCGCCGCACCAGCCGCTGGTACAGTACCACCAGCAGGGTGGCCGACAGCATGTAGGATTTGACGCCGAAATCCATCAGCCTGGCAATGGCCCCCTGGGCGTCATTGGCGGTCATGGTGGACAGGATCAGGTGACCCGACAGGGCACTGCGCGCCACCGCCAGGGCAGTCTCCTGGTTGCGCACCTCGCCGAGCAGGATGATGTCGGCATCCTGCCGTACCAGATGCTGCAGCGAATCAGCAAAGGTGTAACCCGCCGCCTCGTTGACGGCAGTCTGTTGTACCAGGGAGAGCTGGTATTCGATGGGATCCTCCACCGAAACCACGTTGCGCTGCAGGATATTGCTGCGCCGCAGCATGGAATACAGCGTGGTGGTCTTGCCGCTGCCGCTCGGCCCCACGGTCAGGATGATGCCGGACTGCTTGCGCAGGCAGCGCTCCAGCACAGCCACCTGAGCTGCCTCGAAGCCCAGACGTTCCAGACGGTGCAGCGCCTCGGTCTTGGGCAACAGACGCAATACCATGTTCTCGCCAAAGGAGGTGGGAATGATGGCCACGCGGATGTCGTAGCCGGCACGCAGGTAATGGAAGGCGAAGCCACCGTCCTGCGGCACGCGCTGCCGCGTGATGTCCATGTCGCTCAGCACCTTGACGCGCGAAATGACGTTGCGATGGATGCGCGCGGGAAAGGCGAAATAGTGGTGCAGCACGCCATCGACGCGGTAGAACACATGGGAGGCGAGCGCCTGCGGCCGGATATGGATATCGGTGGCGCGGTCCTTGATGGCGTTCTGGATCAGCAGATCGAGAAAAGTCTCGATGTCGATGTCGCGCTCGTTGGCGGCCTCGTCCACCAGGCTGGCGATACGGTTTTCGAGGGGGTTCTCCAGCTCGAAGTAATACAGCTCCACCGACTGGGCGATGAGCGCCTTGTCGCTGATGGCAAAGGCAATCTCCAGACCGGAAGTCTCGGCCAGCAATTCCGCCAGCTCGGTGTTGGCCGGGTCGTGGGTCACCACTGTCAGCACGCCGCGCTTGATGCGCAGCGGCAGCACCGTATGCGCCAGCGCCAGATCCTTGGGGATGGCCTGCAAGGCCTTCTTCTGCGGCACGCTGATGCCCAGATCGATGTAAGGCAGCTTGTGCTGTGCCGCCACGGCATGGGCGATTTCATCGGCGGTGACGAAGTCCAGCCCCACCAGGATTTCACCCAGATAGCCGGGGCGCGCCTTCTGGGTATGCAACGCCACTTCCAGCTGCTCCGCCGTAACGTGCCCCGTGGCCAGCAGCAATTCACCCAGAGGACTGTTTTTCATGGCATCACCCCGCGCAGGTCGATGCCAACATCATGACGCAGCCGCCGGGTCCACGCCAGCCCGTGCCCACCCCCGCCGATTTCTTGTATGCTTGGCCGAAGGTCCGTCAGGAAAGGAGATAGCGATGCCCCAGCACGCCGCCAGCGACAATACCGAATTTCAGAAGCTGATCCGCTGCCATATGGTCGGCCCCAAGGGCGATCAGGGTGTGCGCTTCGTGGCGCTGGAGCACTTCTCCCTGTGGGAACACATGATGCGTACCCGCCACGGCCTGGAATGCCGCGACTACTCGGTGGGTCTATGGATTCCAGCCGACGAATTCGAACGCAAGGCCCACATCTACAGCCACAGCGGCGCGGTGGAAGCGGTGGGGCGCTTCAACTTCTCCATTTTCGATCCCACCTACCACTACACCTACACCGCGTCCCGCTTCGTGCCGGATAGCGATGCGGAGCACTTCCGCAAGGCCATATTGGCCCACATCCCGGAAGACGTCCGCCTCAGCAGTCGCTTCGATCTGGAGGCCGTCCCCGGCTACTGCATCGAAAAGGAAAACGTGACCAACCGCAACAGCCTGGTGCTGGGCCTGTACCACGGTCTGCACGACATTTATTGATGCAACGTGCGCCGATCGCGCACGGTAAACTCCACGGTCAGGGCGGAGCCGTCACGGAAGGTCAGGGTAATGGGAATGCGCGCACCCGCCGTCATGCCACGACTCTTGTACAGCATCAGGTGATAGCCGGTCTCATTGCTGAACACCAGGCTGCCGCGGGGGGGAATTTCCAATTCCGGCTGCAGCACCATGCGCGCCATATCGTTCACTACCACCGACTGGTGAATCTCGATGTCGCCGGCGTTGGGACTGAAGGCGCCAATCAAGTATTTGGGCGTATCACCATCGTTGTGCAGCACCATCCAGCCCGCCGTCACCGAGATCATCGGCGGTATCTCGGGTATCCATGCCTCTTCCACGCGCAGCTGCTCCGCCTGCTGCCCGGAACATGCGAACAGCAACAGTGAAATGACAAACAGCAGGATTGTGCGCATGGCGATTCGTTCTCCGGCGTAAGGCGCCGGTCCATTGTGCCGCAACGTCGGTGCAGGGGAAAGCGGGCAAAAAAATAGCGTCATCCATCACGCAGCGACACGGCAAAAACAAGGGGGCTTGCGCCCCCTTGTTGTCACTGACTCACCGGCTGGAACTCCGACGGATCCTGCTTGGCCATGTGCTCATAAGTCTGCCAGCGCAGGTCCAGTGATTCCTGCGCCAGCTTCATCAGCCGCTTAGCCGCATCGGGATTGCTCTTCTGCAACAGCTTGTAGCGCTGCTCGTTGTAGGCAAAGTCCTCCAGCTTGAGCGTCGGCCGTGTCGAGTCGAGGATGAACGGCTTCTTGCCGGCGGCACGCAGCTGCGGGTTGTAGCGCAGCAGCGGCCAGTAACCGGAATCCACCGCCTTCACCTGTTGCGACAGGCCGTCGCGCAGATCGATGCCGTGGGCGATGCAGGGGCTGTAGGCGAGGATGATCGACGGCCCCGGATAGGCCTCCGCCTCGCGCATGGCCTGCAGCGTCTGCTGCGGGTTGGCACCCATGGCGACGCGCGCCACGTAGACATTGCCGTAGGAGATGGCCTGCAGCGCCAGATCCTTCTTGGTCACCGCCTTGCCAGCAGCGGCGAACTTCGCTGTCGCCGCGATGGGGGTGGACTTGGAGGCCTGGCCGCCGGTGTTGGAATACACCTCGGTATCCAGCACCAGCACGTTGATGTTGCGGCCTGAGGCCAGCGCGTGATCGAGACCGGAGGAGCCGATGTCGTAGGCCCAGCCGTCACCACCCACCAGCCACACCGAGCGGCGCACCAGATGATCAGCCACGGTGAGCAGCGACTTGGCGCGCGGGTCGTCGATCTCGCGCAGGCGCTGCTTCAGCTCCTGCACGCGTTGGCGCTGGCGGCTCATCTGCGCGCCGATCTCCTGACTGGTGTCCATCAGCGAGTCGATGAACTCCTGGTCGAAGTAATCGGTCATCTGCGAGAGCAGATCCTTGGCCAACGCGGTGTGCTGATCCGCCGCCACACGCATGCCGAGGCCGAATTCGGCGTTGTCCTCGAACAGCGAGTTGGACCAGGCCGGGCCACGGCCGTCCTTGTTCACCGACCAGGGCGTGGCCGGCAGGTTGCCGCCGTAGATGGACGAGCAGCCGGTGGCATTGGCTACCAGCAGACGCGGGCCGAACAACTGGGTGAGCAGGCGCACATAGGGCGTCTCGCCGCAGCCGGCGCAGGCGCCGGAGAACTCGAACAGCGGTTCGAGGAACTGCGCGCCGCGCACCGAGGCGAAGTTGACCGTGGAGCGGCGGTTGACCGGGATGGTGTCGAAGAACTCGACGTTCCTGCGACCATCCTCCAGCAACGGCGCCTTTTCCGTCATATTGATGGCCTTGCGCGAGGCATCGTTCTGATCGAAGGCCGGACAGGCCTCCACGCACAGGCCGCAGCCGGTGCAATCTTCCAGATAGATTTGCAGCGTATAGCGCGTCTCCGGGAAGCCGCGTGCGGTAACCGGCGCCGACTCGAAGCTGGCCGGTGCGTTCTGTAGCGTGTCCTCGTGATAGAAACGGGCGCGAATGACGCTGTGCGGGCAGACAAAGGAGCAATTGCCGCACTGGATGCACACGCCCGGCTCCCACTTGGGAATGAAGTCGGCGATGTTGCGCTTCTCCCAGCGCGCCGAACCGCTCGGGTAAGTGCCGTCCACCGGGATCATCGACACCGGCAGCGCATCGCCGTGGCCGGCCAGCATCGGCGCGGTCACCTCCTGCACGAACTTCGGCGCCAGCGGTGAAACCACCGGTTTCATGGCGCTGTGCGACGTCACCCGGCCCGGCACCTCGACCTGGTGCAGGTGATCCAGCGCCGCGTCCACCGCCTTGAAGTTGAGCTGCACAACCTCCGCGCCCTTGCGCGCGTAGGTCTTCTCGATGGCCTTCTTGATCTTGGCGATGGCCTCGTCACGCGGCAGCACACCGGACAGGGCGAAGAAACAGGTCTGCATGATGGTGTTGATACGCCGCCCCATGCCGGCATTGCGCGCCACCGTCGTCGCATCAATGACGTAGAACTTGAGCTGCTTGTCGATGATGGTCTGCTGCACCGGCATCGGCAGCGTATCCCACACCGCCTCCGGCCCTACCGGGCTGTTGAGCAGGAATACCGCACCCTTGGCCGCATTGTTGAGCATCTCCACCTGGTTGATGAAGTTGGTCTTGTGGCAGGCGATGAAATTGGCCGAGGTGATGAGGTACGGCGCGCGGATCAGGTCGGGACCGAAGCGCAAATGCGAGGTAGTCTGCGAACCGGCCTTCTTGGAATCATAGACGAAGTAACCCTGACAGTAGAGGTCGGTGGACTCGCCGATGATCTTGATGGAGTTCTTGTTGGCCGACACGGTGCCGTCGGAGCCAAGACCGAAGAACATGGCGCGGGTGACATTGGCCGGCTCGATGTCGAAGGACTCGTCGTAATCGATGGAGGTGTGGCTGACGTCGTCGTTGATGCCGATGGTGAAATGATTCTTCGGGGTCTTTCCCGCCAGATTGTCGAATACCCCCTTGACCATGGCCGGGGTGAATTCCTTGGACGACAGGCCATAGCGGCCGCCAATGATCTTCGGCATGAACGCCAGCTGATCGTTGCCGTAGGCCTCGGCCAGACCGGTGACCACATCCTGATACAGCGGCTCGCCGGCGCTGCCCGGTTCCTTGGTGCGATCCAGCACGGCGATGCGCTGGCAGCTTTTGGGCAGCGCGGCGATCAGGTGTTCGGTGCTGAACGGACGGAACAGGCGCACGGTGATCACACCCAGCTTGCGGCCTTCGGCGTTGAGGCGCTTGATGGTTTCCTCCACCGTCTGCGCACCCGACCCCATAATGATGATGACGTCGGTTGCGTCGGCGGCGCCGAAATAATCGAACAGGTGGTACTGCCGGCCGGTGAGACTGGCCAGCTGATCCATGGTCTCCTGCACGATTTGCGGCACCCGGGCATAGTACGGATTGGCGCTCTCGCGGCCCTGGAAGTACACATCTGGATTCTGCGCCGTGCCGCGAATGAAGGGATTGTCGGGATTGAGGGCGCGGCGACGGTGCTCCCACACCAGCTCGTCGTTGATCATCGCCTTGATCTGACCATCGGGGATCAGACTGATCTTGTTGATTTCGTGCGAGGTGCGGAAGCCGTCGAAGAAGTTGATGAACGGCACACGTGCCTTGAGGGTGGCGGCATGGGCGATGAGCGCCGCATCGTGCGCCTCCTGCACCGAGCACGAGGCCAGCATGGCCCAGCCGGTCATGCGCGCCGCCATCACGTCCTGATGATCGCCGAAGATGGACAGCGCCTGCGCGGCGATGGAACGTGCCGCCACATGGAACACCGTCGAGGTCAGCTCGCCGGCAATCTTGAACATGTTGGGCAGCATCAGCAGCAGACCCTGGGAGGCGGTGAAGGTGGTGGTCAATGCACCGGTCTGCAGCGCGCCGTGCGCCGTGCCGGCGGCGCCGCCCTCGCTCTGCATCTCGATCACCTGCGGCACCTGGCCCCAGATGTTCTTGATGCCCTGGGTCGCCCACAGGTCGGACAGCTCGGACATATCCGACGACGGGGTAATGGGATAGATGGAGCAGATTTCACTCACGCGGTAGGCCACGTGGGCGACGGCGTGGCCGCCATCGACGGTCACCTTCTTGGCAGTATTCTGTTCGCTCATATTCTTGCGGATCATCCTAAAAAACTGGTGTGGACCGTAGGATGGGTGGAGCACAGCGCAACCCATCCGCCGGGCATGATGGGTTGCGCTACGCTACACCCATCCTACATTCACTCATCACGCCACGCGGCTGCCGTTGCTGGCCGTTTCGGGAATCATCTCGATGGCGTGGCACGGGCACTGTTCGGCGCAGGTGCCGCAGCCGGTGCAGCGGGCATAGTCGTAGCGGTACTTCTTGCCCGGTCCCAGCTTGATGATGGCGTCCTCGGGACAGGAGCCGTAGCAACCGTCGCACTCGAAGCAGTTGCCGCAGGACAGGCAGCGCTTGGCCTCGTACACCGCATCATGTTCGCTGATACCTTTGAGGATCTCCTCGAAACCGCCGAGGCGCTGCGCCAGCGGCAGATGCGGCTGTTCCACCTGCGGCGCCTGGGTGCGGTACCACAGCTGCAACTGCTCGTGCTTGACAATGGGGTGCTTGGGATGCGGGCGGTAGGTCTCGCCGCGCAGCCAGGCATCGATGTGACGCGCGGCCTTCTTGCCATGACCGGTGGCGATGGTCACCGAGCGCTCTGACGGCACCATATCGCCGCCGGCGAAGATGCCCTCGGCGCCGGTCATCATGGCGGAATTGACGATCACCGTGCCGTCGGCCTTGAACTCGATACCGGGGATGCGGCCCAAAAAGCCGGTGTCGGTCTCCTGGCCCACGGCAAGGATCAGCGAGTCGGCCTCCAGCTTCTCGAAGCGGCCGGTGGGACGCGGGCGGCCCTTGTCGTCCAGCTCCATCACTTCCACCTCGATGGTGGAGCCGTCGATTTCTTTGATCGAGCGCAACCAGTTGAACTTGACACCCTCTTCCAGCGCCTCGTCGGCCTCGAAGTCGTGGGCGGCCATGTTGGCGCGGTCGCGGCGATAGATGATCATCGCCTCGTCCACGCCCATGCGCTTGGCCACGCGGGCGGCGTCCATCGCCGTGTTGCCGCCGCCGTAGATGGCGACGCGACGGCCGAGGGTGACCTTCTCGCCCTGCTCCACGCTCTTGAGGAAGCTCACCGCATCCATCATGCCGCGCGCATCGCGCGCCGGGATGTCGATCTTCTTGGAGATGTGCGCGCCCACGGCGACGAACACCGCATCGAAGTTACCGGCGGTCTTCTCGCCCAGCACGTCGTCGACGCGGTAGTTCAAACGAATCTTCACGCCCATGTCCACCACTCGCTGGATCTCCTGTTCCAGTTCCTTGCGCGGCATGCGGTAGGCCGGGATGCCGAAGTGGATCATGCCGCCGGCCACCGGGCCGGCCTCGTAGACCTCCACGGTGTGGCCGAGACGGGTCAGGTGGTAGGCCGCCGACAGGCCGCTGGGGCCACCGCCGATGACCAGCACGCGCTTGCCGCCCGGGCGCGGGGTGTACTTCGGTTTCCAGCCCTGTTCCATCGCCAGGTCGCCGAGGAAACGCTCGACCGCGTGAATGCTCACTTCCTGGTCGGTGTAGGCACGGTTGCAGGAGGTTTCGCAGGGGTGATAGCAGACGCGGCCATGGATGGCCGGGAACGGGTTGTTTTCGATCAGCGTCTGCCAGGCCTCCTCGTAGCGGCCGGCCTGGGCCAGTGCCAACCAGGCCTGGATGTCTTCACCGGCGGGGCAGGCGTTGTTGCAGGGCGGCAGGAAATCCATGTAGACGGGGCGACGCGAACGGGCGGCGCCGGTGCCCTTGCCGAAGCGATCGGGGTCCAGGCGCGCGGTCATATCCTTGGAATTCATGGGAATTTCTATATCTCTCAATCAGTTAGATAAAACAAAGAGGGGAAACCGCAAAAATGGCGGGCATTGTACCTGACTCATCAAAAATCCAATACTGAGTATTGAAAAATACAATACTTGCTTCACAAACCCGGTGCGGAGACTCCGCTGCTAGAGGCGGCGGATACGATAGTTGAGACGGCAGCTGCGCCGGGCGGGGTCGAGCGCCGGCCAGGCCGCCAGCTGCGCGCGCAGCCGGGCGGTGGGAACCTCCCGGCGCAAGAAGGCGCCCACCGCGTTGTGGTACTGCGGGGCGGTAAGGCGGAAGGCGGCAGGGTAGCGGGCGTGCAGCCCTGCGTCAGTAAACCAGGCGCACGCCTGCAACTCCGTGGCGGCGGGAAAATTGAACACCAGCATCCCGTCCGGGGCGAGCAGCTTGCCCAGCTGGCGGAACCAGCGCCCGTCCGCCGCCACCGACCGCTGCGGTTCGCCGTCGGCATGACCGAACAGGTCGTCGATGATCAGATCGAAGGGTTCGCCCCGGTAATCGCGCACCCAGCACAGCGCATCCGCCTGGTGCAGGGTGACGTTGGCCGCCGCCACGCCGAAAAAGCGTCGCGCCACGTCCAGATGGATCGGATTGAGCTCCACGCCGACGATGGCCTGTGGGGCAAGGAAATGGTTGAGCTGGCGGATCACCGCGCCGCCGCCCACCCCCAGCATCAGCACCCGCTGCACCGCCTGCGGTGCGAAGAACGCCGGCAGCATCAGCAGGTCCCACAGGCTGCCGCTCACCGGCTGGCGCGGGTTGTACTGGCTGTGAAAGACGCCGTTGGTATAGAGGCGGATGGAATGGCCCGCCGTACGCACCTCGTAGCGCGTGGCGCCGTCCTGTCTGAACCAGAGCAGGGCCAAAGGCCGGCGCCTCAGAACAGCGCCTTGACCCGCTCCCACAGGGCGGTGAAGTGGGCCACCGCCTCCGGGTCGGCCTGCTCCGGTGTCCACAGGTAGCTGCCGATGCCGAGCTGGGCCAGGACATATTCGCCGAGGGCGAGCTGGCCGATGGCGGTCTGGCCGGTGGCCAGCTGGCCGATACCGAACCAGCCACCGAGGGCGAGCTGGCCGACGGCATACAGCCCGCTGCACGCCTGCCCCAGACCGAACAGAATGCCGAAACCGGCCTGACCCACGGCGCACAGGCCGAACGCGGCCTGGCCGACGGCCAGGCCGCCCACCGCCACCCGTCCTACGGCGATCACCCCGCGAGCGGTCTTGCGGCTACCGGTCTGCGGATTGATACCGCGGGTGTAGTGCAGCAGCGGCCAGCCGAGGAATTCGGCGTGGGAGGTGAATTCGGCGTAGTAGCGCCCCTGCTCCGACAGGTGGCTGCGCCAGGTGCCCCAGGCGGTCTTTGCGATCTTGTATTCGACGGGTTGCAGCAACAGGTTCTTCATGCCGATGCCCTCCACGTCGGATGTCAGGCCAGGATTTCGCGCAACGCCGCCACCAGCGCAGCGTTCTGTTCCGGCGTGCCGATGGTGATGCGCAGGTGCTGGTCGATGCGCGGCAGGCGGAAGTGGCGCACGATGATGCCGCGGGTGCGCAGCGCTGCCGCCAGTTCCGCCGCATCGCGCGCCGGATGGGTGGCGAAGATGAAGTTGGCCGCCGACGGCGGCATGGAAAAGCCGAGTTGTTCCAGCTCGCGGCACAGCGCGGCACGGCTGTCCATCACCGCCCGGCGCGTGCGCTCGAAGTGCTCGCGGTCCTCCATCGCCGCCACACCGCCGACCAGGGCAAGCCTGTCCAGCGGATAGGAGTTGAAGCTGTCCTTCACCCGCTCCAGCGCCTGGATGAGCTCCGGGTGGCCGAGGGCGAAGCCGACGCGCAGGCCGGCCAGGGAGCGCGATTTCGACAACGTCTGCACCACCAGCAGGTTGGGATATCTGTCCACCAGCGCCACGGCGCTGTCGCCACCGAAATCCACATAGGCCTCGTCCACCACCACCACCGAATCGGTGTTGCGCGCCAACAGCCATTCGATCTCCGCCAGCGGCAACAGGCGGCCGGTAGGGGCGTTGGGATTGGCGAAGATGATGCCGGCGTTGGGACGCAGGTAATCGGTCACGCGCAGCTCGAACGCGTCGGAGAGCGGCAGTGTCTGATACTCGATGCCATACAACCCGCAGTACACCGGATAGAAGCTGTAGGTGATGTCGGGAAACAGCAGCGGCGCCGGATGCTGGAACAGGCCGAGAAACACATGGGCCAGCACCTCGTCGGAGCCGTTGCCGACGAACACCTGCGCAGTGGTAAGGCCGTAGTAGTCGGCCACCGCCTGGCGCAGCGCCATGCCGGTGGGATCGGGATACAGGCGCAGGCCGTCGTTCACCGCGGCACTGATCGCCGCCAGGGCGCGCGGCGACGGCCCGTAGGGATTTTCGTTGGTGTTGAGCTTGACCAGATTCTGCATCTTGGGCTGCTCGCCCGGCACGTAGGGCGACAGCCGGTGCACCAGCGGACTCCAGTAGCGGCTCATGCGCGGCTCCGATTAGGGCTTGATGCGGAATTCGGCGGAACGGGCGTGGGCGGTGAGGCCCTCGCCGCGCGCCAACACCGAGGCCACCTTGCCCAGCTCGGAGGCACCGTCCGGCGAGCACATGATGAGCGAGGAGCGCTTCTGGAAGTCGTACACGCCGAGCGGCGAGGAGAAGCGCGCGGTGCGCGAGGTGGGCAGCACGTGGTTGGGGCCGGCGCAGTAGTCGCCCACCGCCTCGGCAGTGTGGCGGCCCATGAAGATGGCGCCGGCGTGCTTGATCTTCTGCGCCATCGCCTGCGGCTCGGCCACCGACAGCTCCAGGTGCTCCGGCGCGATGTGGTTGGCCACGGCCACCGCCTCGTCCAGGTCGCGTACCTTGATCAGGGCGCCACGGCCATACAGCGAGTTGCGGATGATGTCGGCGCGCTCCATGGTGGGCAGCAGGCGCGCAATGCTGTCCTGTACCGCATCGAGGAAGGCGGCATCGGGACAGAGCAGGATGGACTGCGCGTCCTCGTCGTGCTCGGCCTGGGAGAACAGGTCCATGGCGATCCAGTCCGGCTCGGTCTGGCCGTCGCAGACGATGAGGATCTCGGAGGGGCCGGCGATCATGTCGATGCCGACGCTGCCGAACACCATGCCCTTGGCGGTGGCGACATAGATATTGCCGGGGCCGACGATCTTGTCCACCTGCGGCACGCTCTCGGTACCGTAGGCCAGCGCGGCCACCGCCTGCGCACCACCGATGGCGAACACGCGATCCACCCCGGCCACCGCCGCAGCGGCAAATACCAGTTCATTGATGATGCCGTCCGGCGTCGGCACCACCATGATCAGTTCCTCCACCCCGGCCACCTTGGCGGGAATGGCATTCATCAGCACGGAAGACGGATAAGCGGCCTTGCCGCCCGGCACGTACAGGCCGACGCGATCCAGCGGCGTCACCTGCTGACCCAGCAGCGTGCCATCGGCCTCGGTGTAACTCCAGGAATCCACCTTCTGATGTTCGTGATAGGCGCGCACCCGCGCCGCCGACTGCTCCAGCGCCTGGCGCTGCTCGGGACTGATGCGGCCCAGGGCCTCTTCCAGCCGCGCGCGCGGGATCTCCAGCTCGGCCATGTTCTTGGCCTGCATGCGATCGAAGCGGTTGGTGTATTCCAGCACCGCCGCATCGCCACGCTGCTTCACCGCCTGCAGGATCTCGCGCACCACGGCGTTGACCTGGTCATCGGACACGCCTTCCCAGGCCAGCAACTGCTCCAGCGCGTTCCAGAAATCCGGGGTAGTGGTATCGAGTCGTTTGATGGTCATTCGAGTTTTCCAGCAATCACAGAAAGATATCTAACCACGGAGAACACGGAGTGCGGAAAACTGGCTTCTACTCCGTGTTCTCCGTGGTTCCAGCGTTACGCTTTGCCGCGCTGCTCCACAGCCTCGTTCATGCGGTCGATAAAGGCCTTGACCCGCGCGTGCTTCATCTTCATCGCCGCCTTGTTCACCACCAGGCGCGAGCTGATGTCCATGATGTGCTCCAGCGGCTCCAGGCCGTTGGCCTTCAGGGTGTTGCCGGTCTCCACCAGATCGACGATGCAGTCGGCCAGGCCCACCAGCGGCGCCAGCTCCATGGAGCCGTACAGCTTGATCAGGTCCACCTGGCGGCCCTGGGCGGCGTAGTAATTCTTGGTGATGGTGAGGTACTTGGTGGCGACACGCAGACGGCGTGCCGGCGCGATGCCGGGCTTGCCGGCCACCATCAGGCGGCAGCGGGCGATCTGCAGATCGAGCGGTTCATACAATCCCTCGCCGCCATGCTCCAGCAGCACATCCTTGCCGGTGACACCGAGGTCGGCGGCGCCGTATTCGACGAAGGTGGGCACGTCGGCGGCGCGGATGATCACCAGCTTCACGTCGTCCTGGTTGGTGTCGAGGATCAGCTTGCGGCTGGTCTCCGGGTCGTCCTTGGGCACGATGCCGGCGTGGGCCAGCAGCGGCAGGGTGTCCTTGAAGATGCGTCCCTTGGACAGGGCGATAGTCAGCGTTTCGCTCATGGCATTACGTCGCGCAACAGGCTGCCGGCGCGGCTACGCTGGAAGCTTTTGTCCGGCAGGCGCTGGATGCGCGCACCGAGCTGCTGCAGCTTCTCCTCGATGCACTCATAGCCGCGATCGATGTGGTAGATACGGTCGACGATGGTATCGCCCTGCGCCACCAGCCCGGCCAGCACCAGGCTGGCGGAGGCGCGCAGATCGGTGGCCATCACCGGCGCCGCGGTGAGCCTGTCCACGCCGGTGGTGATGGCGGTGTTGCCTTCCAGACGGATGTTGGCGCCCATGCGCTGCAATTCCTGCACGTGCATGAAACGGTTTTCGAACACTGTCTCGGTGATGGTGCCGGCACCCTCGGCGATGGCATTGAGCGCAGTGAACTGCGCCTGCATGTCGGTGGGGAAGGCCGGATAGGGTGCGGTATGCACGCTCACCGCCTTGGGGCGGCGGCCCTGCATGTCCAGGCTGATCCAGTCGTCGCCGGTTTCGATCTCGGCGCCGGCCTCGCGCAGCTTGGACAACACCGCATCGAGCAGGCCCGGCCGGGTATCCTTCAGCTTGACCTTGCCGCCGGTGATCGCCGCCGCCACCAGATAGGTACCGGTCTCGATGCGATCCGGCATCACGTCATAGCGGCCGCCATGCAGGCTGTCGACGCCCTCGATGGTGATGGTGTCGGTGCCGGCACCATGCACCTTGCCGCCCATCATGTTGATGCAGTTGGCCAGGTCCACCACCTCCGGCTCGCGCGCGGCGTTCTCGATCACCGTGGTGCCCTGGGCCAGGGCTGCGGCCATCATCAGGTTCTCGGTGCCGGTGACGGTGACCAGGTCCATCACCAGTTTGGCGCCCTTGAGACGCTGGGCCCTGGCCTTGATGTAACCATTTTCCACCGAGATATCGGCGCCCATGCGCTGCAGCCCGGTGATGTGCAGGTTGACCGGGCGCGAACCGATGGCGCAGCCACCAGGCAGGGACACTTCGGCATGGCCGAAGCGCGCCACCAGCGGCCCCAGCACCAGGATCGAGGCGCGCATGGTCTTCACCAGCTCGTAGGGGGCGACGAAGGACTTGATGGTGGAGCTGTCCACCTCGGTGTTGAGCCTTTCATCCACCGTCAGGTGCACGCCCATCTGGCCGAGCAACTCCATGGTGGTGGTAATGTCGTGCAGGTGCGGCACGTTGCCCACGGTGAGCGGGGTGTCGGCCAGCAGCGTAGAGGCCAGGATCGGCAGCGCGGCGTTCTTGGCGCCGGAGATGCGGATCTCACCGCTGAGTCGGGTGCCGCCGCTAATGATCAGTTTATCCATGTACTGGCTCTGGCCCGCCGGATGCGCGGACCGTTAGGTGTGATGAACAAGTTAGAAGGAGACCTTCAGCTTGCGCTGGGTTTCCCACTCCTGCGGCGTGTAGGCCTTGATGGACAGGGCATGGATGGCGCCGCTGGTGATGCGATCGCCCAGGGTGCCGTAGACCAGCTGCTGTTCCTTGACCATGGACAGGCCGTCGAAGGCGGCGCTGATGACGGTGGCGTCGAAATGGCTGCCGTCGCCGGTCACGATGGCCTCGCAGCCGGGGATGCCGGCCTCGATGAGCCGTTTGATTTCGCTCGGTTCCATGGGGACTCCCAACACTGCCGGAAAAACAAGGGGAGGAATGATACCCCCTGAACCGCGAATTTGTAAGCTGGAATGGCCCGTCAGGCCGGGGCCAGCGGCAGGAGGTCGGTCAGACCGGAGGCGGCGGCGATGGCCTGCATCTGCGCCGGGACGGCCTGGAACTGCAGCTCGCGCCCGGCCCCGCGCGCCAGGCGCAGCCACTCGATGAGCAGGGCCAGTCCGGCGCTGTCGGCACGGCCGACGCCGGACAGGTCGACGCGCAGGGCGCCGCTGCCGGCGCTGAACAGGGGCCGGCTGGCCGCCAGCAGGGCGGTCACCGTGGCGAAGGTCAGGTCACCCTCCACCCGCAGGCCGTCGGCCGTGGTCTCGACCCGGGGCGCGCTCACTGCTTGCCGCTCTCCGCCTTGTCGAACAGGAACTTGCCGATCATCTGCTCCAGCACCAGGGTGGACTGGGTGAGCTTGATCTCGCCGCCGTCCTTGAGCACATCCATGTCGCCGCCGGGCTCCAGACCGACGTACTTCTCTCCCACCAGACCGGAGGTGAGCACCGCCGCCGAGGTATCCACCGGCAGCTGGTTATAGCTGGCGCCGATGCGCATGGACACCACCGCCTGGAAGGTCTGCGGGTCGAAATCGATGGCGGTGACACGGCCGATGCGCACTCCCGCCATGGTGACCGGCGAGCGCACCTTGAGGCCGGAGATATTCTCGAACCGGGCGGTGATGGTATAGCCCTTATCGTCGCCCACCACGGTGAGGTTGCTCACCTGCATCGCCAGCATGAACAGCGCGGCCAGACCCGCCGCCACGAACACACCGACCCAAATCTCCAACGTTTTCACCTGCATCATCAGTCCACTCCGAACATCAGGGCCGTCAACACGAAATCCAGTCCCAGCACCGCCAGCGAGGAATGCACCACGGTGCGCGTCGTCGCCCGGCTCACCCCTTCCGAGGTGGGCACGGCATCATATCCCTCGAACACGGCGATCCAGGTCACCACCAGGCCGAATACCAGGCTCTTGATCATGCCGTTCATCACATCGTCGTCGAAATCCACCATCGACTGCATCTGCGACCAGTAACTGCCCTCATCCACGCCGAGCAGGCCGACGCCGACGAAATAACCGCCGTAGACGCCGACGATGCTGAAGATCGCCGCCAGCAGAGGCATGGCGATGAAGCCGCCGAGAAAACGCGGCGCCAGCACCCGCTTCACCGGATCCACCGCCATCATCTCCATGCCGGACAGCTGCTCGGTGGCCTTCATCAGGCCGATCTCGGCGGTGAGGGCGGAACCGGCGCGGCCGGCGAACAGCAGCGCCGTCACCACCGGACCCAGCTCGCGCACCAGGGTCAGGGCGATCACCGGTCCCAGCGAGGCCTCGGCGCCGAAGTTGACCAGGGTGTTGTAGAGTTGCAGGCCCAGCACCATGCCGACGAAGGTGCCGGACACCACGATGATCAGCAGCGACAGCACGCCGATGGCGTACACCTGCTGCACCACCAGCAGCGGGCGCAGCGCCAGCCCCGGCACACCGCGCAGCAGCGCCAGCAGCAGCAGGTGGCCACGCCCCAGCCGTTCGAAAAAGCTCAGACCCTGATGGCCCAGTTGCGCCAGCCAGTTCAGCATCAAACCCTCCCCTCGCGCCCGGCCAGCAGGTCGTCCGCATAGGGCGCGGCGCGGTAATGGAACGGCACCGGTCCATCGGGCAGGCCCTGCAGGAACTGCTGCGCCCAGTCGGAGCTGGAGCGGCCCAGTTCCGCCGGCGTGCCGTGCGCCACCACCTTGCCGCCAGACAACAGATAGATGTAGTCGGAGATCGCCGCCGTCTCCTGCACGTCGTGGGAGACGATGATCGAGCTCAGGCCCAGGGCGTTGTTGAGGGAGCGGATCAGCTTCACCAGCACGCCCATGGAGATGGGGTCCTGCCCGGTGAACGGCTCGTCGTACATGATCATCATCGGGTCCAGGGCGATGGCGCGGGCCAGGGCGACGCGGCGCGCCATGCCGCCGGACAGCTCATTGGCCATCAGGCCGCGCGCCCCGCGCAGGCCCACCGCCTCCAGCTTCATCAGCACCAGGTCGCGGATCATCGGCTCCGGCAGGTCGGTATGCTCGCGCAGCGGGAAGGCGACGTTTTCATAGACGTTGAGATCGGTGAGCAGGGCCCCGGACTGGAACAGCATGCCCATGCGCTTGCGCAGGTCATACAGCGCATGGTGGCTGAGGCGGTGCACATCCTCGCCATCGACGGTGATGGTGCCGGCATCGGGGCGCAGCTGGCCGCCGATGAGCTTGAGCAGGGTGGTCTTGCCGGTGCCGCTCGGCCCCATGATGGCGGTCACCTGGCCGCGGCGAATGTCGAGATCGACGCCGTCGAAGATGGGGCGGTTGCCGCGCGCAAAACACAGCCCGCGGATCTGGACCAGCGGTGAATTAGGGTCTTCGGCCATATAAACAAAAGGCCCCACAGGGGCCGTGACTCTCCTTGAGAAGGCAGCAGTGTCCGCGAGATGCCGGGTTCAGTCAACCGCTAGCGGCCCAGCAGTTGCGCCAGGGTCTGCGCCGTGCGCAAGGCCTCCAGCGACGGCGGCTCCCCCGCGACGAGCAACACGCCGTTGGCCGGTACGCCTTCGATGAAGGCGCGCAGGGCACGGGCATCGCCCCCGCCCTCCCAGCGCGCCACCGTCAAACCGCCCTCCCCCGCCAGGCCGCAAAAGCGCGCGCCGAGGGCTTGCAGCAACATGGCCGGAGGCGGCGCCACCGCCGCCTCCAGCAGAAAACAAAATACTTCCGGCACGTCCACCGCCCACTGCGCGGCCGTCGCCGCATCGGCCCGCTGCCATTGTGCCGCCGGCACCACCACGGCACTGAATTCATTGGCGTAATAGGCCAGGCGCCACTCGGGCGGCAGATCCTCGGGATAGTAAGAGCCGCACCAGCCGGTATGGTCCCATCCGTAAGCAGCGATCAACATAGTTTTGCGTTTCGAGTTTTCCGTTTCGGCCGCCAGTATAGCCTTGTGCGTGCCGCATCTCCCCGCCGCTTGCAACTTCCCACCCGACACCTGAAACTGCCGCCATGGGTGAAGTCATCAAATTCAAGCGTCCCTCTCCGGCCAAGAAGCACAAGGGCAAGACCCTGTGCAAGAGCGGCTTCCACCGTTGGGAGGTGCAGTCGGACCAGCCCTTCGACGTCAAACTGGGGCGGCTGGTGACCTTGTATCGTTGCAGCCGCTGCGGCGCGACGAAGACGGAAGCGAAATAATGGTTTCGAGTTTCGAGTTCCGGGGAAAATGAGGTAAGGTGCCGCCCACGCGATACCTTATGCAACCCGAAACGCATACCCCCACCGTGAAACCGCATCTACTCCTTTCCCTGCTCCTGCTGTTGAGCCTCAGCGGCTGCGCCACCGTTCCCGGCGAACGCGACCCGCGCGACCCGTGGGAGGGTTTCAACCGCGGCGTGTACGAGTTCAACAGTGACTTCGACAAGGCCATCTTCAAGCCGGTGGCCGAGGGCTACGTGAATGTGGTGCCGCAGACGGCGCGCACCGGCGTATCCAACTTCTTCAGCAATCTGGGCGACGTGGTGGTGCTGGCCAACGACCTGCTGCAGTTCAAGTTCCGCCAGGCGGCATCGGATTTTTCGCGTCTGGTGTGGAACAGCACCGTGGGCCTGGCCGGCCTCATCGACGTCGCCACCCCCATGGGCCTGCCCAAGCATGACGAGGACTTTGGCCAGACCCTGGGCCACTGGGGCGTCGGCTCCGGCCCCTATCTGGTGCTGCCCTTCCTCGGCCCCAGCTCGCTGCGCGACGGCACCGGCCGGCTGGTGGACTACCGCCAGTTCGACCTCATCGGCGAGATCGACGACGACGCCACCCGCTATGGTGTCATCGGCCTGTACGCGGTGAACACCCGCGCCAACCTGCTGCGCACCACCCGCCTGCTGGAACAGGGCGCCCTCGACCCCTATCTGTTCATGCGCGAATCCTATTTACAGATGCGTGAAAACCAGGTCTACGACGGCAACCCGCCGGCGCCTGAATTCGATTTCGACGATCTGGACGACCTGCCACCGGACGAGCCGAAGGCGCAGTAGCGCTCCCGCCTGGCCCGGTCGGGCCACAACCCCGCGTATCTCGTCCCCATCCGGTTGTGGCAGAATGCCCGCCTTCCATCCCTCGAATCGACAACCATGCTCTGGACCTCTTTTTTCGCCATTCTCGGCGGCTTCGTGCTGCTGGTGTGGGGTGCCGACCGCTTCGTCACCGGCGCCGCCGCCACCGCCCGCAATCTGGGGGTCTCGCCCCTGATCATCGGCCTGACCATCGTCGGCTTCGGCACCTCGGCGCCGGAGATGCTGGTCTCGGCCATGGCGGCCTGGGCCGGCAACCCCGGCATCGCCATCGGCAACGCCATCGGCTCCAACATCACCAATGTCGGCCTGGTGCTGGGTATAACCGCCCTGATCACGCCGCTGGCGGTCAAATCGGAGACCCTGCGCCGCGAATTCCCCATTCTGTTCGCCGTCACCACCCTGGCCCTGATCCTGCTGCTGGACGGCGAGCTGAGCCGGCTGGACGGCGTGATCCTGCTGGGCGGCTTCGGCCTGATGGTCTATTGGCTGGTGGGCCTGGGCCTGCGCGAGCGCGCCTGCGACCCGGCGGTGCAGGCCTGCGACCCGATGCAGGAGGAGTTCGCCGAGGAAATCCCCACCGACATGACCATGGGCCGCGCCCTGTTCTGGGTGGCCCTGGGCCTCGTGGTGCTGCTGCTCAGCTCACGCCTCTTGGTGTGGGGCGCGGTCAACGTGGCCCACTATTTCGAGGTTCCCGACCTCATCATCGGTCTGACCATCGTCGCCATCGGCACCAGCCTGCCGGAACTGGCCGCCTCCGTCACCGGCGCCCTCAAGGGGGAACACGACATTGCCATCGGCAACGTGTTGGGCTCCAATATGTTCAACCTGCTGGCAGTGCTGGGCCTGCCGGGGCTGATCCACCCGCTGGCGACACCCGCGGGCGTGATGGAGCGCGACTTCCCCATCATGTTCGGCTTCACCGTGCTGCTGTTCGCCTTCGCCTACGGCTTCCGCGGCCAGGGCCGCATCAACCGGCCAGAGGGCGGTATCCTGCTCGTCCTGTTCATCGCCTACCTGGGCCTGCTGTATTACGCCAGCGTCCAATAAGGAGTGAGTGCATGCAGACCGAGGAATTCACCGTCAAAAACGTCAAGTGCGGTGGCTGTGTCGCCACCATCCACAACGGCCTCAAGGAACTGCCCGGCGTCAGTGCCGTGGAGGTCACCCTGGCGGGGCAGGTAACGGTGCGGGGCGAGCAGCTGGATCGTGCCGTTCTGACGGCCAAGCTGGCCGCACTCGGCTATCCGGTGGCTTGAATGACGCGCCCCGCCGACGACGACAAACTGCAGCAACTGGGCCGTGCAGTCCTCGACACGGAGGCCCGGGCGGTGGCGGCGCTGGCCGGGCGCATCGACGCCGGCTTCGCCCGCGCCTGCCGCCACATGCTGGCCTGCGAAGGGCGCATCGTGGTCACCGGCATGGGCAAGTCCGGCCACATCGGCGCCAAGATCGCTGCCACCCTGGCCAGCACCGGCTCGCCGGCCTTCTTCGTCCACCCCGGCGAGGCCAGTCACGGCGACCTCGGCATGATCACCGCCAAGGACGTGGTGCTGGCCCTGTCCAACTCGGGCGAGACCGAGGAACTGCTCACCATCCTGCCGCTGATCAAACGCCTCGGCATCGCCCTCGTCACCCTCACCGGCAACCCGCGCTCGCGCCTGGCCAAGGCCGCCGACGTCAATCTGGATGTGAGCGTGGAACGCGAGGCCTGCCCGCTGGGTCTGGCCCCCACCGCCAGCACCACCGCCACCCTGGCCATGGGCGATGCCCTGGCCGTCGCCCTGCTGGAGGCGCGCGGCTTCACCGCCGAGGACTTCGCCCTGTCCCACCCGGCGGGCAGCCTGGGGCGGCGCCTGCTGCTGCGCATCGAGGACATCATGCACACCGGCGAGAGCATTCCCCGTATCGGTGAGGGCGCCCCGCTGCGCGACGCCCTGCTGGAAATGACACGCAAGGGCCTGGGCATGACCTCGGTGGTGGACGATGCCGGCCGCGTCATCGGCATCTTCACCGACGGCGACCTGCGCCGCCTGCTCGACCACGGCGAGGTGTCCATCGCCACCCTGGGCGTCGCCCAGGTGATGTCGCGCGGCTGCACCACTATCCGCGCCGACCTGCTCGCCGCCGAGGCCTTGCGCATCATGGACGAAAAGCGCATCAACGCCCTGCCGGTGGTGGATGCCGACGGCGTGCTGTGCGGCGCCATCAACATGCATGACCTGCTGCGGGCAGGCGTGGTGTGAAGACAACATACGTTCCAACAACACGGCCAAGTCAGAAGACAACAGTCCAACCAGCGCAGGGTTCTTCCTCCTGCCTTCTGATTTCTGCCTTACGGAAAGCGGAGCACTGAATGCAGGACATACTGGAAAAAGCCGAGCAGATCCGCCTGGTGATCTTCGACGTCGACGGCGTGCTCACCGACGGCAGCCTGTTCATCGGTGACGACGGTCAGGAATACAAGGCCTTCCACTCCCGCGACGGCCACGGCATGAAGATGCTGCAGGCCGCAGGCGTGGAGATCGGTATCATCACCGGGCGCACCTCGCAGGTGGTCAAGCACCGCATGGACAGCCTCGGCATCCGCCACGTCTACCAGGGCAAGCTGGAAAAACTGCCCGCCTTCAAGGAACTGGTAGCCAAGCTGGGCCTGCCGCCACACCAGGTGGCCTACGTCGGCGACGACGTGGTGGACCTGCCGGTGATGCGCCGCGTCGGTCTGGCCGTGGCGGTGCAGGACGCCCACCCCCTGGTCAAGCAACATGCCCACTGGACCACCGACCACGGCGGCGGCCGCGGCGCGGCGCGCGACGTGTGCGAGCTGATCATGCGCGCCCAGGGCAAACTCGATAGCCAGCTGAAGCACTACCTGGCATGAACCGCCGCATCCTCCTCGTCACCGTGCTGGTTGCACTGGTGGTGCTGCTCAACAACTGGCTGTCGGGCCAGCGCGAGGAGGCAGTGCGCGAGCGCGAGGCGGCGGCGCGTCACGTGGCGGATTATTTTCTGCGCGACTTTGTCGCCACCACCATGGACCGGCAGGGCCGGCCGGAGCAGCGCCTCGCCGCCGGGCAGATGGTACGCTACGCCGACGACGGCTCCATGGAACTGACCGAGCCGCGGCTCACCCTGTACAGCGACGATGCCGCGCCCTGGCAGATCGATGCCGCCCACGGCCATATCAGCGGCGACGGCGAACGCATGCAACTGGGCGGCGGCGTGCGCGTGACCCGCGCCGAGGACGGCGGGCTGCTAGAGCTGACCACCACCGAACTGCTGCTCAAGCCCAAGGAACGCTATGCCGAAACCGATGCCCCGCTCACCCTCACCCATCCGCAGGGCCGGGTCGACGCCGTCGGCCTGCGCGCGTATATGAAGGAGGAGCGGCTGCTGCTCATGGCTCAGGTCAGGGGGAACTATGTCCCGTCACCTTAAGACAATGTGCATACTCCTGCTCGCCCTGCCGGGCCTGGCGCCGGCGCTGGAAAGCGACCGCGACCAGACCATCCATGTGCGTGCCGACCGGGTCGAACTGGACAACCGCAGCGGCGTCAGCACCTACCGCGGCAACGTGACGCTGGAGCAGGGCTCATTGCGCCTGGCCGCCGATCGGCTGGTGGTGCACCGCAGCGGCAACGAACTGGAGCGCATCGAGGCCGAGGGCAAGCCAGTACGCTTCCGCCAACGGCCGGACGGGGCTGCCGCCGACATCGAGGGCGAGGCGCTGCGGCTGGAATACCGCGCCGCGGAAGACCGCCTGCTGCTGCGCGGCAGCGCCTGGGTGCAGCAGGGCGGCGACCGCTTCAGCGGCGAGCGCATCGACTACGACATCGTGCACAGCCGGGTACAGGCCCAGGGCAACGGCGAGGGTGATGGCCGCGTCCACGCCATCATCCAGCCACGCGGGGAAAAACAACCATGACCGCCTCCCGCCTCAGCGCCGAGGGCCTCGCCAAGCGCTACAAGTCCCGCGACGTGGTCAGCAACGTCTCCCTGCACATCGACAGCGGCGAGGTGGTCGGCCTGCTCGGTCCCAACGGCGCCGGCAAGACCACCAGCTTCTATATGATCGTCGGCCTGGTGCCCTGCGACGCCGGCCGCATCGCCATTGACGGCCGCGACATCACCCGCGAACCCATCCACCGTCGCGCCCGCCTGGGGCTGGGCTACCTGCCGCAGGAGGCCTCGGTGTTCCGCAAGCTCACCGTGGCCGACAACATCCTCGGCATCCTGGAAACCCGCAGCGAACTCTCCCCCGCCCAGCGCGAGGAAAAAATGGAGGCCCTGCTGGAGGAGCTGCACATCGGCCACATCCGCGCCAACACCGGCATGAGCCTGTCCGGCGGCGAGCGGCGCCGGGTGGAGATCGCCCGCGCCCTGGCCATGGAGCCGCGCTTCATCCTGCTCGACGAGCCCTTCGCCGGCGTCGACCCCATCTCGGTGCTGGACATCCAGGGCATCGTCAACCACCTGCGTGAACGCGGCATCGGCGTCCTCATCACCGACCACAACGTGCGGGAAACCCTCGGCATCTGCGGCCGCGGCTACATCATGAGCGACGGCCAGGTCATCGCCGCCGGCACACCCGACGAACTGCTCAAGAACGAACAGGTGCGGCGGGTCTATCTGGGCGAGGGCTTCAAACTCTAGCTGGCCATGGCCGCTGCCAGCCGATTTCTTCCCCGTATCGCACCTCCTGCACGTTTTCTCTTCCTCCCTGGCATGTTATTTGCGGTAGAATTGCCGTCCCGCCCTTCGGGCGAGCCAATAACCCAATGAAACAGTCATTACAGCTCCGTCTCGGTCAGCAGCTCACCATGACCCCGCAACTGCAGCAGGCGATCCGCCTGTTGCAGCTGTCGACGCTCGAGCTGCAGCTGGAGGTACAGCAGGCGCTGGAGTCCAACGTCATGCTGGAACTGGCCGAAGAGGGTGAGGACGAAGGCCTCGACGGGCTGGAGGCTGAAGGCCTGGAGGGCGCCGCCCTGGCCGAGCCGGAGAGCTATGCCGAGGGCGAGCCGGTGGAGAGCGAGCCGCGCCACGAGGCCCCCACCGCAGAGCACGACCTGGAGCTGCAGACCAACAGCGACATCCCCGACGAGCTGCCGGTGGACAGCGCCTGGGAAGACATCTACGACACCATCAACAGCGGCGGCGCCTCCAGCTACGACAGCGACGAACGTGACTACGACTACGGCGATACCTCGGGTGAAACCCTGCAGGAACACCTCAACTGGCAGTTGCGGCTGATGCCCATGAGCGATACCGACCGCGCCATCGCCGAGGCCATCGTCGATGCCGTGGACGACGACGGCCTGCTCAGCCTGCCGCTGGAAGACCTGTACGAAAGCCTGCGTGAGGATCTGGACATCGAGCTGGACGAGGTGGAGGCAGTGCTGCACGCGGTGCAGAACCTCGACCCGCCGGGCGTGGCGGCGCGCGACCTGCGCGAAAGCCTGCTGCTGCAACTGCGCCAGCTGCCGGAAGACACGCCCCACCGTGAGCTGGCGCGGCAGCTGCTCAGCGAGCATTTCGACCTGCTGGCCGGCCGTGACTATAGCCAGCTCAAGCGCCGCCTCAAGCTGGAGGATGACGAGCTGGGGCAGGTGATCCGCCTGATCCAGTCGCTCAACCCGCGTCCCGGCTCGCAGATATCCAGCAGCCGCACCGAATACATCGTGCCCGACGTCATCGTGCGCAAGCTCAAGGGCGCCTGGCGCGTGGAACTGAACCCCGAGGCGGCGCCGCGCCTGCGCATCAATGCCACCTATGCCGGTCTGATGAAGCAGGCCGGCTCGGCCTGCGACACCACCACCCTGAAGAACCACCTGCAGGAGGCACGCTGGTTCATCAAGAGCCTGCAGAGCCGCAACGAGACCCTGCTCAAGGTGGCCAGCTGCATCGTCGAGCACCAGCGCGAGTTCCTGGAGCAAGGCGAAGTGGCAATGAAGGCGCTGGTGCTGCATGATATTGCCCAGGAGGTGGGGATGCATGAATCCACCATCTCCCGCGTGACCACCAAGAAATACATGCACACTCCGCGTGGGATTTTCGAGTTGAAGTATTTCTTCTCCAGTCACGTCAGCACCGCCAGCGGTGGCGAGTGCTCATCCACGGCCATACGGGCATTCATCAAGAAAATGATCGCTGAGGAAAACACCGCCAAACCCCTCAGCGACAGCAAGATTGCAGAAGTTCTGTGCAAACAGGGGATTAACGTAGCCCGCCGTACCGTCGCCAAATACCGCGAGGCCATGAACATCCCCCCGTCCAACGAGCGCAAGCGCCTGTCCTGATTACGCCACACATTGAATTTGAACCATCCAAGGAGAACACCATGCAACTCAACCTCACCGGCCACCACGTCGAAATCACCCCCGCCCTGCGCGATTACGTCGCCAGCAAGCTGGAGCGCCTGGAGCGTCACTTCGATCACGTCACCAACGTGCATGTGGTGCTGAGCGTGGAAAAACTGCGTCACAAGGCCGAGGCCACCTTCTCCATCACCGGCAACAACCTGTTCGCCAATGCCGAGGAAGAGGACATGTATGCCGCCATCGACGCCCTGGCCGACAAGCTGGACCGCCAGATCAAGAAGCACAAGGAAAAGCTCACCGACCATCACCGCACGGAAGGCGCCACGCTGAAGAACAATTCCGTCAGCGAATAAAGGCCTGACAGCCGCGCATCCATCATGCATATCGCAGACCTGCTTACCGCCGAGCGCGTCGCCTGCGGCGACCCCTCGGCCAGCAAGAAACGGGTGCTGGAACAGCTGAGCGCACTCATCGCGGGCGGCCAGCAGGCGTTGAACCCCACTGACATATTCGACAGCCTGCTCGCCCGCGAGCGTCTCGGCAGCACGGGACTGGGCCACGGCGTGGCCATCCCCCATGGCCGGGTGAAGAACGGCACCGTCACCGTCGGTGCCTTCATCAAGCTGCAGAAACCCATCGACTTCGACGCCGTCGACGGCGAGCCGGTGGATCTGCTGTTCGGCCTCCTGGTACCCGAACAATCCACCCAGGAACATCTGCAACTACTGGCCCAGCTGGCGGAGATGTTCAGCGACGCAACCTTCGTCGCCAGCCTGCGCAGCGCCACATCGGCGGCCGAGCTGCATGCCCGCCTCAGTCAGTGGATGCCGGCTGCTTGACGATATAGCGGCCCCGCCATGCCCGTCGCCCCGTTAAGCGTCCGCGCCCTGTTTGAGACCTACCAGAAGCGGCTCGCGCTGCACTGGCTGGCGGGGCATGCGGGCGCCGAGCGAACCATCAGCCGCGACCAGGGCGATCCTTCCGGCGCCACCCTGGTGGGCTATCTCAATCTGATCCATCCGTCGCGCCTGCAGATCCTCGGCGCGGCGGAACTGGACTACCTGCAGGGACTGGACGAGAAAACCTATACCGAGGCGCTGGACCATCTGTTCGCCGCCCCCACCCTGGCGGTGCTCATCGCCGGCGGCCTCCCGGCACCCACGGCGCTGCGCCGGGCCGCCGAACAGCACGACACTCCGCTGCTCGGCTCCGCCCTGGCCAGCGACAAGCTGCTCAATCACCTCGATTACTACCTCACCGATCTGCTGGCCGACAAGCAGGTGGTGCACGGTGTATTCATGGACGTCATGGGCATCGGCGTGCTGCTCACCGGCGAAAGCTCGGTGGGCAAGAGCGAGCTGGCGCTGGAACTCATCACCCGCGGCCACATCCTCATCGCCGACGACGCGCCGGAGTTCCGCCGCGTCGGCCCGGACACCCTGCGCGGCAGCTGCCCGGAATTGTTGCAGGACTTTCTTGAGGTGCGTGGCCTTGGCCTGCTCAACATCCGCGCCATGTTCGGCGACAGCGCGGTGAAGCGGCACAAAAATCTGCGCCTCATCGTGCAGCTGGTCGCGGTGAGCAAGAGCGAACTCCACAACATCGACCGCCTGCAGGGCAGCTTCAGCCACCGCAACCTGTTCGAGGTGGAAGTGCCGGAGATCCAGTTGCCGGTGGCGCCAGGCCGCAACCTGGCGGTGCTGGTGGAGGCTGCCGCTCGCAACCACATCCTGCGCGAAAACGGCTATGACGCCACCGCCCACTTCATCGAACGCCAGCGTCACCTCATCGCACGGGAAGAGCAGGAATGAAGCTGTACATCGTCAGCGGCACCTCCGGTTCCGGCAAGTCCATCGCCCTGCACGCGCTGGAAGACCTGGGCTACTACTGCATCGACAACCTGCCGGTGGGATTGCTGCCGGCCTTCGTGCAGGAACTGCAGGCCGCCGAGCGCCAGGGTTACAGCAATGCCGCCGTCGGCGTCGATGCGCGCAACCTGGTCAATGACTTCAGCGCCCTGCCGGACGCGCTCAAGCACATCCGCGACAGCGGCATCCCCTACCAGATCCTGTTCATGGATGCCGACGACGATACGCTGCTCAAGCGCTTTTCCGAAACACGCCGACCGCATCCGCTCACCCGCGGCGATACGCCGCTGGCGGAGGCCATCCGCCGCGAGCGCGCGCTGCTGGAGCCGATCTCCGCGCGCGCCGATCTGCGCCTCGACACCAGCCACACCAACGTGCACCAGTTGCGCGACCTGGTGCAGGCCCACGTCGGCGCCTCTTCGTCCGGCAAGCTGTCGCTGCTGTTCGAGTCTTTCGGCTACAAACACGGCATTCCGGTGGATGCCGATTTCGTGTTCGACATCCGCTGCCTGCCCAACCCGCACTGGAAGCCCAGCCTGCGCGCCCTCACCGGCCGCGACGCTGACGTGATTACCTTTCTGGAACAGCAGCCGGAAGTGGAAAAGATGTTTCAGTCCATCAGCGGCTTCATCAGTACCTGGCTGCCGCACTTCGAGAACGACAACCGCAGCTACCTCACCGTCGCCATCGGCTGTACCGGCGGTCAGCACCGCTCAGTGTATTTCGCCGAGCGCCTGGCGCGCCATTTCGCCAGCGACCGCGCCAAGGTCAGCGTGCGTCACCGTGAGCTGTCATGATGAGCAAAGTCGGTGTGCTGCTGATCACCCACGACCCGCTCGGTCACGTACTGCGCGCCACCGCCGATGCCATCCTCGGCCACTGTCCGCTGCCGCTGGAGGTGCTCACCGTCCCGCTGGACGCCGATCCGGATCTCACCGCCGCCGAGGCCCACCGCCTGGCCACCGCGCTGGACAAAGGTGCCGGCGTACTGGTGCTCACCGATCTCTATGGCTCCACCCCGGGCAACATCGCCTGCCGCCTGCTGGAGTGGGAACAGATCCGCGTGGTCTCCGGCGTCAACCTGCCGATGCTGCTCAAGGTGTGCAACTACCACACCCTCGATTTGGATCAACTGGCTGACAAAGCTGCCAGCGGCGGCCGCGATGGCATCCTGCTGTGTGCAGGAAAGAATGTGTAGTCCGCAAATGAATGCGAATGAGCGCAAATGAATGTGACAACGGACATGGTGGCCTGCGAGAGAACCGTGCTCCCCCGATAGCGCCATGTACATTTGCGTCCATTCGCGTTCATGCGCGGACTGAACCGGATTTAAGGATTACGACATGCTCAGCAAGGAACTCACCATCGTCAATCGCCTCGGCCTGCATGCACGCGCCGCGGCCAAGTTCGTCAACGTCGCCTCCTCCTGCGCCAGCAACGTGCACATTGCGCGCAACGGCCGCAACGTCAACGGCAAAAGCATCATGGGCGTGATGATGCTGGCGGCCGGTTGCGGCAGCACGGTGCAGATCAGCGTGGATGGCCCCGACGAGCAGGAGGCGCTGGCCAAACTGGAACAGCTCATCGCCGATCGTTTCGGCGAGGACGAATAGAGGCGTGCTGATGCCCGTCGCCCTGCACGGCACCGGCGTCTCCCGCGGCATCGCCCTGGGGCCGGCGCGTCTGTTGCAGCGCGGTGGACTGGACATCCCGCAATACGTCCTGCCGCCCCACCTCATTGACGAGGAGGTGGGACGCTTCATCGACGCCCTGGAAGCCGCACGCAACCAACTGCGCGCCATCCGCCAACAGATCCCTGCCGGCACCCCCACCGACATCGCCGCTTTCATCGACACCCACCTGCTGATGCTGGAGGACGCCACCCTCGCCACCGTACCCATCGAGCTGATCCTGCGCGAGGGCTGCAACGCCGAATGGGCATTGCAGATGCAACAGGAGGCGCTGACCAAGGTGTTCGACCAGATGGACGACGCCTACCTGCGCACGCGGCGTGACGACGTGGCACACGCCATCCTGCGCGTGCAGCAAATCCTGCTCAACCAGAACCAGCGCGAGGCGGCCATCGCCGCCGAACCGGGGGGCGGTCGCATCATCGTCACCGATGATCTGTCACCGGGCGAACTGGTGCTGCTGCATCAGCACAACGTCGCCGCCATCGTCACCGAGCACGGCGGCCCCATGTCCCATGTGGCGATCCTGGCGCGCAGTCTGGGCATCCCCGCCGTAGTCGGCATGCGCAACGCCTGGCAATACATCCGCGACGGCGAGCCGGTGGTGGTGGACGGCCGCCAGGGTGTACTGCTGGCCGGCCTTGATGCCGGCGGCACCGCCTTCTACCGCACGCGCCAACAGCAGGAAAAACGGGCCCGTGCCGAGCTACGCCGCCTCAAGGATACCCCCACCGTCACCGGCGACGGCGCCGCCATCGCCCTGTTCGCCAACATCGAGTTGCCCGAGGACATCCAGGCGGCCCGCCGCGTCGGCGCCGCCGGCATCGGTCTGTACCGCACCGAATTTCTGTATATGATGAACCGCGGCACGCCGCCGGACGAGGAGGAGCAGTACCGCGCCTACAGCAAGGTGGTGAAGGCGATGAAGGGCCTGCCGGTCACCATCCGCACCCTGGATCTCGGCGCCGACAAGACCACCGACGGCGCAGCGCCGGAACGCGGTGCCATCAACCCGGCCCTGGGCCTGCGCGCCGTGCGCCTGTGCCTGCGTGAGCCGGAGCTGTTCCGCCCGCAGCTGCGCGCCATCCTGCGCGCCTCCAACCACGGCACCGTGCGCCTGCTGATCCCGATGATCAGCACGCTGCAGGAGGTGCGCCAGGTACAGGAGCTGATTGCCGAGGCCAAGGACGAGCTGCGCCGCCGCCGCCAGCCCTTTGCCGAAAATATTGCCGTGGGCGGCATGATCGAAGTGCCTGCCGCGGCGATCTGTGCCGACGATTTCGCCCGCCGCCTGGACTTCCTCTCCATCGGCACCAACGACCTGATTCAATACACCCTGGCCGCCGACCGGCTCGACGACACCATCAACCATCTCTATCAGCCGCTACACCCGGCGGTGCTGCGTCTAATTCACACCACCCTGCATGCCGGCGCCGAGGCCGGCATCCCGGTCACCATGTGCGGCGAGATGGCCGGCGACCCATTGCTCACCCGCCTGCTGCTCGGTCTCGGCCTCACCGAATTCAGCGTGCCGCCCCCGGCCCTGCTGGAGGTCAAGCGCATCATCACCGGCAGCGAACTGGAACCCTTGCGCCGCATCGCCAGGAATATCCTGCGTCAGGACGACATGGAGCAGTCTGCCGCCCTGCTGGCCGAACTCAACGCCAGCGACTGACTCAGCGCGAGCAAGGGGCACCTGCTCACGGTAATACTGTAGCGCCAGCAGCGAAATCCGCGCCATTTCACAAATCTTTCACGGTTTCGCTTTTCCCTTTGTCGCCCCCGCTTGGTACACTTTGCGCGCCGAACTCTCTATTTCTCCCCCGCGCCATGACCGACGTCACCGAACAGGACAAGGATACCGACCGCCTGCAAGCGCTGCGTGACGCTTTACACGAGGACCAGTTGTCGCTGGCGCAAACGCTGCTCGACGATATGCACCCGGCGGAGATCGCCCTGCTGCTGGAGTCACTGCCGGAACCGGAGCGCATCACTGTCTGGGAGATGGTCAGCCCCGAACTGGACGGCGAGGTACTCACCTACGTCAACGACGAGGTACGCACCACCCTGATCCGCGAAATGGACGCCCAGGAGCTGGTGGCGGCCATCGAAGAACTGGATACCGACGACCTGGCCGACATCCTGCCAGAGATGCCGGACGAAGTGATCCAGCAGATCCTCACCACCATGGATGCGCAGCACCGCCAACGGCTGGAGGCCGTGCTGTCCTATCCGGAAGACAGCGCCGGCGGCCTGATGAACGTCGACACCATTACGGTGCGCGAGGACATCACCCTGGACGTAGTGCTGCGCTACCTGCGCTGGCATGGCGAAATACCGGAGACCACCGACAGCCTGATGGTGGTGGATCGCGAAGGTAAGTACCTCGGTCTGCTCTCCCTCACCGACCTGCTCACGCGCAATCCCGATCTCAGCGTTGCCGAGGTGATGATCCGCGACGTGGACGGCATCGAGGCCCATACCCACGCCAGCGACGTGGCGCAGCTATTCGAGATGCACGACCTGATCTCCGCGCCGGTGGTGGATCACGAGGGCAAGCTGCTCGGCCGTATCACCATCGATGACGTGGTGGACGTGATCCGCGAAGAGGCCGACCACTCGGTGCTGTCCATGGCCGGCCTGCGGGGTGAGGAAGGACTGTTCACCAATATCCGCGGCAGCCTGCGCAATCGTTGGGCCTGGATCGCCGTCAACCTGGTCACCGCCCTGGTCGCCTCACGTGTCATCGGTCTGTTCGAGGGTTCCATCGAAAAGATCGTCGCCCTCGCCGCCTTGATGCCCATCGTTGCCGGCATCGGCGGCAACTCCGGCAATCAGACCATCACCATGATCGTACGCGGCCTGGCCCTCGGCCACGTCCACCGCGGCAATACCCGGTTGCTGTTCCTCAAGGAGCTGGGCATTGCCATGATCAACGGCCTGATCTGGGGCAGCATCCTCGGCGTCATCACCTACCTGCTCTACGGCAGCGTCTCGCTGGGCCTGGTGATGACCGGCGCCATGACCCTGAACCTGCTGCTTGCCGCCGTGATGGGTGTGCTCATCCCCCTGATCCTGGAAAAACTGGGCCGCGACCCGGCGGAGGGCTCCAGCGTGCTCATTACCGCCATCACCGACAGCGGTGGTTTCTTCATCTTCCTCGGTCTCGCCACCATCTTCCTCATCTGACATGACCCACAACCACGACGACTTCGACGACGAGGACCTCGGCCCCAGCAAGAGCCAGCTCAAGCGCGACGCCCATGAATTGCTCGACCTCGGCGCCGCACTGGTCGAGCTGTCGGCCTCGCAACTGGCCGAGATTCCGCTGTCCGAGGAGGTGCTTGCCGCGGTGAAGGAAACCCGCCGCATCACCGCGCATGGCGCGCGCAAACGCCAGCTCAAATATCTGGGCAAACTGCTGCGCCTGGAAGACGAGACCCCGATCCGCGAGGCGCTGGAACGCATTCAGGGGCGCCACGCCCTCACCGTTGCCCATCACCACCAGTGCGAACGCTGGCGCGACCGCCTCATCAGTGAAGGGGATGATGCGCTGACCGAGCTGCTGAAGGAGTTCCCCCACGCCGACCGCCAGCAACTGCGCCAACTGACGCGCGCCGCCCAGGCCGAACAGGCCCAGGGCAAGCCGCCCAAGAGCGCGCGTGAACTGTTCCGTGCCTTGCGCGAGCTGATCGGATAATCATCAACGTCGAAAGCTGCAACGCAAGCGGCGTAGGCGCAGTCATCCGACACCGGGACGCGGAGTAAACATATCAAGCCACTGCGTTTCTGCATGGCGGGTGTGCAATTCTTTGCATCTTTGCGTTGAACGCCATTAGGCACCTGGCGAAGGGAGAGCATTCATGCCGCTGATCAATCGCACCCTGCTGGTGGCGCCGGAATCGGCCGAGGAACAGGTTGCGCCGATCACCACGTTCGCCGTGGCGCAGGGCATCACCCTGCTGCGTGCCACGACCGACGATTTCCTGCAGCGGCCCGCCGCCAACCTGCATGGCTGCAACCATGTGGTGGCCTTGGTGGACGATGCCACGCTGGCGCCGCTGCTGCAACGCGCCCGCATCGAGAACATCTCCCTCGGCATCCTTCCGCTCGACCCGCACAGCCGCCTCTATGACTGGTTCCGTGTACCGCGTACCGCCGACGAGGCCATGACCCTCGCCTTCGACGACGGCGCCCAGGCCATCGACCTCCTGCGCTGCAACGATGAACTGGCACTGGGTTCGGTCGTGCTGGGGGAAACGCCATTTCTCAACGCAGGCCACCGCATCTACCACGAACGCGGTCGTTCCTGGCTGCGCGCGCTGCGCTACACCCTGACCCTGCTGCTGTTCAGCATCCGCAACCTGCTCGCCATCCAGCCATTCCCGATAAAGCTCACCACCGGCAAGGACAAGACCATCCAGACCGCCATCACCGGCCTGGTAGCCATCGAGAACGACGTCAGCAATGCCGCCGCGCGTCTGCTCAACACCACCATCTCGGTGCAGGACGGCAAGGTGTCCAGCATCCTCATCGCACCGAAATCGGTGATGGAGTACCTGACCTTTCTGTTCACCGCCCTGGTATGGGGCGAACAAAAGGTAAACCGCCTGCCTAGTGCCATCAGCTACATCAAGAGCAGTTACCTGAAGATCGAAAGCCCGCGCCCCCTGCGCTACTTCATCGACGGACGCCGGCGCCTGGCGGAGAGCGTCGAACTGGAGATCCAGCAGGCGGCGGTGCGCATCAATCTGAGCCAGGCCTACCACGCGCTGCATGAAATCCAGGCCGATGACAAGGACACGGTAAAGGTGGAAAACCTGCCCACCAACGAGGCGCGCGTGGCAATGATCCAGCGCAGCCTGCCGCTGTTCACCCACGCCCTGGAGGAGGACTTCAAGGAGCTATTTCTGCAACTGCGGGAAAGCGCGCGCGCCCCGGCCCACTTCCTGCTGCTGATGGTCTTGAGCGCTATCGTCGCCACCCTGGGACTGTTTCTATCCAGCGCCGCGGTGATCATCGGAGCCATGGTGCTGGCGCCGCTAATGGCGCCGATCATTTCTCTCGCCATGGGTGTGCTGCGTGGCGATCGCGGCCTGCTCACTGCATCGCTAACCAGCATCGGCATCGGCACCCTGCTGGCACTGGGCACGGCTGCCTTCATCGCCTTGGTAATTCCGTTCGAGCGGATCACCCCGGAAATGGCCGGACGGCTCAACCCCAATCTGCTCGACCTCGGCGTCGCCATCGCCGCCGGCATCGCCGGCGCCTATGCCCACGCCCGCGAGAGTGTGATGAAGAGTCTGCCTGGCGTGGCCATCGCCGTCGCCCTCGCCCCGCCGCTGTGCGTAGCCGGCATCGGCATCGGCTGGATGGAGCTTCACATCATCAGCGGTGCGTTGCTGCTGTTTCTCACCAACCTGGTGGGCATCGCACTTGCCGCCGCCCTCACCTTTCTTGTGCTTGGTTACGCGCCGATCATCAAAGCCAAACGCGGTCTGGCCATCTCTCTGCTGTTGCTTGCCGTGATCAGCGTCCCGCTGTCCGTGTCGTTCTACAACATTTACACCTACTGGAGCATAGAGCGCGACGCTGGAACTACCGTATTCCATATCCGTGGCAAGCAGCTGCATCTCAAGCAACTGCAGGTAACGATCCAGCGTGACAAGGTAATGCTGCGTGCCGACGTCAGCGCGCGTCAGCCCATCGACCTCGACGACCTCAAGGCGCTGAAACAACTGCTGAGTGAACGCTGGAGACGTGAAGTGGAACTGGAGGTCAGCCACCGTTTGCAGCTGTGAGCCGCCACCGGCGACTGCCGCAAAAAAAAACAGCAACCCAAAGGTTGCTGTAAAAGTTACGCCACATGGAGAGCTGGCGCCCAGGAGGTGCTGCAAACGTGTGGCGTCAGCGCTTTTGCACGTAGCAGTGCAACTCGCCGTGCAAATTCTCTACCGCATCCAGCAGGATATGTCCGGTACTTCGAGTCCAGGCACTCACATCCATCCTGGCACTGGGGCAATCGCTGATCACGCGAATTATCTCCCCGGAGGCCAGCCCGCGCAGTGCATGCCCGGCCTCAATCACCGGCGTTGGGCAGCGGCTGCCGCGGGTATCCACCACCTGTTGTACCGAATGGAACAGGCCTTTGCGGATGTAATAGCCGCGGCGCCGCTCATCAAGCGGCTCCACATGCAACAATTCATTGCCGGTGGCGCGCGCCCAAGTGGCCAACTCATCGGTGGTGCGGACACAGTCGGCCACCAGCATCAGCACGCCACCAGCCTCGAGCTGGCGCGCGTGACGCCGCGCAGTCACTACCGGTGCCGGACAGGGATAACCGCACACGTCGACGGTTGCAACGGGAGCAAATGAACAGGTAGCGTGCATGATGGTTCCTTGTGACTGACAGCGGCGTTTTGCTATACCGTTGCCAAATCCTACGCCAGGAATCCTTTGTAGGAGAAAGAACCAGTGTTCATATCATTAGAACACCAGACACTAACGAATATCGTTCGACCCGCCCCGGCGTGTCGCCGGAGCGGGCCTCACACGACGATGACCTGCCTTACGGCAGGGTGCAGGGCAGGCGGCGGTGATCCAGAGCGGGGAAGTTGCGGCGGATGGCCTGCAGGCGGGAGCGTTCGATGTCGGCCATTACCACGCCAGAGCCGCGGGGCAGACGATCGAGCACCACGCCCCAGGGGTCCACGACCATGGAGTCGCCGTGGGTTTCGCGGCCATTGGCATGGTAGCCGCCCTGGGCCGAGGCGATGATGTAGCTCAGATTCTCGATAGCACGGGCGCGAATCAGTGCCTCCCAGTGCGCCTTGCCGGTGATGGCGGTGAAGGCCGAGGGGATGGCGATGATCTCCACATTCTCCTGCACCATGCGGCGGAACAGCTCGGGAAAACGCAGGTCGTAGCATACGGCGAGGCCGAGGCGACCGAACGGCGTGTCCACCACCACGACGTTGTTGCCCGGTTCGATGGTACGCGATTCGGCGTAATCCTCGTTGCTCTCTTCCAGATGCACGTCGAACAGGTGCACCTTGTCATAGCGCGCCACGCGCTGGCCCTTGTCGTTGAACAACAGGCAGGCGGCGCGCACCTTGTTGGCATCATCGGCCACCAGCGGCACGGTACCGCCCACCAGCCAGATGCCGTAGCGTGATGCGGTGCGGGCGAGGAAGTCCTGGATCTGCCCCTTGTCCTCCGCTTCACGCACCTTCACCTTGTCGAACTCGTGCATGCACATCAGGGCGAAGTTTTCCGGCAGCACGACCAGGCGCGCGCCGGCAGCGGCGGCCTTGGCGATGAGGCGCTCGGCCTCGGCAAGATTGGCGCTGATATTGGGGCCGGAGGCCATTTGCACGGCTGCCACACGAGTCACGCTTGCTTCTCCTTATTCATCATCTGTTGCTCATACTCTCGCCGCTGCCTCATTCCGACGCAGTCGGCATCCCCACCAGGCGCAGCTCGATGGCATCCTCGCGCGGGCTGCCCGCCAGCAGTTCGATACGTTGCGACGACAGCCCCAGCGCCACCAGCCAGGCCTGCAGTTCGCGCGCCCACAAACTGCCCTCGTCGCCACCCGGATAGAGCAATTGCAAGCGCTGTCCCGGGCGCAACTCCTGTACCGTCTGCGCCAGTGCAGGATGCTGCATGAGGGTCGCGCCGGTGCGCGGCTGCGCCCATTCCACCGCCGTGATAAAGCGCGGTTCGGCGCCCAGGGCAGCGGCAGAGACCCATAGCAGGCAGACCATGCAGAACAATCGCATCATACGCTCAGAATACCATTTTCTGTCATATTACAGCGTGCCCGTCTCCAACGCTGAACTCGCCTCGCTCTTGGGCTGCGGCACCTTTTCGATCACCGGCTGATCCCACGAACCGGTGACGCGGTATTCGGTACGCGCCGCCTCGTCCACATTCTTTTTCAGCAGCCGCTGGAACAGCAGCATCACTGCGCCCACCTGCGGACCGAAGGCCAGCGCACCGACCACCGGCGCAGTTCCCGACAGATTGGGCACCACGGTGATGCGCTGATCGTAATCGCGTGCCACCAGGCCGGTACGCCCCTCGACACGAATCAGGGCCGCCGCAGACTCCATCACCAGATTGGAAGTGTAGGCTTCGCCGCCGCGCAGACTGAAATCGCCTTCGATGCGGCTGAAGGCCAGCCCCTTCTGAAACAGGTCGCGGAAATCGAGCACCAGGCGCCGCGGCAAAGCCTGCAGGCTGAGCAGGCCCAGCAGACGGCCGGCACCCGGGTCCACCTCGTCCATCAGACCGTCCTCCAGCTTGCCGTGCAGGGTGCCGCCCAGGGTGGCGACACTGAATCCCGGCAGCGGGGCCGGCCAGTTGAGCTCGGCTTCCATCCTCGCCTTGCCGCGGGAGATGACACTGGCCACCCCGAGATGGCGCAACATCTGGCCGAAGTCGGGTGACTCCAGCACCAGCTTCAGCTCACTGTAGGAACGCGGCCGCAACTGCCAGCGTCCCTGGCCGCTCAACTGCAACGCAGGACCGGTCAGGCGCAGGTCATTGAGCTGCATGCTGTCGCGGTTGCTGCGCAGCTGGAAGGCCAGTTGCTCGAGCTGCAATGCGCCGTAGCCGAAGCGGCTGATCTGCACGTCCAGCGGCGGCAACTCGCTCCAGTCAGGCTCCGCACGTCCCTCTTCCTCCGCCTCTGCCAGATGCAGCTCCTCCATCTCCAGGCGTAGTGGCAGTGCGGCACCCTTGCCGCTGCCGCGCAAGACATCGCCCCACCGCCCCAAATCCAGGTCGCGCAGGATGCCACTGACATGCAGTTCGTCGCGCGATGGCAACCGCGCCGCCGCTGTGCCGAAATGCAGTGCACCACGGCGCAACCCGCCGTCCTCCTTCAGCGCCAGCACGGCACGCAGCACGTTGCCATAGGCCAACTGCAGCTGACCACGACGTGCCCCACTGAAATGATGCACCAGCTCCAGCGTCTGTGCTGTCTCTGCCGCCTTGCCCATAGGGTGCGGCAAATCCAGCGCCATGCCGCGCAGGTCGGAATGCAACCGCAGCTGTGCACCAGCGCGATGCTCCCCGTGCGGCACGCGCAGCGTACCCTGCCAGGCGCTACGCCCACTCAGGCGGGCCGCCAGCGGCGCATCATGCAAACGGCGCAGCGCAGCGGCCTGCATCTGGCCGCGCGCGGCCACGACCGTGCGCGCGTCGGTGCCCCGGCCCTCGCCGTAAATGGTGATGCTGGCCGGTTCATCGAGGATGCGGGCGCGCAGTGCCTCGGCCTGCAGGCCGCTGTCGCTAAAGGCCAGGCGGCCCTCGATGGCATCGATGGACAGCACATCGGCCAACCACAGCCGGTTGTCCTGCAAGGCCACGACGCCGCCCAGGCGGAAAGGCTGCGTCCTGGCCAGCGCACTATCCAGCGGCAGGGCAAAGTCGAGCTCCAATTCGCTGTCACCCTCCATGCGCAGCGCCGCCACATAATCACCCAAGCGCTGGCGCAGCGGAGTTTCCCGCAACAGCCGGATGGCATCGTCACCGGAGAGGCGCGCCGCCCCCTGCACCGTCAACAAGGGATGGTGCAGATCGGCAATTCCCACGTGGGCACGGCTGATACGGCTGTCATACATACGGCCGGTCTCGGCCTCGATGACCATGCCGCGGTTGAGAAAGCGGACCCGCGCATCCACCTGGCGCAGGCTGGGCCAACCGGCCTGGAAAAACAGTTCGGCATCGTGCACACCGAAATCCACTTCGAAGCGCCCTTCGCCGCCATCGAAGGGGAAGGCCGCCAGCGGGCCATGAAACAATACGCCGCCGCGGGTCACGCTGCCGCCACGGAAGGCCTGATCCAGCCAGGCCAGTGCCTCATGCCCCATGATGCCGGCGGGCAGATACTGCGGCGTGGCCACGGCGCGGCCATTCCAGAACAGACCGCGCAGATCGAGATAGGGCGTGGCGTCCTGCGGGACCGTCAGCGTGGCATCCGCGGCAAGCTGAATATCGGGGGTCGCGAGGCTCATGCCGTCGAAGGCAAGGTACCAGCCCGCAGCGCTATGCTGCACGTCGATGGTTGCCTGCAATTGCTGCAGGGCCAGCGGCGCCCGGAACAGCCGTGGCAACTCCAGCGCGCCGCCGCGGCTGTCCACCACGATGCGGCCATGATCGCCGCTCCATACCCAGCGCCCGCTCAAGCCGCTGAAGCCGGGCAACGCTTGCCACGGTGCCACCGACACCTGGTCGAGGATGCCCTGGGCATGCCGGAGCTGCCCCCCAGCGAGGGCGAGGCGCAGCTGGTGTAGCCGCCCCTGAGGCTGCATGGCAGCCATCATGGCGCGCTGTGGCTCGGCCAAGGGGAGCAGCGGCGCAAGCAGCGCCACATCATGCAGGCGCAGGCTCGACACCTGCGCCTCCCATGCCTCGCCGTCGCGGCGCAGCCATGCCTGTAGCGGCTCTGCGGCTACCGTCGCCTGTTGCTGCAGGGCCACATTGCCCAGTTGCAACTCCCATCCCTGATCCTGCCGCTGCCAACGCGCCGCCGCCGCCAGCTTGGCCAGGGCGAGTTCGCCGTGTTCACCGCGCACCGCCAGATCGCGTGCCTCAGTCACCACATCGGCAGCCGCCAGCCGACCCGCCGTCCATTCGCCCCAGGCACGCAAATCGAATACGCCCTGCTGCAGCGTAAGGCCGCCCAGCGGCCCCCACTCCTCCAGCCAGGGTGCCGGGCGCAGCCCCTGGGCCTGCACATAACCTCGTCCACTCCAGGCGCCGGGCTGCAACACGTTGCCCTCCAGATCGAGCGCCAGGTGCAGGCTGCGCCCCATGCCGGGAGGTAGCGTCACCTCCACGTTGAGCTGGTGACGCGCATCGCTGTTGAGCAGTTCGATGTCCACCCGCTCCATATCGAAACTGCGTCCGGTCTTGAGATCGCGCCAGTGCACGCGGCTGTCGAGCAAGGCCAGGCGCCCCTGCTCCAGCAGCCAGCGGCCGATGCCTTCGGCGGCCGCCGTATCACCGTCATCCGCACCCGCCAGCCCCTGTACCCGCAGGGCGCCGTCCGCCTGCCGCACCAGGGTCAGATCGGCCCCCACCACCGTAATGGCCGCGATCACCGGCCGCAGCCGGCGCAGGCTGATCAGCGGCGCGAATCCCACCTCCACCGCGCGAAAGCGTGCCACCGGATGTTCCCCGGCCACGTCGAGCAGTTCCACGTCTTCCAGCACCACCTGGGGAGAAATGCCACGCAGACGCGAGCCCAGGGTACGGATGTGCACGGGCTGCCCGAGTGCAGCGCTGGCCAGGGCCTCCACCCGGCTGCGTTGCCCCTCCAACTCGGGCAACAGCAACCGGGTCAGCGTCAACAGCACCGCCGCCAGGATCGCCAGCCCTGCCGTGGCATACCACAGCGCACGGCGCAGGCGACGAAGGAGGCTGGGCTTTTCCATGCGGCAAGATTCCCCGGCGGGATTGGACAGGATTCCTGTTGGAGCAAACCAACCGACGATAAGTTGCGCGTTCCGCGCCGTTATCGGTGTTTTACTTGTACTTATATCTGTTTCTACAACAACACCACATCAAACTGTTCCTGGGTGTACAGGGTTTCCACCTGGAACTGGATCGGCTTGCCGATGAACTCCTCCAGTTCGGCCACGGCGGTGGACTCCTCATCCAGCAACCGATCCACCACCTCCTGCGAGGCCAGCACCAGCAACTGCTGCGCATCGAACTGACGTGCCTCGCGCATGATCTCACGGAAGATTTCGAAACACACCGTCTCCGCCGTCTTCAGCGTGCCGCGGCCGTTGCAGGTCGGACAGGTGGAACAAAGCACATGCTCCAGACTTTCGCGCGTGCGCTTGCGCGTCATCTCCACTAGGCCCAGCGCCGACACCTCGGAGATGTGCGTGCGCGCATGATCCCGTTCCAACGCCTTCTCCAGGCTGCGCAGCACCTGGCGGCGGTGTTCTGCATCTTCCATGTCGATGAAGTCGAGGATGATGATGCCGCCCAGATTACGCAGGCGCAGCTGGCGCGCGATGGCCTGGCTCGCTTCCAGGTTGGTCTTGAAGATGGTCTCTTCCAGATTACGATGGCCGACGAAGGCGCCCGTATTGACGTCGATGGTAGTCATCGCCTCGGTCTGGTCGATGATCAGGTAGCCACCGGATTTGAGAGTCACCTTGCGCTCCAGCGCGCGCTGGATCTCGTCCTCGATGGCGTACAAATCGAAGATCGGCCGCTCACCGGCGTAATGCTCGATGCGCGGTACCAGTTCGGGAATGAACTTTTCCGCAAAGCGCTGCACCTTGCGGAAGGTCTCGCGTGAATCGATGCGCACCTTCTCCACCTCAGCGCCGACCACATCGCGCATGGTGCGCATCACCAGCGGCAGGTCTTCATGGATCAGGGTGCCGCTGCGCTCGTTGGCAGCGCGGGCACCGATCTCGCCCCACAATTTGTGCAGAAACGCGATATCGGCGCGCAACGCCTCGTCGTCCGCATCTTCCGCTGCAGTACGCGCGATATAGCCGCCGGGGCCGAACTCCGCTGCCAATGCGCTGACCCGCTCCTTCAGACGTTGCCGCTCCGCCTCATTCTCGATGCGCTGCGACACACCGACATGACTGGATTGCGGCATGAACACCAGAAAGCGCGCCGGTATGGTGATGTGGGTGGTAAGGCGGGCGCCCTTGGTGCCGAGCGGATCCTTCACCACCTGCACCAGCAACTCCTGTCCCTCGCGCAGCAGCTCGTCGATGTTACGCTGCGCCGGGCTGTCCGTGGCCTCACCCTTGAGACAGCGCTCGCGCTCATCGCTGCCATTGTCGGGGCAGAGAATATCGGAGGCGTGCAGAAAGGCGGTGCGCTCCAGACCGGCGTCGATGAAGGCCGCCTGCATGCCGGGCAGCACGCGGCGCACCGTACCCTTGTAGATGTTGCCGACCAGGCCGCGCTTGCGCGCGCGCTCGATCTGCACCTCCTGCAATACGCCATTTTCGACAAAGGCAACGCGAGTCTCGTGCGGCGTGACGTTAACCAGTATTTCGCCGCTCATGGCCGGCGTCAGCGGTGCATTCATGGACATGATCAAAAAGCTTCCAGTAACTCTATTCCGCAGCCGCGCAAAAGCGCGGCAGTTTCAAACAACGGCAGGCCCATTACGCCGGAGTAGCTGCCTTCCAGGCGCTCGATGAAGATGGCGCCCAACCCCTGCACGGCGTAGCCACCCGCCTTGTCCAACGGCTCGCCGCTGTCCCAGTAGGCGGCACGCTCGCCATCGGCAATCACGCGAAAGGTCACCGCGCTCACCGACAACAGGGTGTGCGCCTCGCCCTCCGTATCCACCAGCGCCACACCGGTATAGACGTGATGGGTGCGTCCCGACAAGCGCGCCAGCATGGTCAGGCCATCGGCACGATCACGCGGCTTGCCGAGGATCGCACCATCGATCACCACCGCGGTATCTGCGCCCAGTACCGGCCGCTCGCGGCAGATGTCATGGCCCGCACGTGCCTTGGCCAGGGCCAGCCGTACCACGTACAGCTCCGGTGCCTCACCCGGGTGCAGGGCTTCATCGACCAATACCTCCACCACCTGATGCGCCACGCCGATCTGCTCCAGCAGTTCGCGGCGGCGGGGCGATGAAGAGGCCAGAAATATCATCAATCGGTTCGCTCTCGATTACTTGAATCTGCTTCAGCGGTGATACGGATGCCCCTGCAACAAACTCCACGCCCGGTAGACCTGTTCCGCCAGCACGATGCGCACCAACGGGTGCGGCAGGGTCAGGCGCGACAACGACCACTGCACGTCGGCACGGGCACGGCAGGTATCGGCCAGACCTTCCGGGCCGCCGACCAGCAAGGCCACATCGCGCCCCAGCTGACGCCACTCGGCCAGACGCTGCGCCAGGTCTTCCGTGCTCCAATCCCTGCCGCCGACTTCCAGCGCCACCACGTAGGCGCCCTTGGGCAGGGCGGCAAGCATCTTCTCGCCCTCCTCACGCCGCGCCCGTTCCAGATCGGCCCCCTTGGTGCGCTTGCCGGGCGCAATTTCATGCAACTGCAGCGCACAGTCGGCGGGCAGGCGCTTGGCATATTCGGCGTAGCCCTGCTCCACCCAACCGGGCATGCGGTTACCGACAGCGATCAGATGCAGGCGCACAAATCACAGCTCCAAAATACGGGAAACCACGGCGGGCACGACGTAACGCCTGTCACGATGCCCGTGCCGCGATCTCCGTCGTTAATTCCTTGCCTCCGCCGCCGCCGGGGCTTCGTCACCCCACAGTTTTTCCAGGTTGTAGAAGTCGCGTTTTTCCGGGATGAAGACGTGGGCCACCACCTCACCCAGGTCGACCACTACCCACTCGCCTTCCCGCTCGCCTTCCACGCCGAGCAGGCTGAGGCCATTTTCTCTCGCCTTGTCGACGACATTCTGCGCCAGCGATTTTACCTGGCGATCGGAACGGCCGCTGGCGATGACCATAAAGTCCGTGATGCTGGTCTTGCCGCGCACATCCAGGGTGACGATATCGACACCCTTCACATCCTCCAGTGCATCCACCACCAACTGCTTCATCTGTTCTGCTTGCATCAATCTCTTCCACTCATTTCAAAAACCTCATTGCGCTGTCAGGGAAGCTCCGCATAGATTCAGAGCTTCAGCGGCACAGGGATGTGCCGTGAATCGAAAATCACACTTTTCGATTTGCGTGGGCTGAGAAGTCCAGGATGGACATATTCAGACCTTCCTTAGACGAACAGAGTCATACAAACCATGTGCGCGGATATGCTCCCATACGGCGTCGGGCAGCAGATAACGCGGGCTGCGGCCGGCGGCGATCAGATGGCGGATCGCCGTGGCGGAGATATCCAGCGGCGTCACCGGTACCAGCAGGATGCTGCCCGCCGGCTGCGCGGCCAGGGCCGCGGCCGCATGTACACGCCGCGTTTCCACCAGCTGCGCCAGCGGCGCGGCCAGATGGTCATCCAGCTCCCAGCCCGGCCGGTGCATCACCACCAGATGTGCCAGCCGCACCAACTCCTGCCAGCGGTGCCAACCCGGCAGCCCGAGAAAGGCGTCGCTGCCGAGGATCAGACACAGGGGCACACTCCCCTGCTCCTCCCGCAACGAGGCGAGGGTATCCACCATATAGGAGGGACCGGGCCGCTCCAGCTCGCGCGAGTCGACACGCAAACCAGGCTGTCCCGCGACGGCCAGCTCCAGCATGGCCAGGCGCGCAGAGGCAGGGGCACGGGGCGGAGCACGGTGCGGGGGATGACCGCAGGGGATAAGGCGCACCTCGGCGAGACCAAGGGCTTCCAGCAGTTCCAGCGCCGAACGCAGATGGCCGAAGTGGATCGGATCGAAGGTGCCGCCCAGGACGCCGATCGGCTGCATCAGCGTAGCCTGTGGCGCGCCTTTTCCAGCAAATCCTGGCGGGCGCGCTCCTTGGCCTCGGCATCCTCACGCAACGCCATGGCCAGGTCGCGGTATTCCCAGCGCCGGCTGCGCCGCCACAACAGCCAACCCAGCAAGGCCACACAGATCACCACCAGCACGGCGAGCGCCAGTACCCAGCGTGATGGATTGTTCCAGCCGCCATCCTGCGGCGATGGCGCCGCGGTGCGGATTTCCACCGCCGCCGGCGCCGTGGCAATCACTGGAGCGGACACAGGTTCCGCGACGGCCGGTGACGGCACCGCTGCCGGTGCCGACTCCGGCAGTGCCAAGACCTGCTCGGCCAGACGCCGTGCCTGCTGTTCCAGTTCGAGCAGGCGCAGACGCAACTCCTCGTTCTCCACTTCCACCGTCTCATTGAGCCGGCGCACCTCTGCCAGGCGCTGCTCCAGCTCACCGGCCCCCGCATCGGGCGCGGTGGGCGCCAGTATCTGCAAGGTCGGCGCGGGCACCGTTGCCTCCACGGATGCCCCCTGCAGGGCCTGCTGCTGTTCCAGCATCACCTTGCCGGCAGCACCGCGGGAGCGCGCCGCCATGGCCTCAGCCGTTGGCATGTACAGGGTGGTCCCCCAACGCAGGCGGTTCATATTGCCGCCGAGGAAGGCGTGCGGATTGGCCTCGAACAGGGCAACGGTCATCTGCGGCGTGCTCACCCCCTCAGGTTTGAGGCGCTGGGCGATCTGGCTCAGGGTCTCGCCGCGCTGCACCGGACCGTAGGCCGCGACCACCGGCGGTGCGGCACGCTCCACCGCAATGGGCGGTGTCCGCGCTGGAGCAGCGGGTGCCGGCGCTGGCGCAGCGGGTGTTGGCGCCGGCGCGGCAACCACGGGCGGCACGAACAGACTGGACGGATCCAGCAGCAAGGCGTAACGACGCACCAGGCGGCTACCGCTCGAACGCACGTCCAGCACCAGTTCCAACGCCGGCTCCCGCATGGGCTCGCGACTGGCGATCTGGATCACCGGCCGGCCGGCGGCATCGGTGGTCACCAGGAAACTGAGCGGCGGCAAGCCCTCGTGATAGACCAGCCCCATGCGCCGATAGGTCTCACGATCGGCCAGGCGGACATGAACGTCCGCCACTGTCTCGCCCGTGGTCAGGTGCAGCGGCAATTCCGCCTGCAAGGGCTGATTGAGGGCCGAGTACACGCGCAACTCGCCCCCCAGACCCAGTGCATGAACGTTGCCGGCGGCCAGCAGGCACAACACGAGCGCAAGGCGCAGCGGAAACGCCAGGCATCGGGTAGACGGCGGCATGGGCTTAGCGGCGAATATGGCCGTCTCCTATGACGATGTATTTCTGCGAGGTGAGCCCTTCCAGCCCCACCGGGCCGCGGGCATGAATCTTGTCGGTGGAGATACCGATCTCCGCACCGAGGCCATACTCGAAGCCGTCGGCAAAGCGGGTGGAGGCATTCACCATCACCGAACTGGAATCCACCTCGGCCAGGAAACGGCGCGCACGGCTGAGGTCTTCGGTGACGATGGCCTCGGTGTGGCCGGAACTGTGTTTGTAGATATGCTCCATGGCCTCGTCCAGGTCTTTCACCACACGCACCGCCAGAATCGGCGCCAGGTATTCGGCATCCCAGTCTTCCACCGTGGCCGGGACAGCATAGGACAGCAGGCGGCAGGTGGTGGCACAGCCGCGCAGTTCGACGCCCTTTTCCTGATACATGGCGCCCAGCTCGGGCAGCACGCGCTCGGCGATGTCCTCCGCCACCAGCAGGGTTTCCATGGCGTTGCACACGCCGTAGCGGTGGGTCTTGGCATTGAAGGCGATGCGCAGCGCCTTCTCCATGTCGGCCCTGTCATCGATGTAGACGTGGCAGACGCCGTGCAGGTGTTTGATCACCGGCACGCGCGCCTCACTGCTGATGCGCTCCACCAGCGACTTGCCGCCGCGCGGCACGATCACGTCCACGTACTGGCTCATGGTGATCAGTTCGCCCACCGCGGCGCGATCGGTGGTCTCCACCACCTGCACCGCATCGGCGGGCAGACCGGCCTGTTGCAACCCGGCGCGCACGCAGGCGGCGATGGCCTGATTGGAGTGCATGGCCTCGGAGCCGCCGCGCAGGATCGCCGCATTGCCCGACTTCAGGCACAGCGCCGCCGCGTCGGCGGTGACGTTGGGGCGCGACTCATAGATGATGCCGATGACACCCAGCGGCACGCGCATCTTGCCCACCTGGATGCCGGAGGGGCGGAAATTCATGTCGGCGATCTGCCCCACCGGATCGGGCAGCGCCGCGATCTGGCGCAACCCTTCGGCCATGGCGGCAATGCGGGAGGCATCCAGCATCAGGCGATCCAGCATCGCCGCATCCAGCCCCTGCGCCTTGCCGGCAGCGAGGTCCTTGTGATTGGCGGCGATGAGGGCCGCCTCGCCGGCCAGCAGCGCATCGGCCATGGCCAGCAGCGCGGCGTTCTTGGCATTGGTATCGGCGCGGGCCATGGCGCGCGCGGCACCACGCGCCTGCTGCCCCACCTGTTGCATGTACTGCTTCACGTCCATCGTCATCCCCACCACGTAAATTCAACCACGGAGCACACGGAGGGCACGGAGAACGCCCTGCCACCCTGTGTCCTCCGTGGTTCACGCCCGAATCTAAACCAGCCGCACCCCGGCCATCAGCAGGCTGAATTGTATCAGTTCATCCCAGGGGTTACCCGGCTCGGCGCCCTTGCAGATCCGGTCCACGCGGGCGGCGCGGCGCAACAGGGCCTGCCAGCGGCGCAGGTTGTGGCGCCTGAGGGCCGCCTGGTACAGCGGCTTGCGTTTGTCCCACACCCGCTGCTGCTGCAACAACGCATCCAGCGGCGTGCCGGCCGCCTGCCCGGCGGCAATCAGGGCCAGGGCGCGCACCTCGCGCACCAATGCCCACAAAATCAGCACGGGTTCATCACCCTCGCCGCGCAGACCCTCAAGGATGCGGGCACAGCGCGCGCTATCGCCGCCCAGCGCGGCATCGGCCAGTTCGAACACGTCATAGCGCGCCGAGTCGGCCACCGCCGCACGCACTTCTTCCACGTCCAGCGAACCGGCACCGTACAGCAGCGCCAGTTTCTCCACCTCCTGCGCCGCAGCCAGCAGATTACCCTCCACCCGCTCGGCCAGCAGTTGCGCCGCCTCCGCCGTCGGTTGCAGACCGCGGGCCTGCAGACGCTGGCGGATCCAGGCCGGCAGCGCGCGCGGCTCCACCGGCCACACCTGCACCACTGCCCCGGCCTCTTCCAGCGCCTTGAACCACTTGCTGTTCTGCTGCTGTTTTTCCAGCTTGCCGCAGCTGATCAGCAACAGATTGTCCGGCGACGGATCGGCGGCATAGGCGCTGAGCGCCTTGGCGCCGGCATCGCCCGGCTTGCCCGAGGGCATGCGCAACTCGATGAGCTTGCGCTCGGCGAACAGCGACAGGTTGCTGCCCACTGCCGCCAGCGCCCCCCAGTCGAAACCCGCCTCCACCTGCAGCACCTCGCGCTCGGTAAACCCCTGCTTGCGGGCGGCGGCACGCAAGGCATCCACCGCCTCATTGAGCTGCAGGGGTTCGTCGCCGCTGACCAGATAGATGGGCAGCAGCGGCTTGGCGAGGTGGGCGGCGAGCTGATCGGAACGCAGTCTCATCGGCGCAGCCACCGCGCGGCCAAGACAACATTTACTGCGGAGGGATTCATGGCTGCCCGGCCGACTGCAACCCGGCGCGCAGGCGCAACAGCATCTGGCGCACGGCGAAGGCACGCATCTCGCGCAACAGCAGCGCCTCTTCCTCGCCCTTGCCCAGCACGTTGTCCGGATCGAAGGCGTAGTCGCGGTTCAGGCTGACGGTCTGCACTGGCAACAATACTGCCGTGACTGCCTTGCCGGAGGCATCCACCGCGGGGGCACGCAGCTCGAAACTGAACTGATAGGTCAGTTCGTACTCGCTGGCGCGGCCGGTACTGCCGACGGAGAGCAGACGGCGCGCCTCGCGCTCGCCGCTGATGTGAAGCTGCGCCGTGGCGTCGCCGGCCACCACGCGCGCGCCGGCGTTTTCCAGCGCTGCCGTGATCTCCTCGGCCAGCGCACCGCGGCTGTCGATGCCGACCAGCTGAGTGCGCTCCATTTGCGGCGGCAGGGTAATGGCCACGCGCAGGTGAAAGCCGCAGGCAGCCAGTGACAGGGCACTCGTCACAAGCAACAACAACAGCAGGCCGCGCCTGCATACACCGCTTGCCGCCTGCAAGCTGGAAACGATCACCGGGGTTTCACCACGATGTTCACCAGCTTGCCCGGCACCACGATGATCTTCACCACCGCCTGGCCCGCGATGAAGCGCTGCACGTTTTCGTCGGTCAGCGCCGCCTGCTCGACGGCGGCCTTGTCGGCAGTGACCGGCACATTGACCTTGCCGCGCAGCTTGCCGTTCACCTGCACCACCAGCTCGATGCTGTCGCGTACCAAGGCCGCCTCGTCCACCTGCGGCCACTGCACATGCAGAATGTCGTCGCCGTAACCGAGGCCACGCCACAGTTCGTGGGTGATGTGCGGGGCGATGGGCGAGAGCAGGCGCAGCAGGATGGAGAAACCCTCACTACGCACTGCATCGCTGCCGTTGCCCTCCAGCTTGCTGATGGCGTTGAGCATCTTCATGCAGGCGGAGATCACCGTATTGAACTGATACTTGCCGAAATCCACCAGCGCCTGTTTCAACGTTTCGTGGATCTCGCGCCGGGCCGCCAGCACCGCCTCGGCTGCATCGGTGGGCAATGCCACGGCCTGCAGTGCGGCGGTGTTGTCGACGCCAAAGGCCCACAGGCGTTTGAGGAAGCGGTGCGCGCCCTCCACGCCGGAGTCGTTCCATTCGAGGGATTGTTCCGGCGGTGCCGCAAACATCATGAACACGCGCGCGGTGTCGGCGCCGTACTGTTCGATGAGGGTCTGCGGGTCGACGCCGTTGTTCTTGGATTTGGACATCTTTTCGATGCCGCCCATCTCGACCTTCTGGCCATCGCTCTTCAGCACCGCACTCACCGGCCGGCTCTTGTCATCGACGGTCACACTGACATCGGCCGGATTGAACCACTGCTTGCGGCCATCCGCACCCTCGCGATAGAAAGTGGGCGCCACCACCATGCCCTGGGTGAGCAGGTTCCGGAACGGCTCACCCACGGTGGTGAGTCCCATGTCGCGCATCGCCTTGGTCCAGAAGCGCGAATAGAGCAGGTGCAGGATGGCGTGCTCGATACCGCCGATGTACTGATCCGCCGGCATCCAGTAATCGGCGCGGCCATCCACCATGGTGTTCGCGCCCGGGCAGGCGTAGCGGAAGAAATACCAGGACGAATCGACGAAGGTGTCCATGGTGTCGGTCTCGCGCCGCGCCGCACCACCGCACTTGGGGCAGGTGCAGTTGAGGAATTTTTCATACTTGTTGAGCGGATTGCCCGAACCGTCCGGCACGCACTCCTCCGGCAACACCACCGGCAGCTGCGCGTCCGGCACCGGCACATCGCCGCAGGTGGGACACTTGATCATCGGGATCGGCGTGCCCCAGTAGCGCTGGCGCGAAATACCCCAGTCGCGCAGGCGCCAGGTCACCTTCTTCTCGCCCAGGTTCTTCGCGCTCAGATCGGCGGCGATGGCATCCACGGCGGCATCGAAGTCGAGGCCATCGTATTTGCCGGAGTTGATGCACACGCCGTGTTCGGCGTAGGCCTCTTGCCACGGCGCCGGCGTCGTCTCACCGGCGGAGGTTTTGATCACCGTCTTGATGGGCAGACCGTACTTGTGGGCAAAGGCAAAATCGCGCTCGTCATGCGCCGGCACCGCCATCACCGCGCCCTCGCCGTACCCCATCAGCACGTAGTTGGCGACCCACAGCGGCAACTCCTCGCCGGTGAGCGGATGGCGGACGGTGAGGCCCGTCGCCATGCCCTTCTTCTCCTGGGTGGCAAGCTCCGCCTCGGACACGCCACCGTGCTTGCACTCGTCGATGAAGGCGGCGAGTTCGGGATTGTTCTGCGCCGCATGCAGCGCCAACGGATGCTCGGCGGCCACGGCAACATAGGTGGCGCCCATCAGGGTATCGGCGCGGGTGGTGAACACCCACAGCGTGCCCACGCTGGCAAGCCCTCCCTCACCCCCGCCCCCTCTCCCTGAGGGCGAGGGGAGCTGATAGGGGAAACCGACGCGCACGCCGAAGCTCTTGCCGATCCAGTTGCGCTGCATGGTGCGCACCTGCTCCGGCCAGCCGCCGAGCTGGTCCAGGTCGGCGAGCAGTTCTTCCGCATATTTCGTGATCGCCATGTAGTACATGGGGATCTCGCGCTTCTCCACCACCGCGCCGGTGCGCCAGCCGCGGCCGTCGATGACCTGTTCATTGGCCAGCACGGTCTGGTCCACCGGATCCCAGTTCACGGTGCCGGTCTTCTGGTAGACGATGCCCTTCTCCAGCAGGCGCAGGAACAGCCACTGGTTCCAGCGGTAGTACTCCGGCGTGCAGGTGGCCACCTCGCGCGACCAGTCGATGGCGAAACCCAGCGACTTGAGCTGGTTGCGCATGTAGTCGATGTTGCTGTAGGTCCACTGTGCCGGCGGCACGCCGTTGTTCATGGCGGCGTTCTCGGCTGGTAGTCCGAAGGCGTCCCAGCCCATGGGTTGCAGCACGTTCTTGCCCAGCATGCGCTGGTAGCGGGCGACGACGTCGCCGATGGTGTAGTTGCGCACGTGCCCCATGTGCAGCCGGCCGGACGGATAGGGGAACATGGACAGGCAGTAGAACTTCTCTCGCCCGGCCTCCTCGCTGGCGCGGAACGACTGCGCCCGATCCCATTCCGCCTGCACCGCCTGCTCCACCCGACGGGGCTCGTAATTCTCATGCAACGCCATGTTTTTTCCTGAAAAATATGCCGGTTTGAAAGACCCGCAAGGATACCACGGACGCCCTCGCGGCGGGGAGATGCGGCAAGGCGCCGCCGGCCTTTCCTCCCGTGTCGTTCTGGGCCACACTACAGGCAAATCAGTCCGTGGAAGGAGAAAAATCATGAGCGAAGCCGGCATGAAACAGCACCTGGTCGATGCCTATTACCGCATGCTGGGCCGCCTGAAGACGGCGGTGGAAGACGCCGAACACAAGGCAGCGCCGGTGCTGGACCGCGCCATCGAGCGCGCCCAGGAGACGGCCACCGAACTGGGCGAACTGACCCGCGAGGAGGCCGAACGCGTCGGCGGCTACCTCAAGCGCGATCTGGACGATGCCGCGCGCTTCCTGGCCGAAACCGGCAGCGAACTGGGGGAATGGCTCAAGTTCGACCTCAATCTGGTGGAAAAGGGTCTGGCCGACCTGTTCCGCGACAGCGTGGATTATTCCCGTCTGGAGTTTGACCGTCTGGCCAAGCAGGCCGACGCCCTGGGCGAGTGGCACAGCGGCGAGATCACCGGCATCGGCACCCTGGAGTGCAAGGCCTGCGGCGAGAAGCTGCACTTCCACCACATCGGCCACATTCCCCCCTGCCCCAAGTGCCACGGCACGGTGTACCGCCGGGTGTCGCGCAGCGACGAATAAACCCGAGTTTCCCGCTAGCGTTCTGTCGAAGTCATCTTGAGCTCAGCAGATCGATGATGTAGTCGCTCAGGTCCGTGTAGCGCTCATGGCTCAGGTCGAAGTACTCGAGCACATGGGCGCCGATGCGGCTCCACTCGTAGTCATCGGCCACGTTGCGGAAGGCCATGCCGTGATAGGCGTTGCTCACCTGCTCGGCCATCTTCAACAGGGCCACCAGGGTAATCACCTCGTGATCCACCTTGTTCTGCGCTTTGACGACGCGGTCATAGCTGTGATGTACGCCGATCGCCTGACTGATGGTCGGCGCAAGATGCCAGGCCTGGCTGACATGGGCGCCGATCCAGGCATGGTGCAGGCCGTAGCGCTCGTGCTCGATCTCGATGACGGTCCGCCCGGGGTCGCGGCTCGCCGCCTTGAGCGCCTCGTCGTAATTGTCATAGCGCAGCATCAGCAGCGGAATGCCGCAGTCGTGGAACAGGCCGAGGGTATAGGCGGTGTCTTCCGGTATGCCGCTCAGCTCCCGCGCCAGTATCGCCATGGCCGTGGCCACATCCCCCGCCATTTCCCAGAAACGCGCCAGCCAGCCTTCCTGGGCGCCGAAACTGGCGTGCAGCGAGGCGGCCACCGTCAGGTTCAGCACCCGCTGCATGCCCAGCATCATCACGGCGTTGGGGATGGAATTGAGTGGGCGGTCGCGGCGGAAGGCCGGCGAGTTGACCGTCTTCAGCACCTCGGCCGCCAGGCTGACGTCGGCGGCGATGATGTCCACCACCCGGCGCATATCTGGATCCTTGCGCGCCGTCTCCTCACGGATGCGCAGCAGGGATTCGGGCATGGGGGGCAGGACGAAGTCTTGCAGGGGATCGGATGAAGCAGCGTGAGCAGGCATGGCGGTACGCTCCTTGTACGACGGGGCCACGTCATGGTGACCATGCCTGAAATACAAGCACAATAACCATTCGATCTCAATGGTTATGTCGATAAAAATCGCGCCCGCGCACAAAAATACGCCGCTTTCTTACGACAACGCCCTCAGCGACGCCCCAGCTCGCCCAGAATGTCGTCCTTGATGTCGCTGAATTCGGTGGGATCGAGGTCGAAGTGGCTGAGAGCAGTGAGGCCCACCTCGTCCCACTCCTGATCATCGGCGCCGCTGCGAAAGGCGGCGCCGCGGAACTCGCTGCTGATATGTTCGGCCATCTTGAGCAGGGCGATGAGCGAGATCACCAACTCATCTGCGGCCTCGTCGCTGGCCACCAGGCGCGGCAGTTCGTGATGGTGTTCGATGGCGGTACTGATCGCCTCCGGCAACAGCCAACTGCGGCTGACATGGGCCCCCACCACCGTGTGATCCAGGCCATGACGTTCCCGCTCCAGAGTGGTGATCGGTTTGGCACCGGGCCGGCTGGCCGCCTTGAGCGTATCCAGATAATCGGCATGACGGCACATCAGGAGGGGGATGCCGCAATCATGGAACAAACCCATGGTATAGGCGGTATCCGCCGGTACACCGGACAGGCGGCTGGCCAGGGCTGCGGCAGCGAAGGCGACGTCGCCGGCGGTGTCCCAGAAACGATTGAGGGACAGTTTGTTGGAGCCACACTCCATGGTGCGGCGCAGGGCGGCACCAGCAACGAGGTTGAGTACGTTATTCAGCCCCAGCAGCAGCACCGCATTGGGCACCGAGCTGAGCGGCTGGCGGCGGCGGAACATGGGCGAATTGATGGTCTTGAGCACCTCGGCGGCCAGACCGACATCGCCGGCGATGATGGTGACGATACGTCCCGCATCCGGCTCTGCCTTGGCCTGTTCGGCCCGAATCTGCTGCAACGATTCAGGCATCGGCGGCAAAGTGAGATCGCTTAATGAAACAACGGACGACATGCGTTTTCCTTCGCAGAGCAGTGTAGCGACGAGGATACCACTCAACGACGTGCGGCGGTGATACCGACACCCAGCAGCAGCATCAGCAACAACAGCACGGGGTAATTCCCCCAATACGCATAGGGCGTCATACCCTGCATCGGCTGCACACTACCGCGCAGCACGGCCTGCTCAAACTGCGGCGCGGTGGCAAGAACCTGGCCGCGGTAATCAGCCAACGCCGAGATACCGGTGGTGGTGGCACGCACCAGCGGGCGTCCTGTTTCGATGGCGCGCATGCGCGAAATCTCCAGGTGCTGGTGCGGCGCCAACGAATCGCCGTACCAGGCGTTGTTGCTGCCGTTGATGAGCAGCGTCGCCTGCGGGAAGTTGTGCAGCAGTTCCTCGCCGAAGGCGTCCTCATAGCAGATGGACATGGCCGCATGCTGGCCGGCCACCGGCAGCGGCGCCTGCGCCGCCGGTCCCGGCGAGAAGCCGGACATGGGCAGATCGAAGAAACGGATCAGGCCACGCAGCAATCCCTCCAGTGGCACGAACTCGCCGAACGGCACCAAATGGTGTTTGTGATACGCCGCCTCCTGCGTGCCCAGCACCATCAGGCTGGTGTAATAGCCTGCTGCATCGCGGCGCTTCACCGGCACACCGACGACGATGTCGGTGCCCTGCTCCCGCGCCCGCGCCGCCAGCCAGTCGAAATACTCTTCCTTCAGTTCGTGATAGAACACGGTGACCGCGTTCTCCGGCCAGATCACCGCATCCACCGCGGCGAGATTTTCCAGCGTCAGACGGGCATACAGATCGAGGCGCGTGTTGAACTGCTCCGGGTCCCACTTGGTCGCCTGGGGCAGATTGTCCTGTATCAGCGCCACCCGCAACGGCTCGCCCGCCGGCGAGGTCCACTCCACCTGCTGCGCACCCCAGGCGGCCAGCCACACGCCGCACAACAGAGCGATGCCCGGCCAGGCGCGGCGACCGGCATGCAGCAGCCAGGCCAGGGCGCCGGCGCTCACTGCCAGCGCCAGACCGATGCCATAGACACCGAGCAGCGGCGCCAGCCCGGCCAGCGGCGACTGCGTCTGGCTATAGCCCAGCTGCAGCCAGGTAAAGCCGGTGAACAGCCATCCACGCAGCCACTCGAACGCCATCCATAGCGCCGGCAGCAGCGCGAGATACCACGGTGCCAAAGGCAGAGCGCCGCGTCGCCAGCAGCGGGCGGCGGCATAGGCAAACAGGGCAGGATAGACCGCCAGCGCGGCAACGAACAGGGTGGTGAGTATGACGGCGGTAACCGCACCGCTGTCGGAGAAATCGGCGATGGCCACATACACCCAGGACACGCCAACGCCGAACAGGCCGAGACCGAACAGGAAGCCGCGCCGCATTGCGGCGTGCGGCATCAGTCCAAACAGGGAGAAGAACAGCAGCGCGGGCGCCAGCACCGCCAGGGGAAACAGGCCGAAGGGGGCAAAGGCCAGCGGCAGTGACGCACCGGCCAGCGCCGCCAGCAGATCACCGCGTCCGCCGGATTGCCGGACTGCCTGTACGATTGAGCTGGACAGCACGGACTCCTTTTACGCTCAGGCGATGCCCTCACCGGTGTAATCAGTGCCGCTCTCGGGCAACGGCGCCTTGGTGACCTCCACCAGATGCAGGCGGCGGCTGTCGGCGCGCAGCACCTTGAAGCGCAGGCCGCCCATGTCGATGATCTCGCCGCGCTTGGGCATGTGACCGAATTGCGACAGCAGCAGGCCGCCGATGGTATCGAACTCCTCGTCGGAGAACGCAGAGCCGAAGTGTTCGTTGAAGTCCTCGATGGAGGTCAGCGCACGCACGGTGTGACGGCCCTTGGATATCTGCTGGATTTCGATATCGTCTTCGTCGATGTCGTGCTCGTCCTCGATCTCACCGACGATCTGTTCCATCACGTCCTCGATGGTGACCATGCCGGCCACGCCACCGTATTCATCGACCACGATGGCCAGGTGGTTGCGGCTGGTGCGGAATTCGCGCAGCAGCACGTTGAGACGTTTGCTCTCCGGTACGAATACCGCCGGGCGCAACACCTCGCGGATATCGAAGCCTTCACCGCCGCGCGCCACGAAGGGCAGCAGGTCCTTGGCCAGCAGGATGCCGAGCACATCGTCGCGCGACTCGCCGATCACCGGAAAACGCGAATGCGCCTCGTCGATGATCATCGGCAGAAACTCGTTCAGACTCTGCTCACGCTCCACCACCACCATCTGCGAACGCGGCACCATGATGTCGCGTACCTGCATATCGGAGACCGACAGCACGCCCTCCAGCATGTCCAGCGCATCGCCATCGATGAGGTGGCGTTGGTGGGCATCGCGCAGGAATTCGACGACGTCTTCCTTGTCCTTGGGCTCGTTGCCCTGCAGGGCCTGGCCCAGGCGTTCCAGCCAGCTGCTGCGCCGAGGTTCGCCAGTGTCGCCGCTACTAGGTCGGCCGTCGTTCATAGGGGGTATGTCCAGAGAGGGGAGAGAAATTAAATCAATAGTAAAACGATTGGATGACTGTTTTATTGCCCTGCGTAGGGGTCTGCATAGCCTAGGACAGAGAGCACTTCCTTTTCAAGGGTTTCCATGATTTCCGCCTCTTCCGGCTCCATATGGTCGTAGCCGAGCAGATGCAGGCATCCATGCACCGTCATGTGCGCCCAGTGCGCCGGCGCGGTCTTGCCCTGCTCGGCGGCCTCGCGCGCCACCACCGGCGCGCAGATGACGATGTCGCCCAGCAGCGGCAGCTCCACCCCGGGCGGCGCCTCGAAGGGAAAGGACAGCACATTGGTCGGCCCCTGCTTGTGGCGGTAGGTGCCGTTCAGTTCGGCGATTTCTTCCTCATCGACGACACGGATGGTCAGTTCCGCCTCGTCGCGGCGGCCGGCCAGCACCGCCTCCACCCAAGCACGGAAATCCGCCGCCGCGGGGATGCCCGTGGCGTCTGAAGCAAGCTGCAGGTCGAGATCGATCATCGGCTCACTCCTGCTTCGGCACCTGGCTATCGAAGCGCTCGTAGGCGCTGACCACGCGCTGCACCAGGGGGTGGCGCACCACGTCCTTGGCGAGGAAGAAGGTGAAGCTGATGCCCTCCACGTCCTTCAGCACCTCCACCACCTGGCGCAGACCCGACTGGGTGCCACGCGGCAGGTCGATCTGGGTGACGTCGCCGGTGATGACGGCGGTGGAACCGAAGCCGATACGGGTGAGGAACATCTTCATCTGTTCGGTGGTGGTGTTCTGCGCCTCATCCAGGATGATGAAGGCATCGTTGAGGGTACGGCCGCGCATATAGGCCAACGGCGCCACTTCGATCACCTGCTTTTCCATCAGGCGCGCCACTTGCTCGAAGCCGAGCATTTCATACAGCGCGTCATACAGCGGGCGCAGATAAGGGTCGACCTTCTGCGCCAGGTCGCCGGGCAGAAAACCAAGGCGTTCACCCGCCTCCACCGCCGGCCGTGTCAGCACCAGCTTGCGCACCTGCTCGCGCTCCAGCGCCTCCACCGCGCAGGCCACGGCGAGATAGGTCTTGCCGGTGCCGGCGGGTCCGATGCCGAAATTGATGTCGTGGCTGATGATGTTGCGCAGATAGCGCTTCTGGTTGGGGCCGCGTCCCTGAATGGCGCCGCGGCGCGTACGGATGGTGACGTCCACCTCCTCCGCCTCGCTCTGTTCCAGCAGGGCCTCGACGCCGGACTCCTGCAAAAACAGATGCACCTTTGCCGCTGTCAGCCTCTCCGTCGCAGTGGCGGCATACAGCCCCTTCAGCACCTCCGCCGCGGCACGCACCGATTCGCGCTCGCCGATGACGCGGAAGGCGTTGCCGCGGTTGTTCACCTCCACACCGAGGCGGCGCTCGATCTGACGCAGGTGCTCGTCGAACGGCCCGCCCAGATTGGACAGCCGTGTGTTGTCGGCAGGCTCCAGGATCAGGTCGACGGATTCAGGCGTGGCATTCACAGGCTGTACTCCAAAAGAAAACCATTTGTCGCGGCGACGCAGAGCCGCAGAGGAAGCTCTGACTGCGCAAGAATAATCTCTGCGCCTCCGCGTCTCTGCGGCAGGTGTCTAGCCGTCACGCCGCCGCCGCGCGGACCAGTTCGCCGCGCAGGGAGTTGGGCAGGGCCTCGGTGATGCGCACGTAGGCAAACTGGCCGGCGAGGCCGGCATCGCCGGGGAAGTTCACCACCCGGTTGTTCTCGGTGCGGCCGGTCAGTTCCTGCGCATGCTTGCGCGACGGCCCCTCCACCAGCACGCGCTGCACCGTGCCGACCATCTGCCGGCTGATGCGCTGGGCGTTGGTGTTGATGAGCTGTTGCAGGCGCGCCAGGCGTTCCTTCTTTACTTCCAGCGGCACGTCGTCGGGCAGGTCCGCCGCCGGCGTGCCGGGACGCGGACTGTAGATGAAGCTGAAGCTGTGGTCGAAGCCGATCTCCTCCACCATACGCAGGGTGGCCTGGAAATCCTCTTCCGTCTCGCCGGGGAAGCCGACGATGAAATCGGAGGAGATGCAGATGTCGGGGCGCACCGCGCGCAGACGGCGGATGATGCTCTTGTATTCCAGCGTGGTGTGGCCGCGCTTCATCAGCGCCAGGACGCGATCGGAGCCGCTCTGCAGCGGCAGGTGCAGAAAGCTCACCAGCTTGGGCTCCTCGGCATAGGCCTGGATCAGCGAATCGCTCATCTCCACCGGATGGGACGTCGTGTAGCGGATGCGCTCGATGCCGTCGATGGCGGCGACGTAGTGGATCAGCAGGGCCAGATCGGCGAGGGTGCCATCGTGCATCGCACCGCGGTAGGCATTGACGTTCTGCCCCAGCAGGTTCACCTCGCGCACGCCCTGGGCGGCGAGACTAGCCACCTCGGCGATGACGTCGTCAAAGGGCCGGCTCACCTCGGCGCCGCGGGTATAGGGCACGATGCAGAAGGTGCAGAACTTGGAGCAGCCTTCCATCGCCGACACATAGGCCATCGGCCCCTCGGCACGCGGCTCGGGCAGACGGTCGAACTTCTCGATCTCGGGGAAGGACACGTCCACCAACGGGCGATGCTCCGCCCATACCTCTTTCAACATCGCCGGCAGGCGGTGCAGGGTCTGCGGGCCGAACACCAGGTCCACATAGGGCGCGCGCTGACGGATGGCATCACCCTCCTGGCTGGCGACGCAGCCGCCGACGCCGATCACCAGCTTGGGATTCTTCTCCTTCAGCGGCTTCCACACACCGAGCTGGGAGAACACCTTCTCCTGCGCCTTCTCGCGCACCGAGCAGGTATTGAGCAGCAACACATCGGCCTGTTCCGGCTCGTCCACCGGCACCAGGTCACACTCGGCGCGCAGGGCATCCACCAGACGCGCCGAGTCGTACTCGTTCATCTGGCAGCCAAAGGTCTTGATGTATACGGAACGTGTCATGGGCCGGGCCGGGAAAAAAGGGCGCTCATTTTATAACCAACCCGGCCCGGTGTCATTTATTGGGGTTTTACCGGGGCAGCACTTCGCGCTGTAACGCGCCCCAGTCGAGGCGGCCGTCGCCGGCGACGATCTCGGCCCAGCGGCGCTGGGCGGCGGCGCGCTGCGGGCGGTCCGTGGCGTCACTGATGGCGGCAAGGCGCTGCAGACCCACCGCCGTGTCGCGGCGGTCCAATAGCCACAGGCGAATGTGCAGGGCGCGTTGCAGGCGGTCTTCGGCCTCTGCCCAGCGCTGCTGCTCCATCAGCAGGGTGCCCCACGCCTCCAGCGTCGCAGCGGTGCCGGGACGGGAAGGTATGGCCTTGTAGAGTTCCAGCGCCTGCTGCAACAGGCCCTCGGCGCCGGAGTAGTCGCCGCCGCGGCGCGCCAGCTCGCCCTGGAAACGGTACAGACGGGCGGTGAAGGCCGGAACATCGTCACCGCGCAGCGCGGCGGCGTAGCGCTCCACCCAGGCAGCCACCCCGGCCTCGTCGCGGGCCAGTGCGGCATCGACCCGATTGGCCAGGGCGCTGCGGTAGATGGCGTCGCGCCGCGGCACCCCATCCAGCAATGGCGTCAACATGTCCACCGCTGCGTCATGCTGTCCCTGGCGCAGCGCGGCGGAGGAGTGCAGCAATTGCAACCGCGGGTTGCCCTCGCCACCGGCAAGCAGACGGGCCGCCTGCAGGTGGCGTTCGGCGGCCGCCGCATTGCCCACCGCCAGCGCGGTTTCGGCCAGGTTGATACGGCTGTGCAGCATGCCCTCCTGATGATCCAGCCCCTGGTAGTGAGCCAGCGCCTGGGTGAAATGATTGGCGGCCCCGGCGTAATCGTCGGCGCGGAAGGACTGCACGCCCATCGCCAGATAGCGCTCGCCCTGCACCAGCGCGGCGGGGCGTTGTTGCGGCGGGCTGACGCAGGCCGCGAGCAGCAAGGCCAAGGCGAGGAGCAGCAGGTGCCTAGTCATTGCCCGGCTGTGCCTCGATCACGGTATCGTCGCGGGCCGTCGGCACGGCGGAGGACAGCGGCCAGATGCGCTGCATGCCCTGCAGGGTGCGGTCGGTGGAGTCCATCAGCAGCTTCATGCGGCTGACCAGTTCCGGCAACTGCTGCAATTCGACGTTGACGGTACCCATGGCGGTGTTCATCTGATTGACCAGCTGTTTGGCCTCCACCACCAGCGCCGACAACTCACGCGTGGTGGTGCGGCCCTCATCGGTGATGGCGCCGGCATTGGCCAGCAGCGGCGCCATCTCGGCCAGGCGCTGATCGGCACTGCGCAGCACCGCCTCCAGATTGGCCAGCGAACCGGTGACGTGCTGCTCCACCTGCGGGCTGAATACCGCCTGACCGAAGGCGCCCTTGCCGGCGGCGATCTGCTCGCTGATCATGCGCATGCTCTCCAGAGTGCGCGCCATTTCGCGCGAGGTGGTGGTCACGTCGCCCGGCTCCACCGCCTGCACCAGGGTGGCGACGCCATCGACGATCTGCGCCACCTTCTCCATCACCGGTGCCAGATCGGCGATCAATTCGTCCAGCGACTTGGGCTCCTCGATATTCAGCGTGGCCCCTTCCGGCAGCAACGGCGCCGCCACCGAACCGGCGGAGATGTCGATCACCGCCTTGCCCAATACCGACAGCTTGGACAGCGAGGCACGCGAGTCGGAGCGCAACAGGTTCTGAAAGCGCTTGTAGACGAACAGTTCCAGATGCACGCGGTTGTCCGGCGCGATATCGATGGACGACACACGCCCCACCTCGATGCCGGAAATCTTCACAATGGACTCCGTGGTCACGCCCTGGGCATTCTTCAGGTAGGCGTGATAGGGAATGCGCTCCTCGAACAGGTGCGAGGTACGGCTGTTGATGAAGATCAGGCCGAAGATCACCGCCAGCGCCACCAGCACGAACACGCCCACCAGCCGCTCGCGCAGGCTGTAGCTCAGGTGATGGATATAGTGAACGCGTTGTTCGGCCATGATTACCTATATCAAAAATATCTGCTGCACCAGCGACACTGCCCGATACCGCTGCACTACATCGTGCCTGCGGTGGCGCCTTCCCATACCGCACAGGCGCGGCGCTCCATTGCTAGATAACGCTGCACTTCTTCCGCCGGGCTGGCCAGCAGCGCCGTCCAACTGTCGAACAGACCTATGCTGTGCCGGCCGACGAACAGCACGGCGTCGGCCTGGCACGCCAGCAGGGCATCGTTGGCTGCCACCAGCATCAACTCCAGCCGCGGCCGCACCTTGTCGATGAGGTAGTCGCGCAGCAGATCCGCCGCTGGCAGGTCCAGCCCCGCCAGCGGCTGTTCCAGCAGCAGCACACGCGGCTCCAGCATCAGGGAGCGGGCGATGAGCAGATGACGGCGCTGCAATTCGCTCATATAGGCCGGCAGCAGGGCGTGATCCGCATCATAGGCGATCTCGCCCAGCAGCGTCTGCGCCCGCCGCTCCACTTCACGCTCCGGGGCCAGGCGATGGTATAGCGCCGGCAGCATGACGTTGCGCAATCCGCTCATGATGGACAGCAGCGGCACGTCAGGAGTGACGAAGGCCACGCGGCGGCGCAACTGCTGCCAACGGTGCGCCCCCGTGCCCGCCAGCGGCCGCCCCAACAGTTGCAGCGTGCCGGCCGCCGGCGGCGCCAGCCCGGCCAGGGTGTGCAGCCAGGTACCCAGCCGCGTCCGACCCGGTCCGACCAGCACCACCAGCCCGCGCTCCAGGGCCAGGTCCAGCGCCGGCGCCTCCTCCAGCCCGGCGGGCACCAATCCCTCGGCACGCAACAGCACCTCGCCCGTCATAACAGCGCCACCGCCATCAAGCCGTCGAGCAGGAAGATCAGCACCAGGCTGTTGACGATGGCGCGCTGGGTTTCCTGCGGCACCTCGGTGGGCGAGATGTCGACGCGCAGGCCGTGATAGCAGGCGCTGCCGCCGATGATCAGGCCGAACATGAGATTCTTGATGATGAAGCCGACTAGGGCGACCGGGTCGAAGGCCAGCGGGATCGCCACCAGATATTTGAGGTGGCTGAACGAGACCAGCAGAGCGCTGAAGAACACGCCGCTCACCACGGCGATGACGGCGAAATACACCGCCAGGATCAGCTGCGACAGGCCCACGCCCACCAGGCGCGGGCTGATGAAGAAATCCTGCACATCGATGCCGAGCAGGGCCAGCCCCTCCACCTCGCGGTGCAGCTTCATATTGCCAAGGTCGACAGCAACGGCCGAACCGGTGCGGCCGATGACGATGATGGCGGTGAGCAGCGGCGCCAGTTCCAGCGCCACCACCTTGGTCAGCACGTTGATGACGTCGGCCTCGCTGCCCACCACCTGGATCAGCATGATGAGCTGGGCGGTGATGCCGGCGCCCACCGCCAGCCCGAGCAGGGTCACCGCCGGCAGGGCGTCGATACCCGTGAAGATCATCTGCGCGATGACGGCCTGGTAGCTGGCGCGGTTGAACAGGCCGCGGCGCCCGGTCCAGCCGCGCATGGCCTGCAGGATGAATACCGTCAGGTCCACCACATACAGCAGGGACTGGGTGGTGCGGCGGCCGATGGCGCCGGCCAGGGCGGTGGGCGTCAGACGACGTTTGAGCATCGGATTGAGAGCAAAGTGCGACCCGGGGTCGGTTCCGTACTATACCCATGCCCGGCGCAGAAACGGAACGGGCCGCGAGGCGGCCCGTTCCCCGCCCAGCGCGGTACGAACTCACGGCAGCGTCAGTGCCACGCGAAAGCCCAGGTTGTTGTTGAAGTTCACCGGCGTCAGCGAGGTCCGGTAGAAGGCGGTGAGATACTTGGGGAAGTTGAGCACCGAGCCGCCGCGAATGACGCGATAGCAGAAGCCCTCGCGCTCCTTGGCGAAATCCGCCGGCAGGGTATCCGTGTAATTGCTGCCATAGCAGTCGGCGGTCCACTCCCACACGTTGCCGTGCACGTCATGCAGGCCGAAGGCGTTGGGCGCCAGCTGCCCCACCGGCTTGGTCTCGCCGCCGGAATTGCCCTCATACCAGGCGTAACGCTTGAGTTGCGCCTTGTCCTCGCCGAAGGTATAGCTGGCACCGCTGCCGGCGCGGGCGGCGTATTCCCACTCGGCCTCGGAGGGCAGCCGGTACTGCTTGCCGGTGTGCGCACTGAGGCGCTTCAGATACTCCTGCACATCGCGCCAGGTGACCATCTCCACCGGGCGGTCCGGCCCCTTGAAGTGGGAGGGGTTGCTGCCCATCATCGCCTGCCACTGCGCCTGGGTCACCTCGTACTTGCCGATGGCATAGGGCCGCGCAATGGTGATGCCGGGACGTGGGCCATCCTCCGCGTCCTCGTAGTCCAGCGGGTCACCCACCGCCACACTGCCGGCCGGCACCACCACCATCTCCGGGCACTGGTCGCAGTCACGGAACCCCTGCCCCGGCGCCAGTTCACGTGCCTGGAGCGGCAGGGCCATCAGCAGCACCAGACCCGCCATCGCGGTAACACCGTGTATTTGCACCATCTTGCACCACTCCAGGGCAACGTATTGATGCCCAACTGTAATGCTCGGATGTTGATGCGTCAACGCGCCGCCCAAACAAAACGGGCCGCAGAGCGGCCCATTTTGTCATTGCGCAAAAATAGGAGATCAGCGGTCGTATTCCGGCTCCGCCATGATCCTGTGGATGGACAGGTCGGCGCCGCGGAACTCCTCTTCCTCCGACAGGCGGATGCCCATGCTGCGCTTCAGGGTGCCATACACCAGCAGGCCGCCGCCGAAGGCGACGACGATGCCGAGCGCGGTGCCGATGAGCTGGGAGATCAGGCTCACCCCCCCCATGCCGCCCAGGGCCTCCAGGCCGAAGATGCCGGCGGCGATACCGCCCCAGGCGCCACACAGACCGTGCAGCGGCCACACACCGAGCACGTCATCGATCTTCCAGCGGTTCTGCGCCAGGGTGAAGGTCCAAACGAACAGGGCGCCGGCGATGCCGCCGGTGATGAGTGCCCCCAGCGGGTGCATCAAGTCGGAACCGGCGCACACCGCCACCAGGCCGGCCAGCGGACCGTTGTGCACGAAGCCGGGGTCGTTCCTGCCGGCGAACAGGGCCGCCAGGGTGCCACCCACCATGGCCATCAGCGAGTTCACCGCCACCAGGCCGGAGATGCCCTCGATGGCCTGGGCCGACATCACGTTGAAGCCGAACCAGCCCACGGTGAGCACCCAGGCACCCAGGGCCAGGAACGGTATGCTGGAGGGCGGATGGGCATACACCTCGCCGTTCTTGCCGTAACGGCCCTTGCGGTGACCGAGCTGCAGCACCGCGGCGAGGCCGATCCAGCCGCCGACGGCGTGGACCACCACCGAACCGGCAAAATCGTGGAAACCGGCGCCGAAGCTGGCCTCCAGCCAGTCCTGCACGCCGTAGCGGGCGTTCCACACCAGCCCCTCGAAGAACGGGTACACCAGGGCCACCAGCACGAAGGTGGCAGCGAGTTGCGGCTGGAACTTGGCGCGCTCGGCGATGCCACCGGAGACGATGGCGGGGATGGCGGCGGCGAAGGTGAGCAGGAAGAAGAACTTCACCAGCTCATAACCGCTCTTGTCGGCCAGGGTCGGCGCGGCACTGTAGAAGCTGACGCCGTAGGCCACGGCATAGCCGATGAAAAAGTAGGCGATGGTGGAGACGGCGAAGTCGGAGATGATCTTCACCAGGGCATTGACCTGGTTCTTCTTGCGCACCGTGCCCACCTCCAGAAAGGCGAAGCCGGCGTGCATGGCGAGCACCATAATGGCGCCCAGGAGGACGAACAGGACATCGTTTGGTGCAGTGTTGGCTTCCATCTTGGCTCCTCGTAGCGGCAATCTGCCGCAAGGGAGAGCAAGAACCGCACCATTGTTGTGCCTTAGTGGAAAATCAACGGGTTAACACCGAGTACTCGCGGGCGGCGGGGGTATTGCGCACCAACATGGTGCCGACGCGTGGTGCAGCGAACCATATCGGGGCATGACCTGAATCAGCCCTCGCCCCGCTTCACCGCCTCCCACTGGGCATCCATCTCTTCCAGGGTTGCCTCGTGGAGCGGCTTGCCCAGGCCGGCCTCCACAGCGCGGAAACGGCGCTCGAACTTGAGGGTGGCCTCGCGCAGCGCCGCCTCGGCATCGACCTTGGCGTGGCGTGCCAGATTGACCACCGCGAACAACAGGTCGCCGATCTCCGCGGCCACCTTGTCCTGCGCGGCCCCAGCCTGCAACTCCGCCGCCACCTCGTCGATTTCCTCGCGCACCTTGGCCAGCGGCCCCTGGATATCAGGCCAGTCGAAACCGGCGCGGGCGGCGCGTTTCTGCATCTTTTCGGCACGCACCAGGGCCGGCAGCGCCACCGCCACGCCGTCGAGCACACTGTGAGATTCCTGCTGCGCCCTGGCGGCGCGCTCGGCGGCCTTCTGTGCCTCCCAGCGCGCGGTCTGCTCGGCGGCATCGGCCACCTGCACATCGGCGAACACATGGGGATGACGGCGCACCATCTTGTCGACGATGGCGCGCACCACGTCGTTGAAATCGAACTGCCCGGCCTCGCGCGCCATCTGCGCATGGAACACCACCTGGAACAACAGGTCGCCCAGCTCGTCGCGCAGTTCCGCCATGTCGTCCCGGGCGATGGCGTCGGCCACCTCGTAGGCCTCCTCCAGCGTATAGGGCGCGATGGTGGCGAAGGTCTGCTCGCGATCCCACGGGCAACCCTGCTGCGGGTCGCGCAGCCGCGCCATCACCTGAATCAACTCTTCGATGTTCATAACCGTGGCTGAGAAAACCCGTCTTATTGATCGGTGCGCGGCATCGGATTCTGCCGCCAGCGCTGGAACGACAGGCCGCGCTGGTGGGCGCCGCTCAACACGTAGTCGAGCACGCTGCGCAGACGGTAGAAGTTGACCACCGAGTCGACGCGGATGATCTCCCTGCCGCGCTCATCGAAGAAGATCAGCGTTGGCGTGTAGAACAGGCCCAGTTCATCGGCCCAGCGCCGCGCCGTGGTGCGGCGGCCGGCCGGCGTCACCACCAGGGTGTCCGACCACATATCCAGCTGCACCACATCGAGCATGGAAAACTGACCGACGATCACCTCGTTTTGCAGCGGCCCGCTGTGCAATACATCGCAGGCATGGCAATCGCCCTGCTCGAAGAACACCGCCAGCGGCCGCTGCCCGGCGATGCGGCTGCGATCCAGCACATAGGGCGGCGGCGTAAAGAACGGCTGGGCAGTCAGATCGTCCGGCTCGAAGCGCGGCGGCGGATCGGCCCGCTCCAGAAAATCGCGGAAGGTTTCCTTTTTGTAATGGCCGTCGGCGACGAACTCCAGCGCCGCGCGGAAGCGATAGGGCGGATAGTAGCCGCGCAGACGCAGAACCTCGTGGCCGCCGGCATCGAAGAACAGCAGGGTCGGCGTGAAGGTGGCCTGCTGCTGTTCGGAAAACTCCCGTTCGCTCAGTTGCCTGCCGGAAAAATCGGTGACGGTGCGATCGCCCCAGATGTCGGTGGCGACGAAGTCGAAGTGGGTGCGGGTGTAGGTGGCGATGTCGCTCTTGGCGAAATTCACCGTCATCAGCATCTTGCAGTAGGGACAATGCTTCTGGCCGAAATAGACGATGAGGCCACGTTTGCCGCCCTGGATGGCCTCCTGCAAATCCTCACGCATATTGAGGAAACTGAGTTTGAACCAGTCCGGATGCTCGAACGGCTCGTCCAGCGGCGCGTCGTCGAAAGACAAGGTATCGAAATCGTCTTCCGCCGCCGCGTACAGCGGCGCCGCGCCCGCCACGCAACATAGCAACATGAGAGTAAGAACGGCGGCGTATCGTTTCACGACCAACTCCGAAGGAAAGCCCGACTGCGATGTTACCCGAAAGCCCCACACCGGTGCACATTAAGGAAGGTCTGAATAAGTCCCTCCTGGACTTCTCAGCCCACGCGAATCGAAAAGTGTCATTTTCGATTCGCTTCATTTTCCAACGACTTATCGTCGTCGGAAAATGGCGGCACATCCCTGTGCCGCGGAAGCTCTGAACTTATTCAGAGCTTCCTTAACACCGACACGCCGTAGGGTTACACTGCGCAACAGAAAATCTCCACCGCAAGGAACACCATGACAGCCACCAGGATTGGTCTCGTACTCGGCAGCGGTTCGGCCCGCGGCTGGGCCCACATTGGCGTCATCCGCGCCCTGGCCGACGCCGGCATCAGACCGGACATCGTCTGCGGCAGCTCCATCGGCGCCCTGGTGGGCGCCGCCCACGCCAGCGGCAATCTGCAAGCGCTCGAGGAATGGGTGCGCGCACTCACCTTCTGGGACGTGGTGCGCCTGCTCGACATCAAGATGCAGGGCGGACTCATCGAGGGCGTCACCCTGATGGACTCGTTCCGCGACAAGATCCGTGACGTCAACATCGAACAGCTGAGCCTACCCTTCGCCGCCGTCGCCACCGACCTCGCCAACGGCCACGAGGTATGGTTGCAGCAGGGACCGCTGCTGCCGGCGGTGCGCGCCTCCATCGCCCTGCCCGGCCTGTTCTCCCCCACCCGCATCGACGAACGCTGGCTGGTGGACGGCGGACTGGTCAATCCGGTGCCCATCTCGCTGTGCCGCGCCATGGGTGCCGACGTCATCATCGCAGTCAATCTCAACAGCGACATCGTCGGCCGCCATCTGGCACCGAAGACGAAACGGAAAAAGGCCGCGCCGGCAGAAGAGAGCGGACGCCGCGACCTGTTCGACCAATTGCTGCAACAGCTCAACGGCGGTCTGCGCGAGCGTGCCCTCAATGCCTGGCGCCGCGAACGCGACGCTGACGGCGGGGCGCCACCCGGCCTGTTCGAGGTGCTAGCCAGCTCCATCAACATCATGCAGGACCGCATCACCAAGAGCCGCATGGCCGGCGATCCACCCGACGTGCTGCTGTCGCCACAACTGGGTCAGCTCGGCCTGCTGGAATTCGACCGCGCCAGCGAGGCCATCGGCGAGGGCATCGACTGCGTCAAACGCCAGTTGCCACAACTGCAACAGGCGCTGGAACGTTACCGCAAGTAGAGGTCAAACCCGCCGCAAGGCGACGAACTTGTGGTTGGCATCGAACTCCAGCTCGAACTCGCCGCGCACGCCGTCGTGGCTGACGAAGGGACGCAGACGCTCCGCCGGAAACTGCACCCGGCGGCCATCACGGCCGGTGGCGATGACGCTGCGCACGGCACCCTGGTAATAGCTCAGGTAGAGTTCGGGAGAAATGTCGAGACGGAAACGGATGGACGGCATAGCCTGATCCTGCACAGACATACTATGTTTTCAGTACATTGTATTGCGGAGATGAACCCATGCGTCTGGTGCGCAAACTGATCGCACTCCTGCTTCTGCTGGCCGTCGCCATAGTGGGGCTGTTTGCACTGCCCTTGCGCAACGGCCAACCGCTACTGACGCCAGACGACCTGCCACCCGCCCTGCGCACTGCGCTCCCCGCACGGCTGCAGCCAGCGGCAACACCGGCCGTCGTCACCATCTACCGCTGGCGCGATGCGCAGGGCGTCTGGCAATACGGCTCTTCCCCGCCGCCCGACGGCCGTCCCTATGAGTCACACAACGTCGATACCGCTGCCAACGCCGACCTGTTTCCGGCGGCGCCGTCAACGGGCAAACCCTCTGGCAACAGGACTATCACTGTGGAGCCGGCCCCATCTGCTCCAACCACGCCCTACTCCGCCGAGCGCGTGCAGAAGCTGTTCGACGATGCCCGCAGCCTGCGCGACCAGAGCCAGGAGCGACAGGCCGTGCAGGACCAACGGTAACCCTACTGCTCCTTCTTGCCGCGTCCGATCTGATGCAGCGGCACCACCACCTCGGCCTTGGGCTTGGCGTCGCCCGGCATCTGCGGCCGCATGTCCATGCGGCGACCGGCCTCGGCGGCCAGCTCCTGCTCGCGCGCGCTGATCAGCGACAGACACTGGCGCAGGTCTTCGATGGTGCGGTCGGACAACGGATGCTTCATGCCCGGCTGGGTGGCCGTATCCTTGATCACGCCGGTCAGCGTCATCTTCACCGCACGCAAAATCTGCTCTTCTTTGGATCGGGTTTCGTTGCTCATATATCTCTCCGGCGGGAAAATGGTCCGCGTCATTGCCCCGCAGTGTACTCCACAAGCGGCCCCTGTCCCAAAGTCTTATACTGCCGTCACACCGCGACTAACCCGCAATAATCACGCGCCTATCCGTCAAATCAGGAACACCGCCATGCCACCCACACCACCCGACGCCCTGCTGTTCATCGCCCCCGGCTGCCCCCATTGCCCGGTGGTTTTGCAGGGGCTGGGTGAACTGGTGAAGCAAGGCAGCATCGGCCGCCTGGAGGTCATCAACGTCGCCGTCCACCCGGAGATCGCCGCCCAACACGGCGTGCGTTCCGCCCCCTGGACCCGCCTCGGCCCCTTCGAGCTGGAGGGCGCACAAACGCCGCAGGAACTGCGCCGTTGGGCTGAACTCGCCGCCAGCGCCGATGGCATCACTACCTATCTGGAACAACTGCTGCGCGATGGTCAACTAAACCGCGCCGAGCAGCAACTCGCCCGCCATCCCGACTGGCTGGCGCGGCTGCTGCCGCTGCTCACCAAGGCGGACACGCCCATGCAGGTACGCATCGGCCTCGGCGCGTTGTTCGAGGGGCAAGCCGGCAGCGCTGAATTGCAGGCGCTGGTGCCGACGCTGGGGGAACTCAGCCGCAGCGGCGACCACAGCGTGCGGGCCGATGCGTGTCATTACCTGGGACTCAGCGGCAGTGCGCAGGCGGTGCCGTTCTTACAGGCGCGGCTGGAGGATGAGAGTGCCGAGGTAAGGGAGATCGCGGTGGAGTCGCTGGAGATGTTGGGGATGCAGGGTAGATAGGCAGAGCGCATCCACCCAGGACATGGTGAATGAATGCGCTCCGCACAGTCTCTTATGACGCCGTTGTGTTCTTGTTGGCCAAACGCTCGACGTTCAACGCAATCGACAGCATCAGGATCAAGCCCTCTTTAAGGAGAGACATGGGAATGACGGCGAAATATGTATAAATCAGCACCATGACACCGGTAGCAAGCCCCGCAAAGAAACCCGCTGAAAACATCACGCCAAACATCGAGAAGAATGCCACCACCACGCCGATAAACCACGACAAGAAGATGGCGCCATCCCAGGCATTCCGAAACCATTCGAAGACTGGGAACTCAGACGTGCTGGAGCCATTATCCTCTGTCTTGGCGGCCTGGCGCTTCTCCGCCAACCGTTGCGCCGTGCCTGTCCAGATGCTCCAAGGAATCGTAAAAAAGCGGAGAATCCAGACGATGAAGGCCTGAATCAAGGCAGGTACAATCTGTGCTTTTAATGTTGCTTGCGACATTGTGAACTCCTGTAGTGATTGTTGTTGTCTCCTGCACCCATGTCGTGCGCCTAGGACTATAGCAAACCTCCCCGCAGGCATACTACGGCGACATGTGGGGATACGGCGTATGGCAATCCAATCTACCGGTCCGGGGTATTTCCGCGCGGGGCGGTTCCCCGTAGAAAAATCAACGCGCGTCAGCGCACAACCCCGCAGGTGTTACCGATGGCCGTGGCCTAAATGGCGGTACGGTCGTGGAGCAAAGATACCCCCAACCTATCCCTCCCCATAAACGGGGAGGGAGTCGTTCGGGGCCGGGATACGATGGCGGGGTACGGAAAGGGAGAAAAGAATATCGTCCGACAGGACAACCGCGATCAGTGGCCCGCATCTCCCCCATGCGCGCCGCCCAGCCGATCCATCACCGCGAACAGCACGCCCGAGATCACCAGCACCACGTGGATCACCACCTTCCACGCAATGGCCTTGTCGTCCTCGGTCCAGGTCCAGGCGGCGGCGCTGCCGTCGCTGCTGACGCTGATGTGCACGAAGGCCTTGAGCAGTTCGATGGCGGAGATGGCGACGATGGAGGCGATCACCTTGGCCTTGAGGCCGGAGAAGTCCACCTTGCCCATCCACTCCGGGCGGTCTTCATGGCCGGCGGTATTGATTTTGGAGACGAAATTCTCGTAGCCGCTGAAGATGATGATCAGCAGCAGGTTGGCCACCAGCGACATATCCACCAGGGTGAGCAGGGCGAGGATGAAGTCGGCCTCGCTGTACTCGAAGACATGGGGCAGCAGGTGGAAGAACTCCTGGCCGAATTTCACCAGCAGCATGCCGATACCGATCACCAGGCCGAGGTAAAACGGCGCCAGCAGCCAGCGGCTGTTGAAGATCATCACTTCCACCGCATGTTCGACTTTCTTGTTCACAGCTCTATCTCCCTGTTGCGAGGCGGGCATTTTAGCCGCGCTGCCCCGGCGGCGAAACTCCCTTCTCTCGGCGCACTCGGTGGCGGGGCTCCGGTGCGACGTTTATGCTTGGGTAACCACTTCGCCGGATTTGCGCCATGTCCCGACTCCTGATCTGCCTGCTGTGTCCCCTGCTGCTGCTGGCCGCGCTGCCGGTCCCGGCCGCCGCGCCCCACGGCCTGCGCCTCGACGTGGAAGGCGCCATCGGCCCGGCCACGCTGGACTACGTGCAGCGCGCCCTGCACCGTGCCGCCGACGGGGGGGCGGAACTGGTGCTGCTGCGACTGGACACGCCCGGCGGACTGGACTCCTCCATGCGCGACATCATCAAGGCCATCCTCGCCTCGCCGGTGCCGGTGGTGTCCTATGTACACCCCAACGGCGCCCGCGCCGCCAGCGCCGGCACCTATATGCTCTACGCCAGCCATGTGGCGGCGATGACGCCGGCCACCAACCTGGGCGCGGCGACACCGGTGTCCATCGTCCCTGCCGGCGTCACCCCGCCCGCTCCCGGCGAGGACAAGGACAAAACGGACAAGGCGCCGGCCGGCGGCGCCATGGAGCGCAAGGTGGTGAACGACGCGGTGGCCTATATCCGCAGCCTGGCCAAGCTGCGCGGGCGCAACGCCGACTGGGCCGAAGAGGCGGTGCGCCAGGCCTCCAGCCTGGAGGCGGAAGAGGCGCTCAGGCTCCAGGTCATCGACATCGTCGCCAAAGACGTAGACGACCTGCTGACGCAACTGCACGGCCGCACGGTGCAACTGCCCGACGGTGCGCGCATGCTGAATACCCAGAACATCGTGCTGGAGACGGTGGCGCCGGACTGGCGCAATCAGTTGCTCGCCGCCATCACCAATCCCAACATCGCCTACATCCTGATGCTCATCGGCATCTACGGCCTGATCTTCGAGTTCGCCAATCCCGGTTCGATCCTGCCCGGCGTGGTGGGCGCCATCTGCCTGCTGGTGGCGCTGTTCGCCTTCCAGGTGTTGCCGGTCAACTACGCCGGCCTGGCCTTGATCCTGCTCGGCGTCGCCCTCATGGTGGCAGAAGCCTTCGTGCCCAGTTTCGGCGTGCTGGGGCTGGGCGGCGTGGTGGCCTTCGTCATCGGCTCGATCATGCTGTTCGACACCGAGATCCCCGGCCTCGCCATCGCCCGTCCGCTCATCGGCGCCTTCGCCCTGCTCTCCGCCGCCCTGTTCGTGCTGGTGCTGGGCATGGTGCTGAAGGCGCGCCGGCGGCCGGTGGTGAGCGGCGCCGAAGAGATGCTCGGCGCCCACGGCGAGGTAATCGACGAGGACGGCCGGGTGCGCGTGCACAGCGAATTGTGGCAGGCGCGCAGCGACACGCCGCTGCATGCGGGACAGAAGGTGCGCGTCACCGGACGCGAGGGGCTCACCCTGCGGGTGGAGCCGGAACGGGACACAGGCAAGGAGGGTTAGACCATGATTGGTTACTTCGGCTATCTGCTGCTCGGCTTCATCGTCATCCTGCTGATGTCGGCCATCCGCGTGCTGCGCGAATACGAGCGCGGCGTGGTGTTCATGCTGGGCCGTTTCTGGAAGGTGAAGGGTCCGGGCCTGATCATCATCATCCCGGTGGTGCAGACCATGGAGCGCGTCGACCTGCGCACCATCGTCATGGACGTACCGAGCCAGGACGTGATCTCGCGCGACAACGTCTCGGTCAAAGTCAACGCCGTAATCTACTTCCGCGTCATCGACCCGGAGAAGGCCATCATCCAGGTGGAGAACTTCTACGAGGCCACCTCGCAACTGGCGCAGACCACGCTGCGTTCGGTACTGGGCCAGCACGAGCTGGACGACATGCTGGCCGAGCGCGACAAGCTCAACAACGATATCCAGCGTATCCTCGACCAGCAAACCGACGCCTGGGGCATCAAGGTGGCCAACGTGGAGATCAAGCATGTCGATATCGACGAGAGCATGATCCGCGCCATCGCCAAACAGGCCGAGGCCGAACGTCTGCGCCGCGCCAAGGTGATCCTGGCCGAGGGCGAGGAACAGGCGGCGGAAAAACTGCGCCAGGCCGGCGCCATCCTCGCCACCCAACCGGAATCGCTGCAACTGCGTTACCTGCAGACCCTCAACGAGATCGGCGCCGACAAGAACAGCACCATCGTGTTCCCGCTGCCCATGGACCTCATCGAGCCGCTGCTGAAGAAACTGAAGGAATGATCCTGCTGCCTAATGGCTTTAACTTGTAACTTTTCCCTTGCCACTTGTATCTGCCGTCAATGGACGAAACCGAGTTCAAAGCCACCTACCGCGACTACAACGACCGTCCCTGCGTCTTCGCCAAGGCACTACTGGCGCGCTGCGCCGGCTGCTCGCGGGCGCAGAAGCTGAACATCGCGGAGCGCGAGGAGATGGCCTGTCGCTCCGAGGCGGCCTGGAACCAGTGTCACGCGCTGTTGCCCCTGCTGCGCGCCAAGGCATTGTTCGCCCTCAAGCTCACCCACATCGAAGGCGCCCTGCCCCACGGCAAGGAGATCAAGGTGCAGTGCGGCGGGCTGCATGGCCTGCGTGCGGCCCAGGAACCGAGCGCGGAAGGGCCGGTGACCGACGTATACAGTCTGGTCAGCGCGGCGGCCGCCGATTTCGGCGGCCTGGAGGCGTTACCCTACGGCGAGATCATCAAGGCCGTGGTGGCTTATGAGCCGCGCAAGCGCGGGCGTCAGCCCGGCAGCGCGTGACCCGATGTTGATCCCAGACAAGGCGCCGCGCCGCTCCCGCTGTCATACTTATATGTAATACCTGAACCGGAGCCCGCCCTCATGAAACCGACTATTGCCACTGCCCTAGTCCTGCTGCTCGCCGCCGCTCCCCTCGCCGCCCAGCAGACCACCCCGCCGCCCTTCCCCGCCATGGCCACTTTTGAGGATTTCGATACCAATGGTGACGGCTACATCACCGAACAGGAGTTCGTCGAGGCCCGCAACAAGCGTATCGCCGAACGTGCCGCCGAAGGCCGTCCCATGCGTGGGCTGAGCCAGGCCGAGGAGTTCAAGGACATCGATGCCGACGGCGATGGCCGCATCAGCCGCGAAGAGTTTGCGGCGCACCAGAGCCGTCACGCGCAACCGCGTCCGCGCTATCCGCGCTGAAGCTCACCCGTAACCATCATTGCCGGACCACGGACGGCTGGCGTCTCCCCTGGCAGCGGCGTAAAGTAAAACTCCATTACGTCGCTGCCAGGGGAAAACACGATGTTCGAAGTCGCCGAACTCGGCCACAAGATCAAGAAGAGCGATTACGAGGCCAGGGAACCGGAGCTGCGCACCAACCTCCTGCTGATTCAGGAGGCGCTGAAGGAGGCCAAGTTCCCCGTGCTGGTACTGGTCTCCGGCGTGGACGGCGCTGGTAAGGGCGATGTCATCAACCAGCTCAATGCCTGGTTCGACCCGCGCTGGCTGCGCGCCTATGCCTTCGGCCCCATGAGCGATGAAGAACGGGAACGGCCGGAGTACTGGCGCTTCTGGCGTGCCCTGCCCCCCAAGGGCCAGATCGGACTGTATGTCGGCTCCTGGTACAGCCGGCCCATTGCCGACCGTGTCAACAAGGTAATCACCGATGCGGAGCTGGAACGCGACCTCACGCGTATCAACGCCTTCGAGGAAACCCTGGTCGATGACGGCGCCCTGATCATAAAGTTCTGGCTGCACCTGTCCAAGGAGGCGCAGCAGCAACGCATGAAGGAGCTGGAAGAAAATCCCGCCACGCGCTGGCGCGTCACCGCCATGGACAAGAAACATCTGCAGCAGTACGACAAGTTCCGCCGCGTGGCGGAGCGCACGCTGCGCAACACCAGCACTGGCGACGCGCCGTGGATCATTGTCGAGGCTACCGACACACGCTATCGCAACCTCACCGTCGGCCAACACATCCTCGACCGCATCACTGCCCGCCTGCAGAACACCACCGAGTCGCCGGCGGCGCAACCACACCTCAAGCCCATCGCAGCCCCGGAGGTCGGCGAACCGGTGAGTGTGCTCAGCAACCTGGATATGAGCAAGGAACTGCCCAAGGAAAAATACAAGCTACAGTTGCCCAAGTATCAGGGCGAGCTGGGTGAGCTGGCGCGCCAGGCGCGCGAACGCAAGATATCCAGCATCGTGATGCTGGAAGGCTGGGATGCCGCCGGCAAGGGCGGCCTGATCCGCCGCATCATCCCGGCCATGGATGCGCGCAGCTATCAAATCATCTCCATCGCCGCACCCACCGATGAAGAGCGCGCCCACCACTATCTGTGGCGCTTTTGGCGCCACATCCCGCGCGGTGGCAACGTCACCATCTACGACCGCAGCTGGTATGGCCGTCTGTTGGTGGAGCGGGTGGAGGGTTTCGCGCGCCAGGACGAATGGATGCGCGCCTACGCCGAGATCAACCACTTCGAGGAACTGCTCACCGAACACGGCATCGTGTTGCTCAAGTTCTGGCTGCACATCACCAAGGACGAGCAGCTCAAGCGTTTCCAGGAGCGGGAGAAAACCCCGTTCAAGCAGTACAAGATCACCGAGGAGGACTACCGCAACCGCGAGAAGTGGGACGCCTACGAGATCGCGGTCAATGACATGGTGGAGCGCACCAGCACCGAATATGCCCCTTGGCATCTCATTGAGGCCAACGACAAGAATTATGCCCGGGTGAAGGCGCTGCGCATCTTCAGCGAGCGGCTGGGCCAGGCGCTGAACACGGGAAAGTAATCGCACAAACCGGTGTCTACCGGGTCTAGGCCGCCTTGTCTTCCGGGGGTGGATCGGCAGCCGGCGGCGTTGCTTCTGCCGCGACTTCGGACTCCGGTTCTGCCTTCTTCTGCTGCGCCGTTGCCAAACCCAGCAGGCGGTGCAGATAGCGCCCGCCCTTCACGGCCTGCTGCAACAGCCGGCGGATGCGGCTGTAGAACTCCAGCAACTCCACCATCTGCTCGGTGCGCAGGCGCCCTTCGCTGCCGGCGCGCAGCAAATGCCCCTTGAGCGACTGATAGGCATCCTCCATCGACCCCAGCAGGCGATCGGCCGCCGCGCTGTCATAGTCTGCGCCCTGGGGATCCACCGCCTGCAACAGCTTCAGGGCATCGGCACGGAAAAAAGTGATTTCGCTGGTCAACGGCTCATCGTGCAGCACGCTCATGCGTTCCTGCATCTGCGCCGCATTGTCGGCCAGGTCCGCCACTGAGGCGTAATAACGTGCCACACGCAAGGCATCGGGCAAAGACTGATCGAACTCGGCCGGCAACGTGCTGCGCTGCATCTGTACCGCAAACTGCCCCACTGCCTCCACCAAGCTGGCGATGGCCAGCTTGTCCGAGGCCATCAGCTTGGCCGGCGCCGTGCGCTCGGCGGTCAGCGTCATCTGCGCCATATCGCGCGCCATGCCGCCGATACGGGCCAACTCCAGCGCCACCGCATCCACCGCCAGGGTCGGTGTCGCCAGCACGTTCTTGTCCAGATAACGCGGCTTGCCCAGTTCCTCTTCGGCAGTGAGGAAGCGGCGGCTGAGAAATGCCACCAGCCGCGGCGTCAGCGGCCACATCAGGGCCACGCCCAGCAGCTTCGAGGCGGTATGGAACAGCGCCAGGGTGATGGCCGGGCTGTCCTCCAGCGCGAGGATATGGGCAGTGGCGTCTACCGCCTTGAGCATCACGGGCAGAATCAGCAACGCCGCCGCCGCCACCAGCACATTGAACAGCACATGCGCCGCCGCCACGCGCTTGGCGCTGGAGGTGGCGCCGATCACCGCCAGCGCCGCGGTAGAGGTGGTACCGACATTGGCGCCGATCACCGCCGCGGCCGCGGCCGTGAGCGGCACCATGCCACCCATGGTGGCGGTGAGGATCAGCGCGATGGAGGCGCTGGACGATTGCATCAACAGGGTGAGCAGGAAACCGATGCCGACGAAGATCAGGACCGTCTCGATACCACCACCGCCCAACTCATCGAGCGGCACCTGTTGTCCCAGCCCCTCGAAGGCGTTCTTCAGCACATCGACACCGAGGAAGAACAGGCCGAAGCCCGCCAGTGCGTCGCCCACCGCCGCGCGCCGGCTGTGACTGCCGGTCAGGCGCAGCGCCACACCAACGCCGATGAAGGGCAGCGCCAAGGCGCGCACGTCGATCTTGAAACCGACCATGGCCACCAGCCAGCTGGTGGTGGTGGTACCCACGTTGGCGCCATAGATCACGCCCACGCTCTGCACCAGGGACAGCAGGCCGGCATTGACGAAACCGATGGTGGCCACGGTGACGGCGCTGGACGACTGCACCATGGAGGTGATCAGCACACCGGCAAAGATGCCGCGCATGGGCGTGCTGGTCCATTGGCCGAGGATATGGCGCAGCGCCGGCCCCGCAGCCAGCTTGAGTCCATCGGTCATCATGCGCATGCCAAGCAGGAACAGGCCGATGCCGCCAATGAAACTGCCTATCAATCCGAAGTCCATAGAGTCAGCTTAGTCCTGCCGCCGGCGTGCCGACACGGCGCTGGGGGTGAAATAACGCAACGTGATGTAGTAGGACGACGCCATAACGATCAGCACCGTCGCCAATGGAACCACACAGGACGCGCGCTGACGATGGCGGCCTGGCGCATCTGCCGCCACGACCAGGTCGGTGTCAGGTTCAGGCCGGGCAAGGAACAGCAGGGACTGACGCGCGTACAGGGCCAGCGTACCAAGCACCGCGGCACCGGCGAAAATGAGAAACACGGCGTAGACGATGGGTTCGGTGTGCATCAGGAAAACCAGGCCAGGGGCGTGCGGGTGAGCGCCACCGAGGCGATATAGGCGAACACCGCCAGCGCCGCCAGCACCTGCCAGGGCTGCCCCTGACGCAGTGCCAGCGCGCCGAGCAGGATATAGATAATCAGGGCGGTGAGCTTGGCCATCAGCCAGGGCTGATCCTGCGGCCACCAGCGGTACAGCCACAGCATGTATACGCCGCTGAGGAACAGGGCCGTGTCCACCACATGGGGGAACGTGCGCACCCAACGCCGGCGCAACCGCGCCGGCGCGGACAGGCGCCACCAGCCCCGCAGGGCAAAGCCGCAGAAGGAAAGCACGGCACAGGTGATGTGGAGCTGTTTCAACCAGAGCATGGTCGAACTATATCATTGACCTAGCGGCGCCCGGCAGGGGTGGACGCAGGCCGCAACGTGCACGAGACTTGTAAACATGAAAATTGAACCGCCCGCCGACGACCTGGGATTGCAGCACCTGAAGACCACCGACCGCGCCAAGGGCAAGGTGGATCAAGCGGCCCATGTGGAGCCCTACGCCCGCATTACGCCGTCCGAACAATGGCGCGAACATCCCGTGGACGGCAGCAAGACACAGGGCAAGGCCGGCGACAAAGCCAAACCACAGCCCCACGAGCCTGTCCCCCGCCAGGGTGAACGCCGCCGTGGCGGCGACCGGCGCAAGCAACAGTCTCCCACCCTGCTCGATACCCGCAGCCCGCACGAACGCCGCACCGAGCTGCGCCGCGCGGACGATCATGCGGCACCCGATGAGCGAGCCGCCCCCGGCGGTATCGACGAGCTGGCCTGATGCCGCGGCGGCGCGCTACACTGCCGCGCGACTCCACTGCACCGACGCTCCCGCCATGTCCACCGACGACCGCTTTGCCGCCATCCGCCGTCTCTACGGCGAACACGCTGCCCATCTGATCAGCCAGTTGCACATCGGCGTGGTGGGTATCGGCGGGGTAGGCTCGTGGGCGGCCGAGGCACTGGCGCGCAGCGGCGTGGGCCGGATCACCCTCATCGACAACGACACCATCGCGCTGTCCAACGTCAACCGGCAGATCCACACGCTGGAGTCGACGGTGGGGCGCGCCAAGGTGGCGGTGATGGCCGAGCGCATAGGGGAGATCAATCCGGCCTGTACGGTTGCCGCCATCGACGACTTCCTCACCCTGCAGACGCTGACCGAGTATGTCAGCCAGGAACGGGGTTACGACTACGTCATCGACGCCATCGACAGCATCAAGTTCAAGTCGGCGCTGATCAACCACTGCCGCCGCAACAAGATCCCGGTGATCATGACCGGCGGCGCTGGCGGCCTCACCGACCCCACCAAGATCCAGATCGCCGATCTGAGCAAGACCCACAACGACGCCCTGGCCGCCAAGGTGCGCTCGCAGTTGCGCAGCGACTACGGCTTCCCCGCCGCCGGCAAGCGCATGGGCGTCGAATGCGTATTCTCCAGCCAGCAACAGCTCTATCCCAAGGCCGACGGCACCGTATGCCACGAAAAACCCGGTATCCACGGCGTCTCCCTCGACTGCCGCTTCGGCTATGGCTCCGCCACCTTCGTCACCGCCACCTTCGGCTTCTTCGCCGTGTCGCGCGCCATCAGCAAGGCCCTGCACAACCGTCTGGCGCAGGAATGACGGCCTGCGCCGTAAGCGCGGCTACCGCCCCGTCACCAGGTCCTTGAGGGTCTTGCCGGCAAGGGCATCGTTGCGCGCCTGCTGCACGCGGTCGATGACGCGATCCACCGGTTCCAGGTCGATGGCATGGGAACGGACGTGATGCACTGATTCTTCCGCGCTGCGCAGGATGTCCAGCACCTCGCCCAAGGGGATGTATTCGGGATCACGCGCCAACAGCCAACTGGAATGCTCCTCACCGGTCTCCACCAGCAGGCCGTGCTGCTCGAAGGCGTGCAGCAGATCGCCTACCGCATCGCCGGGCAGCCCCAGACGCTGCACCAGCGCATCCTGCGTCCAGCGCGGCCGCCCCTGCATGTAGGCATCGGTGATGAGATACAGCAGCACCAGTCCGGCACGCTCCTTGAGACGACTGCTGAAACGGAACGCATCGCGCTGTAGCCGCACCTGCTGCGGGTGCTGATGGAAGTAGCTGATCTGGGCACCGAACAGCAGGATGAACCAGCTCAGGTAGAGCCAGATGAGGAAGAACATCAGGATGGCGAAGCCGGAGTACACCGCGGTGTACTTGGTGGAGCTGGCCACGAAGGTGGCAAAACCGAAGCCGGTAGCCTGCCACATGATGCCGCTGATCACCGCGCCGACCAGGGCCGAGCGAAAACGTACCTTGGTATTGGGAATGAACATATAGACGAAGGTGAAGGCGGCGATGATCAGCAGGAAGGGAATCGATTTTCCGGTCAGCGCCACCAGCTGGCCGATTACCGGCACCTCCAGCAGCATCTGTACCAGGGTGGAACTCATCAGGGTGGCGGTCATGCCAAGAGCTGAAAATACCAGCACCGGACCCACCAGGATCACACTCAGATAATCGGAGAAGCGGCGCGGCAGGCTGCGCGTGCGCGACACGCGCCAGACGTAGTTGAAGGTGCTCTCCACCTTTTGCGTCAGGGAGATCACCGTATAGATCAGCAGACCGACGCCTACCGCCCCGAGCACGCCCACCTTCATGTTGTCGACGAAGGACAGAATGTGCAGCGTAATCTCCTCGCCGCGCGAGCCAAGCGGCTCCAGATAGGTGAGCAACATGGGCTCGATCTGGTTGTGCACACCGAAGGCCTTGAGCACGGAAAAGCTCACCGCCAGCAAGGGCACCAGGGACAGCAGCGTGGTGTAGACCAGGCTCATGGCGCGCAGGGTGAGCTGGCCTCCAGCCAACTCCTGCCCCATCACCAGGATCACCCGCAATACCGGATAGAGCCGGCGCCGCAGCGTACCAACCGCCTCGGCCTCCCATAATTCGTGCAGCAGAAAGTTCTTGTAACGCTTCCACATGGCTTCATGCCCCGATGCGGCACCTGCAACAGGACCGCCTTGTTATTGATGTACGTGCAGGCTAGCCAGTTACCACGGGCTTGGCAATGTCACTGTGCTGTCACAAGACGACTTTAGCCTATCCTCTCCCCAAGATCAGAAACATCGTCATGAACATGTCCGCCGCCTGCATACTGCCTGCCGCCCTCGACACGGACCCCGACCCTGTTTCCAGCCTCAACCGTGCCGATCTGCCCGACCTCGGTACGGAGGTGCGCGCCATCATCGAACAGGGACGCCTGTCCATCCTGTTCCAGCCCATCGTCGCGGTAGGCGAAAACAGCATCCACGGCTACGAGGCGCTGACACGCGGTCCCTCCGACAGCCCGCTGCACGCCCCGGTCAGCCTGTTCAACGCCGCCTGCCAGGCCGGCCTACTGCTGGAGCTGGAAAGCCAGTGCTGGCGCCTGGCCCATGATAGTTTCATCGAGCTGGGCCTGCCGGGCCGGCTGTTCCTCAACACCAGTTCACGCAGCCTGATCCAGCCCGGCCAGCCGCTGCTGCGTGCCCTGAGCGGTGCCGGCAATCCGCACTTTCAGCCGGAGCGGGTGGTCATCGAAATCACCGAACAGTATCCCATCGACAATTTTCCCGCCGTGGTGCAGGCAGCCTCCGAATACCGCCTGCAGGGCTTTCAGCTCGCCATCGACGACCTCGGCGCCGGCTACGCCGGCCTGCGCCTGTGGTCGGAACTGCGCCCGGATTACGTCAAGATCGACAGCCACTTCCTGCAACGGGTCCATGAAGACCCGGTCAAACAGGAATTCATCCGCTCCATCCGCGACATCGCCCTCGGCACCAAATCACGCGTCATCGCCGAAGGCATCGAGACCCACGCTGAATACCAGGCGCTGCTGCAACTCGGCATTGGCCTCGGCCAAGGCTATTTCTTCTCCCGCCCCAGGAGCCGGCCGCCGCTGGAACTGTCCCCCCACCAGCCGGAACCGGAGGCCAGTTCCGGCCTGCGCCGCCAGCGCCTGACGGAAACCATCGGTGCGCTGGCGCTGAGCGTACCGACGGTCACGCCGGAGACGACCGTGGCAGAAGCCGTTGCTCTGTTGCAGGAATATCCTGAGGTGCACACCGTGCCCGTGCTGGTGGAACGACACCCCATCGGCGCCGTGCGCCGTCACCGCCTGATGGAACTGTACCTGAAGCAATACAGCCGCGAACTGTACGGCCGCCGTCCGGTCACCCGCTTCATGGACCGTCACCCCCTCATCGTTGAACACGACCTACCGGTGGAGCGGGTCAGCCAGAAGATCACCGATCAGCTCAATTTCGAGATCGAGCACCAGTTCATCATCACCCGCAATGGGGAATATCTTGGCATCGGCCTGGTGCGCGACCTGCTGAAAAAGATCACCGATCTGCAGATCCGCAATGCCCGCTATGCCAACCCGCTCACCCTGCTGCCCGGCAACGTCCCCATCTACGAGCATATCGATCGGCTGCTGGAGGAACAGCATCCATTCACCGTCTGCTACTGCGATCTGGATCACTTCAAGCCCTACAACGACAGCTACGGCTATACCCGTGGCGATGAAGTGATCCAGAAATTGGCGCAGATCCTTTGTTCCCATATCGACGATCAGCGCGATTTCGCTGGCCATATCGGCGGCGATGATTTCATCCTGGTCTTCACCAGTGAAGACTGGCAGGAGCGCTGCGAGCATATCCTGCGCCACTTCGAGCGCGAATGCAGCCTGTTCTACAACGAAACCGATCTGGCCCAGGGCGGCATCTGGGGCCACGACCGCCAGGGCAACAGCGTGTTCTTCGCCCTGCTGTCGCTATCCATCGGTGCCGTCACACCGGATGTGGAGCGCTGTCAGGCCCACCATCAGGTCGCCACCCTGGCCACCGAGGCCAAGCGCCAGGCCAAGAAGATCGCCGGCAACAGCCTATTCCTCGAACGGCGCCGTACCCCCGCGCCAGTGACATGATCCTGCGGTGGAGTTCGCCGCGCCGGAAAATGCAAAGAAATGCGAAGACGCCCCCACCTTGCGGTGAACTTTTTTTCTAAGCTGTTACTCTACTGACCGTCGGGGCTGGGACCCGACACATTCAACAATACCAATGCAAGGAGACTCGCACTCATGAAGCGCCTCACTGTGATCGGATGCGCCTTTGCCGGCGCGCTTGCCAGCACCTTTACCCTGCCGGTCGTAGCCGACGAAACCAACCCCTACATCGTGCACCGCCAGGGCACCTACAAGACCATCAGCGGCCACATGGACTCCCTCAAGGCCATGCTGTTCCTCAACCACGAAGCGAAAGGCCAGGCCGCCTATCACGCCGAGGCCATCGTCGAAGCCTACAAGCACATGGGCAACGCCTATCCTGCCGGTTCCGACAAGGGCAAGACCAAGGCGCGCGCGGAAATCTGGAGCCAGCCGGACAAGTTCCGCGAGGCCGGCCGCAACTCCTTCGCCGCCGCCACGGCGCTGGTCGAGGCCACGCAGATGGGCGACCAGAAGGAAATGGTCGAGGCGTTCAAGAAGCTGGGCAGCACCTGTAAGGCCTGCCACGACGACTTCCGCAAGAAGTAAACACCCCTCCCGGCCTCCCCCACGAGTGTGGGGGAGGTGTATAAAATGACGGAGCGGCGTCATGAAGCAAACCTGTGACATTCCCGTCTGGGACCTGCCCACCCGCCTGTTCCACTGGCTGCTGGTGCTGCTGGTGGCCGGCGCCTGGTTCAGCTACAAATTCGGCGACGTCAGCATGACCTGGCACAAGTGGAACGGCTACGCCGTCCTCACCCTGCTGTTGTTCCGCCTGTTGTGGGGTGTCGTCGGCAGTTCCACCGCCCGTTTCAGTGATTTCATCAAGGGACCACGTACCGTATGGCGCTACCTGCGTGACGGTGCCCGCGCCCCCAGCCTGGGCCACAACCCTGCCGGCGGCTGGTCGGTGCTCGCCATGCTCGGCGTACTCATCGTCCAGGCGGGTGCCGGTCTGTTCACCAGCGACGACATCCTGGTCTCCGGCCCGCTCCAGTTCCTGGTATCCGCGGATACCGCCGATGCCCTGTCCAGCATTCATCGTCTCGGCTATTACGTCCTGCTCGGCCTGGTGGCCCTGCACCTCGCCGCCCTCGCCTTCCACCGCCTCGCCCATGGCGAGAATCTGGTGCGGGCGATGCTCAACGGCAACAAATGCGCAGAGCAGGTACCGCCCGGCGCCAGCGCCGTGCAGCGTCCACTGTGGCTCGCCGCCCTCTGCCTCGCCCTCGCCGCCTTTGCTGTGTGGTTCGGCATCAACGTGTGGCGCTGGTAGCACCGCGATGAATGACGCGCACCACCATCTGGAGCGTTTCGTCGCAGCCCAGGCGTCGGTCTATCCCCAGGTCGTGCAGGAGTTGCGCGCCGGCAACAAACGTAGCCACTGGATGTGGTTCATCTTTCCGCAGCTAGCCGGACTGGGGCGCAGCGCCACGGCGCAGCAGTACGCCATCAAGAGCCTCGCCGAGGCGCGCGCCTATCTGGCGCACCCGATCTTGGGAGTGCGATTACGGGAGTGCGTGAACATCCTGCTCGGTTTGGAAGGGCGCACGGCGGAGGAGATATTCGGCTATCCCGATGTGCTCAAGCTGCTCTCATCGCTGACGCTGTTCGAGCGCGCCGGCGCCGATCAACTGTTCACGCAGGCTCTGGAAAAATTCTATGATGGAGCACGCGATGAGGCGACGCTGCGCCTGCTCCAGCACGATGTGACGCCGTAGCCGCGGCTCAGCGCAACTCCTGCCACAGCTTCTCCAGCCGCACGACAGAAACCGGCTGCACTGTCTTCAGCTCCTGCGCATAGAGCGACACGCGCAGCTCCTCCAACAGCCAGCGGAACTCCTCCTGCGCCGGGGTAAGCGCTCCCAGCGCCATGCGGGCCGCCAGCGGCTGCCATAGCTTCTCCATTGCCAGACGGTTGTCCCGCTCGCGCGCCGGATTACGGCCACACTTGTCCAATCGTCCCTGCACCGCCTTGAGGTAACGTGGGTATTGCAGCAGCCAATAATAGGGCGTATGCAATACGAAATGGCGCCTGACCAACTGTTGCAGATGGGCCTGGACATCGTTCATCTCCGGCAACAGGGCCGGGGCGATGCTGCCCTTGAGTTTCTTGTTCACCACATGAAAGAGCGCCAGCGCCTCGCCGAGCGCCGCGCACAGCCGCTGCCCCGTCTCCAGCAGACGCGCCTCACCCTGCTGCATGCATTGCGCAAACTCACTGCGCGTGCGCGGCCACGGTGCCTTACCGAGAAAGGACTCGCGGCAGACGGCGCTGACCAGCTCGTCCTTCAGTTCCTCGCAGCCAGCGACGGCCGCATAGTGCATGCACATCATCGTGATACCGGGCAGATTCTTGCGCAGATATTTCACCTTCTCCCGCGCCCGCAGCAGGCACAGGCGCAGCAGGCCATCGCGCTGCGCGGCATGCGCCGCCGCCTCCGATTCAAACAGGCGGATCGCCACTGACTCGCCCTGGTCCACCAGCGCCGGCCAGGCGCGCAGGGTGAGGCCGTGACGCTTCACCTCGATGCTGGCGGGCAGCGCATCGAAATCCCAATCGGTGAGGCCGTCGCGCTCGAGGCTCGTTTCCTGCTTCTGCGGCACCGCCTGGGTCAGCGTGTGGCGCACCTTGCTCGACAATTTGTGCTGTAACACCGCCAGGTCGCGGCCCTCGCCCAATACCTTGCCGCGTTCGTCCACCACGCGGTAGTTCATGCGCAGGTGCGGCGGCAATTCCTGCACCTGCCAGGCGTCCAGCGGGATCTCGATGCCGCTCATGCGTTTCAACTGGTGCGCCATCGCCTCCAGCAGCGTACCCTCGCCGGGGCGCAGCACACCGAGCAACGCCTCGGCAAAGTTCACCGCTGGCACGAAGTTGCGGCGCAAATGCTTTGGCAGCGTCTTGATCAGGGCGATGAGCTTGTCCTTGAGCAGGCCGGGCACCAGCCAATCGAAGGGCGGTGCGTTCACCTGGGTCAGCGCGGCCAGGGGAATGATCGCCGTGACGCCATCGGCCGGGTGGCCCGGCTCGAAGTGGTAGTCGAGCTTGACGGCGAGATAGCCGCAGCGCAATACGTCGGGAAACTGGTTCTCCGTCACCGCGCCGGCCGCGTGCTGCATCAACACCTCGCGGGTGAGGAACAACATTTCTGGATTGTCGCGCTCGGCTTCCGCACGCCACTTATCAAAACTTTTGCCGCTGTAGATGCCTTGCGGCAGGCGTGCATCGTAGAAGTCGAACAGAACCTGCTCATCCACCAGGATGTCGCGCTTGCGCGCCTTGGCCTCCAGTTCCTCCACCTCGGCCACCAGTTGACGGTTGTGGGCGAAGAACGGTGCGCGGGTCTGGTAGTCGCCACCCACCAGGGCATGGCGGATGAACAGCTCGCGCGACAGCTTTGGATCGATGGGACCGTAATTGATGCGGCGCTTCTCGACGATGGGCAGGCCGTACAGGGTGACACGCTCGTAGGCGGACACCTGCGCACTCTTCTTCTCCCAGTGCGGCTCGAAGTAGCTGCGCTTCACCAAATGACGGGCCAGCGGCTCCAGCCACTCCGGCTCGATGGCGGCGACGCTGCGCGCATAGAGTTTCGTCGTCTCCACCAGTTCGGCGGCCATGATCCACTTGGGCGGCTTCTTGAACTGGGAGGAGCCGGGGAAGATGTGCAGCTTGATGTTGCGTGCGCCAAGGAATTGCTTGTCCTCGCCCTTCAGTGCCACGTTGCCGAGCAGCCCGGTGAGCAGGGCGCGGTGGATGGCACCGTAGTCGGCGGGCTCCTCGTTGATACGCAGCTTCAGATCGTTAGCCAGCGCCAGCAACTGGCCGTGGATGTCGTGCCACTCGCGCAGACGCACATAGGACAGGAACTCAGCGCGGCACAGGGCGCGCAGCTTGCTCTGCGACAGGTGGCGTGCCTGCTCGTGGTAGTAGTCCCACAGCTTGAGCCAGGCGAGGAAATCAGACTTCTGCTCTGCATCGCTGAAACGGGCGTGTTTCTGATCGGCCTGCTGCTGTGCCTCCAGCGGCCGCTCGCGCGGGTCCTGCACGGTGAGCGCGCTGGCGATGATCATCACCTCATGCAGGCTGCCCTCGCGCGCGGCGGCCAGCAGCATGCGCCCCAGGCGCGGGTCCAGCGGCAGGCGCGCCAGTTGGCGGCCGATGTCGGTGAGGCGGCGCTGGCTGTCCATGGCGCCCAGTTCGTGCAGCAGCTGGAAGCCGTCGCCGATGGCGCGGCTGTCGGGCGGGTCGGGGAAGGGAAATTCCTCCACCTCGCCCAGGGCCAGCGCGCCCATTTGCAAAATGACCGCAGCGAGGTTGGTGCGCCAGATCTCCGGGTCGGTGTAGAGCGGGCGGCCGAGAAAATCCTCCTCGCTGTACAGGCGGATGCACACACCGGCGGCGACGCGGCCGCAGCGGCCGGCACGCTGGTTGGCGGCGGCCTGGGAAATGGCCTCAATGGGCAGGCGCTGCACCTTGGTGCGCGGGCTGTAGCGGCTGATGCGCGCCAGACCCGAGTCGATGACATAGCGGATACCGGGCACGGTGAGCGAGGTCTCCGCCACGTTGGTGGCCAGCACGATGCGCCGCCCGCCGTGGGGCTGGAACACCTTGTCCTGCTCGGCGGCGGAGAGGCGGCCGAACAACGGCACCACCTCGGTATGGGGTAAGCGGTGCTTACGCAACACCTCGGCCATCTCGCGGATCTCGCGCTCACCCGGCAGGAACACCAGCACATCACCGAGCGGATTGAGCTGGCCCACCTCCGCCAGCGCATCCAGAATGGCCTGCGGCAGGTCGCGGTCGCGGCTGTCCTCGTCGGCGTCGGGCGTGCCGTCCTCCGCCGCCACCGGGCGGTAGCGCACCTCCACCGGGTAGGTGCGGCCCGACACCTCCAGCACCGGCGCGCCGCCGAAGAAATCAGCAAAGCGCTCGGTGTTGATGGTGGCCGAGGTGATGATCAGCTTGAGGTCGGGCCGGCGCGGCAGCAGTTGTTTCAGATAGCCGAGAAGGAAATCGATGTTGAGACTGCGCTCGTGGGCCTCGTCGATGATGAGGGTGTCGTAGGCCAGCAGCTCACGGTCGCCCTGCACCTCGGCGAGCAGGATGCCGTCGGTCATCAGCTTGATGTAGCTCTGCGGTGAGGTGCGATCGGTAAAGCGCACCTTGTAGCCCACCGCCTGGCCCAGCGGCGTCTTCAACTCCGCAGCGATGCGCGTGGCGACGGAACGGGCGGCGATACGCCGCGGCTGGGTGTGGCCGATGAGGCCGGCCACGCCGCGCCCCAGCTCCAGACAGATCTTGGGCAACTGGGTGGTCTTGCCCGAGCCGGTCTCGCCGGCTATCACCACCACCTGATGGGCGGCGATGGCGGCGGCGATGTCCGCGCGCCGGGCACTGACCGGCAGCTCCTCCGGGTAGCTGACGGCGGGCCGCCCCGCGGCGCGTTGCTGCGCGCGCGCCTGCGCGGCCTGTACGGCCGCCGCCAGCTCGGCCAGGCCACGGTCGTGCGGCTTGCCCTCGCGCGCGCGGCGGCGCAGGCCGTGCCAGCGGCGCAGCAGTTCGGCGCGGTCAGTAAGCAGGCACTCACTGAGTGCGGAGTGGAGCTGGTCGAGCGTTGTGGACACGGCAACAGTTGGTGGCAGGCGAGCGCACTATTCTAACTGCTGGCCGCCGCCCGCGCCGCTCTATATAGTTATTGCATGGTTGCATCACCTGCCAAGGAGCCTGTCATGTTCACCCGCCTGCACACCTTATTCCTCCTGTCCCTCGTTGCCGCCCTGCTGGTCGGCTGCAGCTCCGCCCAAGTGGTGAGCAGCAGCAGCGGCGGTCCCACCATCGCCCAGGCACGGGCCGAACCGGCCATCGGCCCGAAGAAGCGCGTGGCGGTGAAGGCCTTCGAATACAAGGCGGCCAAGGGCGGCTACGGCGACGTGGGCCGCGGCCTGTCGCAGATGCTCACCGACTCGCTATTCAACTCCAACGCCGTCATCGTGCTGGAGCGCGAGCGGCTGGAAGAGGTGATGCAGGAACAGAACCTGGGCGACACTGGCCGCTTCAAGCAGGAGACCGTCGCCCCCAAGGGCGAGCTGGAAGGCGCAGAGCTGCTGGTCTACGGCTCGGTCACCGAATTCGAACCCAATTGCCGTGGCGGTTCGCTGCTACTCATCGGCGCCAAGCAGGCCTGCGTCGCCATCAACATCCGCATCGTCGACGCCGCCACCGGCCGCGTGGTCAACGCCACCACCGTGGAGGGCACCTCGGGCAGCGCCGGCGTCGGCCTGATCTTCACCACCAGCCCACTGCCCGTGGGCCTCGGCGCCTGGGCCAAGACGCCGATGGAAAAGGCCATGCGCGAGTGCATCGAGGCGGCAGTCAAACACATCGTCACCACCAAACTTTGAGCGTCAACCACGGAGGGCACGGAGAGTACGGAGATCAGTGATGATGCTGTCCGAACTTTTTTCGCCCCACACAATCTCCGTGTCCTCCGTGGTTAGATATCTTTTTCTGTTCTGCACCGTGCTGCTCGCCGGTTGCAGTTCCACCGCCGACGTCACCCGCGGCGAAGGTCTGGGCATTGCCGAGGTACAGGCGGAGGCCTACGACGGCCCCAAGGCGCGCATCGCCGTGGGCCGCATCATCGACAAGACCAGCGGCAAGAACTCCCTCGCCAGCCGTATCGGCCTGCTGCTGGGTGACGACCACCAGCTGTCGGCGCAGGACTTCCTCAGCGGCATACGCGATCTGCTTACCACCGCGGTGTTCCAGTCTGGCCGCTACATCGTGCTGGAGCGCGAACACCTCAAGGAGGTGATGGTGGAACAGGAGTTTGCCAGTTCACGCCGCGCCGGTGACGACACCGCGTTGCCGCTGGATCAACTGGAGGGGGTAGACCTGCTGCTGGTGGGCGCACTCACCGGCTTCGACGCCGGCGAAAGCGGCGGCATCGCCTTCCCTATCCCAGTGCCACTGGGCAATGACCGCAAGAACTGGGGTGTGGTCGACGTGGAGATGCGCACCGCCGCCGCCAGCCTCGACCTGCACGTCATCGACGCCACCACCGGCCGCATCGTCGCCGCCATCGCGGTGGAAGGCAAGGCGCGCAAATTCGGCGCCGCCTGGGCCGGAGTGCTCTCCTCGCGTCACGGCTATGTGCGTCTGCCCGGCCTGCTCAGCGTGTTCGAGAACACACCGGTGGAAAAGGCCCTGGGCAACATGGTCGACGCGGCCGTGCAAACCCTGGTGGAAAAAACCCCGGCCGAATATTACCGCGCTCCCCCCGCCCCCTAGTCCGGTTTGCCTGAGCACTCGGTTCGGGTATATGCTCCTTCGACCGTAGCGCGCATCAAGACGCGACGACGATAATGACGGAGGGGAGAACCGATGGCGGCCCGGCACCGGCTGGATTGGCCTGTTTACGCCCGCAGCCTGCTGCTGGTGGCGGCAGTGGTTTCCTGTGCGTTGCTGGTACAGATACTGTTCGTCTATAAAGAGTTCCACCTCCGTTTCATCATCGTCCCCCTCGTCGTCACCCTCATCGTCGGCAGCCTGCTCGGCCGGCTCGCGGTACTGCGCCAGCGCCTGCGGCAAAAGTCATTGGAGTTTCGCGCCATCGTCGACATCGCCCAGGAATTCACCTACCTGCGCCGGATCGATGGCCACTACGAATATGTCTCTCCCTCCTGCCTGGCCTTCACCGGCTACAGTCAGGAGGATTTCTTCGCCCATCCCAATCTGATGGACCAACTGATCCACCCGGATGACCGCGGCCGCTGGAGCAGCCACATCCACCACATCAACGACCGCGGCGATCCGGAAAGCTTCGATGTGCGCCTGCTCACCAAGGATGGCACCGTGCGCTGGTTCACCCACATCTGTGCCCCGGTGTTTGACGAACGGGGAGATCAAATTGGCGTGCGCTCCACCAACGTCGACATCACCCAACGCAAGGCAGACCAGGCACGCATCGAGCACATGGCCCATTACGACCCGCTCACCGACCTGCCCAACCGCCGCCTGCTGGAACAGGAACTCGGCCAGCGCATTGCGCAGCAACAACCCTTCGCCGTCCTGTTTCTCGACCTGAGCCGCTTCAAGAACGTCAACGACAGCCTGGGCCATGCCTTCGGCGACCAGCTGCTGCAACGGGTGGGCCAGCGCCTGCAGAGTATCTGTCCGCCGGATTCGCTGTTGTGCCGCTTCGGTGGCGATGAATTCGTCATCGTGCTGGCGCAGGCGGCAGACAAGAACGCGATACTTGGCTTTGCCCGCCGCCTGCTCAACGAGGTGGAACGGCCGCTGCTCCTCGACAGCAACGAACTGCGCATCAGCGGCACCATCGGCGTGGCCTGCTATCCGGACGACGGCACCGACAGCGTTACCCTGATCCGCAACGCCGATACAGCTATGTACCGGGCCAAGCGTCAGGGCGTGGACAAGATTGCCGCCTACCACAGCGACTTCAGCCGCGAGGCAACGCATTTCATCAGCATCGAAAGCGATCTGCACCGTGCCCTGCAGCACGGCGAGTTCTTCCCCCACTATCAGCCCAAGGTCGACCTTAACAGCGGCCGCATCGTCGCCCTCGAGGCCCTGGCCCGCTGGCAGCATCCGATACAAGGGCTGGTGCCACCGGGACAGTTCATCCCCGTCGCCGAGGAAACCGGCCAGATCACCGAACTGGGGAAACAGATGCTGGAACACGTGCTGGCCGACCTGGGCCGCTGGCGCCTGCTCGACTGCGCCGTTCCCATCGCCATCAACATCTCGCCGCGCCAGTTCACCGACCGCGAATTCTGGCAGCGGCTGCACAGCGGCGTGGCCGAAGGGGGCTACGCGTCGTCCATGCTGGAACTGGAGATCACCGAACAGGTCTTCCTCGGCGACATCGACGCCGCCGCCACCCGTCTGCACAACCTGCGCGCCGCCGGCTTCCCCATCGCGCTGGACGATTTCGGCACCGGCTATTCGTCCTTCAACTACCTGCGCCGCCTGCCGGTGGATACCCTCAAGCTGGACCGCGCCTTCATCACCGACGTGGTGCAGGATCCGGCCAGCCGCGCCATCCTGCGCGCCACCGTCGGCCTGTGTCACGAACTGGGACTGGTCCTGGTGGCCGAAGGGGTGGAAACCGAGGCCCAGCGCACCGTGCTCATCAATCACCGCTGCACTCAGGCGCAGGGATTTCTGTTCCATCGCCCGCTGCCCGCTGCCGAAATCGAAGCCCTGCTACTGGCCGGCTCACGGGTACCCATCCCCGCCAGGTGACACCGCTGTAATAAAAGCGGAGCCAATCGCGGCGCCGCACACAAAACTTGAACCACCCTGTCACCGCCCTGTCACATTCTGTTAGTGTAATGGCAACATTTGGACTCGCTCCCGCGGCCCCCTGCCGCGTATCCATGGACATGACATGAGCATCGACCTCTCCCAACCCGAGTACTACATCAACCGCGAACTGTCGCTGCTGGAATTCAACCGCCGCGTACTGGAACAGGCCAAGGATGAAAGCGTACCGCTGCTGGAACGCCTGCGCTTCCTGTGCATCTCCAGCAGCAATCTCGATGAGTTCTTTGAAATCCGCGTCTCCGGTCTGAAGCAGAGGGAGGCCTCGCGCATCATCCCCACCGGCCCGGACGGCATGACGCCGCAGGAGGTGTTGAACCAGATCAGCCTGCGTGCCCATGAGCTGGTGGCAGAACAGTACCGCGTGTTGAACGACGTCCTGCTCCCGGCGCTGGAGCAGAACAGCATCCGCTTCGTGCGCCGCGCCGACTGGAATGAACAGCAGGTAGCCTGGGTCAAGGACTACTTCGAACACGAACTGCTGCCGGTACTGTCGCCGCTCGGACTCGACCCGGCGCACCCGTTCCCGCGCATCCTCAACAAGAGCCTCAACTTCATCGTCTCGCTCAAGGGCAAGGATGCCTTCGGCCGCTCCAGCGGCATGGCCGTGGTGCAGGCGCCGCGCGCGCTGCCGCGCCTGATCCAGCTGCCGGAAAGCGCCGGCAGCGGACCGCATGATTACGTGTTCCTTTCCTCGGTGATCCATGCCCACGTCGACGATCTGTTCCCCGGCATGAAGGTCACCGGCTGCTATCAGTTCCGTATCACGCGCAATTCCGATCTGTTCGTCGACGAGGAAGAAGTGGACGACCTGCTGCGGGCGATGGAAGGCGAACTGCCGGCACGGCGTTACGGCGATGCCGTGCGCATGGAGGTGGCCGACAACTGCCCGCCCGAACTGGCCAACTTCCTGCTCAGCCACTTCGACCTGAAAGATGCCGATCTCTACGCCGTCAACGGCCCGGTGAACCTCAACCGTCTGATGGCGCTGCCCGACATGGTGGATCGGCCGGAGATGAAATACACGCCGTTCACCTCGACCCTGCCGGCACGGCTCGGTGCCGGCAACAATATCTTCCAGGTATTGAGCCAGGGCGACATCCTGCTGCATCACCCGTTCGAATCCTTTGCCCCGGTGCTCGATCTGCTGCGCCAGGCCGCCAGCGATCCGCACGTCCTCGCCATCAAGCAGACCCTGTACCGTACCGGCCCGCAGTCGCTGGTGGTGGATGCGCTGGTGGATGCGGCGCGGCGTGGCAAGGAAGTGACCGTGGTGGTGGAACTGCGCGCCCGCTTCGACGAAGAGGCCAACATCGCCCTGGCCAACCGCCTGCAAGAGGCCGGCGCCCATGTGGTGTACGGCGTGGTCGGCTACAAGACCCACGCCAAGATGCTGCTGGTGGTGCGGCGTGAAAACGGCCACCTGCGCCACTACGTTCATCTGGGCACCGGTAACTATCATGTACGCACCGCGCGCATCTACACCGACTACGGCCTGCTCACCTGCGATCAGGATCTGGGCGAAGACGTACACCAGTTATTCCTGCAACTGACCAGCCTGGGCCGCTTCGGCAAACAGCGCAAACTATTGCAGGCGCCGTTCACCCTGCACAAGGGTCTGCTGGATCGCATCGAGCGCGAGGCGGAATTGGCCCGCGCCGGCAAGCCGGCGCGCATCATCGCCAAGATGAATGCATTGGTGGAACGCCAGGTCATCCAGGCGCTGTATGCCGCGTCGCAGGCCGGCGTGCAGATCGACCTCATCGTGCGCGGCATCTGCTGTCTGCGCGCCGGCGTGCCCGGCGTGTCGGACAATATCCGCGTCCGCTCCGTCGTCGGCCGCTTCCTGGAACATACCCGCGTCTTCTACTTCCAGAACGACGGCAAGGAGGAACTGTTCCTCTCCAGCGCCGACTGGATGGATCGCAATCTGCTACAACGGGTGGAAACCTGCTTCCCGGTGGACCACAAGGAATTGCGCAAGCGCGTCATGCGCGAAGTGGGTTACTACCTGGAAGACAACACCCAGGCCTGGGAGCTGGCCGCCGACGGCAGCTACCGCCGCATCACCCCCGCCGAAGGCGAAGAACCCAGTTGCGCCCAGCTGCGCCTGTTGCAGGAGTTGGCCAACCAATAGGAGAGGTGGATGCGCTGCCCGCGTCCTATTCAAATATCAGCCTGAACTTCCCTTCCTTGAGAATCTCCGCCTCCTGCTCCAGGTCTGCCTGGGTCAGGGGATGCAGTTCCAACCAGCCGGCGGGAAAACGCAGGGTGATGTTCTTGCCTTCGGTTTCCAGATGGAACGGCGGCAGCGGGATATCGGCACGGCTGCGATGCAGCAGCACAGCAAGACGCAGCAGCACGGCGAGGCGCATCAGGCGTTCGCGCTGGGCCTCGGGCAGGACGCGGAATACCGCCGGGGAGAACTTGCGGCGGTGGCTGCGCACCAGGGCGGCGAGGGCCTTCTGTTCCTGGCGCGAGAAGCCGGGCATATCGGAGTATTCAAGCAGGTAGGCGCCGTGCTTATGGTAGCCGCTGTGTGCCACGGCGAGGCCGATTTCGTGCAGCCGCGCGGCCCACTCCAGCATGCTGGCGGCACACTCCTCCTCCAGCTTCCAGGCATGCATCACCTGGTGCAGGGCATAGAAGGCGGTGTCGTACACCCGCTGCGACTGGGCCTTGTCGATGTGGTAACGATCTTTCAGCAGATTGATGGTGCGGCCACGCACATCTTCATGACGGATACGGCCCATCAGGTCGTAGAGCAGGCCTTCGCGCAGGGCACCATCAGAGACATCCATGCGTTCGATGCCGAGGGCGGCGAAGGTGGCGATGAGGATCGCCACGCCGCCGGGAAACACCGGGGCACGCTCCGGCGGCAACCCCTGCAATACATCGAGACGGCTGACATGGCCGGCGGCAATCATCGTCTCGCGCAGGCGTTGCAACGCCAGCAGGGTGATGCCGCTATCGCCCCAGCCCATGGCCTGCAACACGTCGCCCACGGCGCGGATGGTGCCGGAGGAACCGACGGCACCGACCCAGCCGAGGCGACGGTAATCCTGCTCGATGGCCTGCAGTTCCTGACCGGCGGCGATCTCGGCGCGGCGCATGGCCTTGGCGCTGATGCTGCCGTCGGCGAAGTATTCCTGGCTCAGGCTGACGCAGCCCATGTACAGGCTTTCCATGTAGATGGGCTCGAAACCCTCGCCGATGATCAGTTCGGTGCTGCCACCGCCGATGTCCATCACCAGACGCTGGCCGGCGCTGGCGGGCAGGCTATGGGAGACGCCGAGATAGATGACGCGCGCCTCTTCCAGGCCGGAGATCACCTCTATGGGGTGGCCGAGGGCGGCGGCGGCAGCCTCGAGAAAGGCATCGCTGTTGCGCGCCTTGCGCAGGGTGTTGGTGCCGACGGCACGCACGCTGCCCAAGGGCATGTCACGCAGACGCTGACCGAAACGCTCCAGGCAGGCAATGGCGCGCTGCTGCGCCGCCGCATCCAGTTCGCCGGCGGCATCGAGACCGGCGGCCAGCCGCACCGGCTCGCGCAGGCGGTCGAGAATATTGAGGTGACCATTGACGGGGCGCGCCACCACCATGTGGAAGCTGTTGGAGCCGAGGTCTACTGCCGCGATGGTGCTGGCCGGGCCGTCCGCTGTGGGTTGCTCTGTCATGGATTATCGACGGGGATCGTTTAGCAAGGGTGCTCATGATAATCGAATACGCGAGGGCGGGTGAGCGCGAGTTCGGAACACCGCCGGGATAGATTATCGTTGCCACGCTCTGCGTGGGAACGATACGACCCGAGCCGCCCCGATTATCCGCCGCGCAGTTCGGCCAGGGCCGCCGTCAGCGGCTGGCGCAGCGCCTCGTCCAGCCGGTCCAGGTAGTTCTGCCGCAGTTCGGCATGGCAGGCGAGGATGACGGCATGATTGCGCTGCGCCAGTGCCAGCAGGCCGGGCATTTGCGGCGCCCGCCAGGCGGATGGCTGGGGAGGCGCACTGTCGAACAGGGTCTGGGCATGGGCCGCCGCCGCCTCGGCGGCACTGCCACGCAGCGTTTCGGCCAGCACATGCCGGTCGTGCAGATCGCCCAGCAGGTCCTGCAATAGGCGCAGCACTGCCACGGCGTATTCGCAGGCAGGCCCATCGTTGCGCAAGGGGGTAAGCAGGTAGCGCAGGCGCTTGACCAGGATACGCGCCTCATGGGCAGCGCCGACATCCTCCGGGCCGCCGATGGCGGCCAGGGCGGCAAGTGCCTCCTCCACCAAAGGTTCGGCCTGCACGGCACAGGCCACCGCGTAGACGGATTCGGCGCCATCCCTGTCGGCCAGCGCATTGAGATGGGGTTGCAGCGCACGGGCCAGGCGGCGGACTCCCCGCTGCAGGGCGTCTTCCAACGCCAGCAGCGCCGCCGGTTGCAGGCGTGCCAACAGCCAGTGGTAGCCTTCCTGCTGGGCGGGCGTGAGGCCGTGGGCCTGGCGCAACAGCCAGGCCTGCTGCACCTCGGCGTCGCGCGCCGGATTGCTGGCACGGGCCAGACGGCGCACCTGGCGGCGCAACTTACGCGGCACTGCGGTGGAAAACAGGCTGCGGTAGGCGCGCATCAGGCTGTGCAACCGGCGCAGCGCCACCCGGGTGTCATGCAAGGCCTCTTCATCGGCGGCATCATCCAGCCGCCGCACCGCCGCCACTGCCTCGTCCATATAGCCCTGGGCCAGCAGGGCCAGGGCCTGGGGCAAGGGCAATTGGGCCAGCAGGGTCATGATTATTTGGCCAGTTCGCGCAGCAATCCCGGTGGCAGCGACCAGACCAGTTCGGCCTTGCCATCCTTGATGCCGCCGGCAAAATGCAGCAGACAGGCACCGGCCTTCTTCAGGGGCATGAAACCACGCTTGCCTCCGGCCAACAGCCACGATGCCAGCATCCCCAGGTCTGGCTCATGGCCGACCAGAGCCACGCACTGCTGGTCACCCTGGCTGCGCAGCCAGGTCAACACCTGGGCCGGATCGTGACCGGGCGAGAGCTGCGGCAACTGCAGCACCTTGCCGGCATAGCGCGCGGCGAGAATATCCGCCGTCTGCGCCGCACGCAGCAGGGGGCTGCTGGCGAACACATCCACTTGCGGCACCAACCGGTGCAGGGCCTTGGCCACCTTGCGCATGTCCTTGGCCCCGGCCTTGGTCAGGGGACGCAGGGCGTCCTCCTCCCCGGTAAGGGCGAAGATTTCGCGCTCCTCCGCCTTGGCGTGCCTGACCAGCAATACGTCCATCGTGTCGCTCCCCATACGGATTGCACGTACGGGAGTGTATATGAAAAATTGGCCCGGCCGGGAGGGCGGGAGCGCAGCCGCTCACCTGGCCATGGGCTGGCGCCGCGCGGTCAATGCTCGCCCTTGGTGCGGCGGATACCCGCCAGGCGATTGCCCTGTTTCTGCGGGCCGCCCTTGGGGAAGATGTCGTGCAGGTGGCGGTTGTTGCCACGCTCCGGCCCCCAGACCTTGCTGAAGTGCTTGATCATGTCGCGCACCTGGGCCTGCACACTGTGTTTCTCATAATGGGCGCGGATAAAATGGATCACGTCCCAGTGCTCGGAGGTCAGTTCCAGCCCCTCCTTGGCGGCCTGGGCGCGGGCAAATCCCTCCGACCACTGGCTCATGTCCTGGATGTAGCCCTCCTGATCGGTGGCAACGGGTTTGCCGTCCACGTCCACATATTCGGTACGAATGGCAAAGGGATTGGTCTGCATGATCGTCCTTCCAGTTGTTGCGGCGGTACAGACACTATCGATGCGCCAACTGTGCAGGTAAATATCGACGACAGGCTAGTCGCGCCTACCGCGCTGGAGGTAGGGCGCCTCTCCCGTTGGGGCAGGAGGCCACACCATTTCTGCGCCATGGCAATTTATTGCAGCGTGGCGACATAAGCGGCCAGATTGCCGATCTCCTCATCGGACAGATCCGCCGCCCACGGTGCCATTAAATTGGTCAGCGGCCCCATCTGCACGCCGTCACGATACAGCGTGAGCAGCAATGCGATCCCCTCCTCCGTCTTGCCGGTAATGGGTGGCGTGAACTTGCCGCCGCTACCGGTACGGTGATGGCACAGCCGGCAGATGGACTCGTATTTGATCATGCCGGCTCGCACCTTGGCGGCACGGGCCGGGTCGGTCGCCTCCAGCTGCTCCAGCCTGGCCAGGTCCGGCCCCTTGCGCAGTTCCGCATCGCCGCTCTGGATGATCCCTTGCAGCGCGAAATGCACACCGATGCCCACGGCAAACACCAGCCCCAGCCAGCTCAATTTGCGGGCGGTGCCGCGGCCTTGCGGCCGCGGCAGCATGTCGACGGAGTCGGTCATCCTGTGCCGATGTTCAGCGCAGCGGCACCTGACGCTTGGTGCGCACGATCTGGTAGGCGCGACCGAGATAGCCGAGCGGCAGCGACCAGATATGCACCAGGCGGGTGAACGGGAACAGCAGGAACAGCGTCATGCCGAAAAACAGGTGCCAGCGGAACACCGCTTCGGTCTGCGCCACCAGCTCGGGCTTCGGATCGAACAGCACGATGCTCTTGGCCCACTGCGCCAGGGTCATCATGGTGTCGGCGCTACCCTGGGCGGCGTGGTGCGCGGTGGTGAAGGTGGTGGCCAAGCCGAACAGCAGGGTGACCATGATCCAGGTGAGGATGAACAGATCCGAGGTGCGCCCCGCCGCGCGCACGCGCGGGTGGGTGACGCGGCGCCACCACAACATGCTGCCGCCGATGAGGCACAGAATGCCGAGGAAGCCGCCGCCATACATGGCGATGCTCTGCTTGCCCAGACTGGACAGCGAGATGGCATCCCATACTGCGAACGGCGCCAACAGGCCGACCAGATGGCCGAGGAAAATGCCGATGATACCGATGTGGAACAGGTTGCTGGCCAGACGCATGTTCTTGTTCGACATCAACTGGCTGGAGTCCGCCTTCCAGGTGTACTGCTCGCTGTCGAAGCGCATCCAGCTGCCGATGAGAAACACCGCGCCCGCCAGGTAGGGGTAGAGGCCAAAGGCCAGGGTATTCAGGTAGTCCATAGTGCTCTCCTCTGGCCGCCGCACAGGCGGCCGTCACGATGATGGTTGTCAGGCCGCTTCCTGGACACGCAGGGCACGCTTTTCACCGATGCGCACCAGCGGGGCCCACGGGCTGTCGCTCTTCTCCAGATTGCCGGCCAGGATGGTGAGCACCTTGCCAATCTGCGACAGAAACATCCGCGCCTCTTCCGTCTCCAGGGTGGCGGCAAACTCGAACATCAGCGGCAGATAATCCGGCAATTCGCCGTCGATGGTCTCCATGCCCCACGCTTTGTAGTACTCACCCAGGTCGATGAGGGCCGGCCCACGGTTCTTATCATCGCCCAGCAGGTGATGGGTCAGATGCAGGCTGTGCTGCGCCTTGAGATCAAAGGTCTCGACATACTGGCGTTGTAACTCCAGCGCATCGATCCCTGCCACGAAGGCGAGGAACCCATCCAGGGCAGCCTGCTCCTGCGCATCGCCGGCCGCCTCCGCGGCCAGCGTACGCAAAGCATCCAGGTTGTCGTACAGCTCCTCGCCCGGATAGTCGAGCAGATACGAAAGCAGTTTGTAGATTCGCATCGCGTACCTCCTAGAAGTAGGGCTTGTCTGCCGTTTGCGGCTGCGTTTTTGGCTCGGCGGTGTCCTTGCGCCGCTCCGGGAACAGCGACACCAGGCTGATGCCGGTGGAACTGTCGTTGCCGAAAGTGAAGCCGTTCTGGCCCTGGAAGCCATAGGGATCCTCCATGCGCGTCTCACCATGGTTGGTGGGGATGACGAAGCGATCGGCGTAGTCGGCGATGGCCAACAGCTGATACATGTCCTTGGCCTGCTGCTCGGTCATGCCGACGGCGTCCAGCGCGGCGGTCTCCGCCTTGCCTTCCACATGCACCGAGCGCTGATAGCTGCGCATGGCGATGAGCTTGTTGAGCGCATCGATTACCGGTTTCTCGTCGCCGGCGGTGAGCAGGTTGGCCAGGTAGCGCACCGGCGTGCGCATGGCTTCGCGCAGTGGGATGGCGCCGTCCGGTCCGGTGGGCAGGTTACCCTGGTCGATCTGCGACTGCACCGGCGACAACGGCGGCACGTACCACACCATGGGCAGGGTGCGGAATTCCGGGTGCATGGGCAGGGCGATCTTCCAGTCCATCACCATCTTCCAGATGGGCGACTTTTGCGCCGCCTCGATCCAGCTCTCCGGGATACCCTCGGCGCGCGCCGCCGCAACCACCTTCGGATCATTGGGGTCGAGGAAGATGTTCATCTGCGCCTTGTACATGTCCTTGTCATTGGCGGTGGCGGCATACTCGGCGATCTTGTCGGCGTCATACAGCATCACGCCGTTGTAGCGGATGCGACCGACGCAAGACTCGGAGCACAGCGTAGGCATGCCGGACTCGACGCGCGGATAGCAGCCGATGCACTTCTCGGCCTTGCCCGACTCCCAATTGTAGAAAATCTTCTTGTACGGGCAGGCCGACACGCACATACGCCAGCTGCGGCACTTGTCCTGATCCACCAGTACGATGCCATCTTCCTCGCGCTTGTACAGCGAACCGGACGGGCAGGCCGCCACACAGGCCGGATTGAGGCAGTGGTTGCACATGCGCGGCAGGTAGGTCTGGAAAGTATTCTTGAACTCGGCGTACATCTGCTTCTGGATGCCGTCGAAATTCTTGTCCACGGCACGCGCCGCAAACTCACCAGCCAGATGGTCTTCCCAGTTCGGCCCCCACTTGATCTTGTCCATGGTCTCGCCGGTGATCTGCGACAGCGGCCGTGCCGTCGGCGCCGCCTCGGACAGCTTGGCACTTTGCAGATGGGCGTAGTTATAGGTAAACGGCTCGTAGTAGTCGTCGATCTCCGGCATGTCCGGGTTGGCGAAGATGTTGAGCAGCTTGGAGGCGCGGCCGCCACCGCGCAATTCCAGCTTGCCGTTCTCCACCTTCCAGCCGCCCTTCCACTTGTCCTGGTTTTCCCACTGCTTGGGAAAGCCGATGCCGGGTTTGCTTTCGACGTTGTTCCACCAGGCGTACTCCATGCCCTTGCGGTTGGTCCACACATTCTTGCAGGTCACCGAGCAAGTATGGCAGCCGATGCACTTGTCCAGATTGAACACCAGGGCGAATTGTGCGCGTACTTTCATGTTGGTCTCCCGATCTCTGTATAGGTGCGGCGGCGCTTAACGCGGGCCTACGCCCGGGGGATTGATGTTGGCTTCGCGTTCCGGCGTGAGCGGACGTTCCAGCCAGTCCACATCGCGGTCCTCGATCTTGTGCAGTACCACGTGTTCATCGCGGTTGCTGCCCACCGGCCCCATGTAGTTGAAGGCGTAGGACAGCTGGGCATAGCCGCCGATCATGTGGGTCGGCTTGATCACCGTGCGCGTCACGCTGTTGAGGATGCCGCCGCGCTTACCGGTGGTCGGACTGCCGGGCACGTTCACGTTCTTCTCCTGTGCGTGGTACATGATGGCCATGCCACGCGGCACGCGCTGACTCACCACCGCGCGGGCCACGGTGGCGCCATTGGCATTGAGCGCCTCCACCCAGTCGTTGTCCTTCAGGCCCACCGACTTGGCGTCCTCCTCCGAGATCCACACATAGGGACCACCGCGGAACAGGGTCAACATGCGCAGGTTGTCCTGGTAGGTGGAATGGATGCCCCACTTGGAGTGCGGTGTAATCCAGTTCAGCACCAGATGCGGCTTGCCGGTGACCTTGGCCGGCATGTTGTAGTGCGACTTCATGTCCAGTGGCGGCTTGTAGACACAGAAGCTCTCACCGAAGTCACGAATCCACTCATGGTCCAGATAGAAGTGGGCACGCCCGGTCAGCGTGCGGAACGGGATGTGCTCGTGGATATTGGTGTAGCCGGCGTTGTAGCTCACCTCGTGTGACTCGATGCCGGACCAGGTGGGCGCGGTGATGATCTTGCGCGGTTGCGCCACGATGTCCTTGAAGGTAATGACTTCATCGCGGCGCGAATCACACAGATGGTTGTGATCGATGCCGGTCTTCTTGCCCATCGCCTTCCATGCCTTGTGCGCCACCTCGCCGCAGGTCTCCGGCGCCATGCGCATCACGGCATCGCAAGCATGAATGTCGTCGGCCAGCGACGGCATGCCCTTACTGATACCTTCCTCGCGGATGGTGCCGTTGTGGTGCTTGAGGTGCTCGTACTCATCGTCGGTGTTCCAGTCCACACCCTTGATGTTGTTGCCCAGCTTCTTCATCAGCGGACCGAGGGCGATGAACTTGTGGTAGGTGTTGTGGTAGTCGCGCTCCACCACCTTGAGCAGGGGCAGGGTCTTGCCCGGCACCGGCTCGCACTCGCCACGCTTCCAGTCCTTCACTTCGCCGAAGGGCTGTGCCAGCGCCGCCGCGGAGTCGTGTTGCATGGGCAGGGCCACCACGTCCTTGCGCGTGCCCAGATGATTGGCAGCCAGCTCGGAGAAACGCTTGGCGATGGTCTGGAAGATCTTCCAGTCGGACTTGGACTCCCAGCCCGGCTTCACCGCCTCGGACAGCGGATGGATGAACGGATGCATGTCCGTGGTGTTGATGTCGTTCTTTTCGTACCAGGTCGCCGTCGGCAAAATGATATCGGAGTAGGCGCCGGTAGAATTCAGACGGAAGTTGATGTCCACCATCAAGTCCAGCTTGGCGGTTGGGCCTTGCTCCACCCACTTGATCTCCTTCGACTCCTTGCCGGCGGTGCCTTCCTGCATGACGCCGTTCTGCGCGCCAAACAGATGCTTGAGGAAGTATTCATGGCCCTTGGAGGAGCAGCCGATGAGGTTGCCACGCCAGACGATGAGATTGCGCACCCAGTTGTTGGGGTTGTCGATATCCTCGTAGGCGAAAGACAGCTCGCCGTTCTTCAGCTTTTCCACCATGTGCCTGGCGACACCGGCCTCGTCGGTGGCACCGGCCTTGGTGGCCTCCTCGACGATGTCGAGCGGGTTTTTGTTGAAATGTGGCGCCGAGGGCAGCCAGCCGAGGCGCTGCGCCACCACGTTGTAGTCGGCACAGGTATGGCCGCGGTACTTGGCCTTGGCATTGGGTGCCATCAGCTCGTCGGCCTTGATAGTCTCATAGCGCCACTGCCCGGTATGGAAATACCAGAAGGTGGTGCTGGTCATGTGGCGCGGCGGACGGTTCCAGTCCAGCGCAAAGGCAATCGGGGCCCAGCCGGCCTGCGGGCGCAGCTTCTCCTGACCGACGTAGTGCGCCCAACCACCACCCGACTGGCCGACACAACCGCACAGGTGCAGCAGGTTCATGATCGAACGGTAGTTCATGTCATTGTGGTACCAGTGATTGATTGCCGCGCCCAGGATCACCATGGACTTGCCATGGGTCTTGGATGCGTTATCGGCGAACTCACGACCGGTACGAATGATGTCGGCGCGCTTCACGCCCGTAATCTTTTCCTGCCAGGCAGGGGTGTAGGGCACCGAATCGTCATCATAGGAACTGGCCACATTGCCGCCACCGAGGCCGCGGTCGATACCGTACTGCGCAACCATCAGGTCGAACACCGAGGCGACGTGCACTTCACGGCCATCGGCCAGTTTGAGGGTATGCACCGGCACGTTGCGCGCTAGCATGTCGTCTTCACCCTCGGCGTAGTGCGGGAATGCCACCGGAACTACGTTGTCGCGGGCGTCGATGCAGCTCAGCTCGGCCTTGATCTCGGCCTGGTTTGCGGAGTTCTTCGGCAGCAGGTTCCACTTCCCTTCCTCGCCCCAGCGGAAGCCGACCGAGCCGTTGGGAACCACATAGGACTTGGAGAGTTCGTCGTAGACGACAGTCTTCCACTCGGGATTGTTGGTCTCTCCCATATTGCCGTTGAAGTCGGAGGCTCGCAGGTAGCGGCCCGGGGTATAGCCGTCCTCGAACTTCTCGAGCATCACCAGCATCGGCAGGTCGGTGTATTTGCGTGCGTACTGGTCGAAGTACGGGTCGCGCTTCTGCAGATAGAACTCCTTGATCGCCACATGCCCCATGGCCATGAAGGCGGCGGCATCGGTACCCTGCTTCACTTGCATCCACAAGTCGGCGAATTTCACCTGCTCGGCGTAATCCGGCGCCATCGCCACCACCTTAGCGCCCTTGTAACGCACCTCGCTGTAGAAGTGCGCGTCGGGGGTGCGGGTGGTGGGGATGGAGGAACCGCATACGATGATATAGGTGGAGTTGTACCAGTCGGCTGATTCCGGCACGTCGGTCTGCTCGCCCCACACCTGCGGGCTGGACACCGGCAGGTCGCAGTACCAGTCATAGAACGAACCGCAGGCACCGCCGATGAGCGACAGGTAACGCGAGCCAGCAGCGTATGAGATCATCGACATCGCCGGGATCGGTGAGAAGCCGAAGATGCGATCCGGGCCGTACTTCTTGATGGTATAGACATTGGCGGCAGCGACGATCTCGGTTACCTCGTCCCAGGAGGTGCGCACGAAGCCACCCAGGCCACGTACCGCCGTGTACTGCTTGCGCTTGGCCGGATCTTTCTGGATCGCCTCCCATGCCTCCACCGGATCCTTGCCGCTCTTGCGCTCAGCGCGGTACAGCTCCACCAGGCGACCGCGCACCAGCGGATGGCGGATACGATGCGGGCTATACAGATACCAGGAGAAGCTGGCGCCACGCTGGCATCCGCGCGGCTCGTGGTTGGGCAGGTCGGGGCGCGTCTCAGGATAGTCGGTCTGCTGCATCTCATAGGCAACCAGGCCGTTCTTGACGAAGATCTTCCAGGAGCAGCCGCCGGTACAATTCACGCCGTGGGTGGAGCGCACCACCTTGTCGTGACGCCAGCGGTTGCGGTAGGCGTCTTCCCACTGGCGGTCTTCGTTGGTGACGATGCCGTGACCCTTGGAAAAGGTATCCTGCACCTTGGTGAAAAACTTCAAACGGTCGAGAAAGTGACTCATGGATTCCTCCAGTTTCGAGTTTGGAGATTCAGGCTACGAACCCCAGGCGCCGGCATGCCTAGCCAACGCCTGAGGCGCGACACTATTTACGGATTCTTTACGTAGGCGTTCTTGCGCAGATAGAACCACCAGTTCAGTACCAGACACAGGGCGTAGAACACGGCAAAGCCGTACATGGCCACCTCCGGCGTGCCGGCCTTGATCTGCTCGCCAATTACCAGGGGCGCGACGAAGGAGCCGTAGGCAGCGACGGCCGAGGTCCAGCCCAGCACCGGGCCGGCCTTTTCACGGTCGTAGATCACACCGATGGTGCGGAAGGTCGAACCGTTGCCGATGCCGCTGGCCGCGAACAACACGATGAACAACACCAGGAACACGAAGAAGTACTGTTCCGGCGTAACGGAGTTGTAGGCCAGTTGCATCACATAGCCCACCGCCACCGATGCAACCACCATCACCACCGAAATCACCTGGGTGACGATGGACCCACCCACCTTGTCGGAGATCCAGCCGCCCAGCGGTCGAATCAGCGCACCGATAAACGGACCCATCCATGCGTACGTCAACGCGGACGGAGCGTTTGGATTGGCGACACGCTGCATCACGCCGTCGGCACCCGGTACCGCTGAGAAGCCAAAGATCACGGTGATTGACAACGGCAACGCCATGGAGAAACCGATGAACGAGCCGAAGGTCAGGATGTAGAGGATGCTCATCGACCAGGTGTGTTTGTCCTTGAAGATGGCGAACTGACGATTGATGTTTTGGCGGATGGAGCCGGGCAGCAGCTTCATCATGAACAGGGTGGAGCCCATGATCAGCACCATAGCCACCCACATATTGAGCACGCCGAGTCCCGTGGGCTTGGGCAGGTACAGATACAGGCCGACGCCGGCGGCGATGAAGCCGACCAGATACAGGCCAAGAATCTTGCCGAAGGCCGCCAGTGCGTTACCCGGATTGGGCGTAATCGGCAGCAGATTGTTCATGCCGAACCAGCCAGCGAATCCAAGCGGAACCAGGAACAGCAGCCAGACCCAGCCGGCATTTTGAATGTAGGTATCGGTACCGGCGGTGATCTTGCCAATCAGCGTGCCACTATCCTTGAGCAGGGTCATCGGCTCACCGGCCAAAGCGCCGAAGATACCAGCGGTCATCACCAACGGAATGAGAATCTGCATGGTGGTGACGCCGAAGTTGCCGAGGCCGGCGTTCAAGCCCAGGGCCAGCCCCTGCTGGCGCTTGGGGAAGAAGGTGCTGATATTGCTCATGGAGCACGCAAAGTTGCCGCCGCCGATACCGGACAGGAAGGCAAGCAACTGGAACACCCACAACGGTGTGTTTTTATCCTGCAGTGCGATACCGGCACCAATGGCGGGGATCATCAGCAGCGCGGTGGTGAAGAAGATGGTGTTGCGTCCACCGGCGATACGAATCATGAACGACGCGGGTATGCGCAGGGTTGCGCCGGTGAGGCCAGAGATGGCTGTGAGGGTGAACAACTCAGCCGGGGCAAAGGGGAAACCCAGGTTGAGCATCTGCACCGTGATGATGCCCCACATCAACCAGACGGCGAAACCCATCAGCAGGCTGGGAATGGATATCCACAGATTGCGGTTGGCGACGCGCCGTCCAGTGGTTTCCCAGAAACTCTGGTTCTCCACATCCCATTCTTTTATGTTTGCCATTTTCTTCCCCTTATGCAAAGTTGGTTATGCGCCGTCACTCTAATGTGTCCGCCGCCAAAGCCCGCTTGTGTTTTTTCATTGCGCGATCTTTTTCACGCTCGCCCGAATACTGCATCCACATCAGCGACACCAAAGTGACGCCGAACAGCAACATGAAGGCCGTACTGTTTATGCCGGTCCAGTCCAGTAGTGCGCCGAACATGATGGGCAGGAAGAAGCCACCCAGACCGCCCACTAGTCCGACGATGCCTGAGATGGTGCCGATGTTGTGTGGATACTCATCAGAAATGTATTTGAATACCGAGGCCTTGCCGAAGCCCCATGCAATGCCTACCGTGAACAACAGCGCCGTGAATACCCATTCGTTCACTCCCAGCCGCATCATTACCGGATGACCTTCGACAGTCCGTATCATCAACTCAGTCTGCGGATAGGCCATGAAGAATAGGCAGATGAGCGACACCCACATCACCCACCAGGTTACGGTGTGGGCGCCGAAGCGATCTGACAGCCAGCCACCCAAGGCACGGATCACACCTGATGGCAGCACGAAGATGGCAGCCAGCAGCGCGGCAGTCTGGATGTCATGCTGGTACTCACTCATGTAGTACTTGGTCATCCACAGCGATACACCCACATAGCCGCCGAACACCAGCGAGTAGTACTGGCAGTATTTCCACACCGTCGGGTCCTTCAATGCCAGCAGCTGCTCGCGCATGGTGATGTGAGCGCCGACCTTGTGATTTGGATCGGAGTAGCTAAACAGCCAGAACAGCACCGCCACCACCGTCATCATCACCGCGTAGACCTGTGGCACCGCCTGCCATCCCCACGCCACCACGATGGAGGGTGCCACAAACTTAGTCACTGCCGCGCCAGCATTGCCGGCGCCGAAGATACCCATGGCGAAACCCTGATGCTTCTTGTCGAACCACCGTGCGGTGTAGGCAATGCCAACAGAAAACGAGCCGCCCGCCACGCCGACAAACAGGCCGAGGACCAACATGTGCCAGTACTCGGTGGCGTGGGTGATAAGGTAGACGGGAACAATCGTCGACAGCATCAACGCCATGAACACAGGGCGCCCGCCGAAACGGTCCGTGAGCATGCCCAGTGGCAGGCGGATGAGAGAACCAGTAAGAATTGGCATCGCAGCCAGCAGACCGAACTGCGTCTGGCTCAATCCCAATTCCGTGCGAATGGGGATGCCGATAATGGAAAACATCACCCACACGGCGAAACACGCGGTGAACGATACCGTGTTTATCGTCAACACCGATATTTGCTTTTTGCGCTGACTTTCCATGCCACACCCCTACTTTGCTGAATGTGCGTACGGCATAGAAATGTGCCGTTGGGAGGGGAGTGTATGCCGTGGTCCGACGACCGCAATATGCCGCGGAGTGGGCTGGCGAGGCCCGCCTACCACCAACGTGGTAATGGTGGTAACAATGCTATCTCATTGATCGTCCGATGCATTACCGCACTCTCGCGAAATGAGCAGCGGCAATAGAATATGAGGGAGTGGAATTTGGTGGTATCACCACATTTTTTGTGCACATACCCCTGTGGTACCAGTACAGAAGCAGGTAGACTAAAAACATGAAGCAGGTTTTTGAGAAATCTCTGCTGTTACGCATGGGGCTGGCGATGGCCACCATCACGGCGCTCGCCTTCATGGGTATGCTGAGCTCGGTAATCATCGCAGAGACTACCCAAGGTGCGGCCGCCGCGATCAACCAGGCCGGCTCGCTGCGCATGCAGTCCTATCGCATCGCGTCCAGCCTGGCACGCCGCCACGACATCGACAATTTGCAGGCGACCCGCATCACGCACGATCTCATGAACGAGTTCGAGCAGCGTATCACCAGCCCACGTCTCACCAGCATGATCCCGCGCAACCTGAACAAGGAATCACGCCAGGTTTATGACCATATCTATGGCCGCTGGAAACGCACCATTCGTCCGGTACTGTTTGCCTATACCAACACCGTCGCCAACGACCTGTCGCACTTACACGGCCGCGAAAGTTATTATGCTGAACAACTTGAGTCCGCCCATCAGGCGTTGAAGCAGCGTTACCTCACCATCGTCGACTCCTTCGTGGCCGATATCGACCATCTGGTACACCTGCTGGAGATCGAGGCGGAATCCAACATTCAACTGCTGCGGCTAATTCAGGTATCGTCGTTGTTTTTGACGGTAGGCGTGGTGTTTATCGCCATGTATCTGATGCACACTGATGTGCTGGTTCCCCTGCGCAACCTGCTCACCTGCGCCGAGGCGGCGCGACGCGGCGATTTTTCGGTGCGCACCCATCCGGTGAATGACGATGAGCTGGGCAATCTCAGCCATGCCTTTAACGTCATGGCGGAGGACCTGTCAAAGATGTACGCCGATCTGGAGGCCAGGGTACAGCAAAAGACGGCCGACCTGGCGCGCAGCAACCGTTCACTGGAGTTGCTCTATAACACTACCCGCTGGCTCAATGAGGCGCCGCTTGCAGACGCCACCTACACCCAGTTGTTGAGCAAAATCGAGAATCTCATCGGCGTCGGCCCCGGCACCATCTGTCTGGCCGGCTACAACAAAAACCACGCCATCAAGCTCGCCAGCACCCGCGCCCCCTACGCAGGCGAGAAGGATTTGTGTCACCCCGCCAACTGCAATGCCTGCTTCGACGATGGCCGCACCCATGTCGTTGAGATCGCACGTGAGCCGCGCCAGCCATTGCGCGTGATCTCCATTCCGATCACCGACCAGGAACAGCAGTACGGCGTGTTGCTGATGGAAATCCCGGCGGGTGTGGAGTTGCAGGACTGGCAGACCCGCCTGCTGGAGGCCGTGGCCGACCATATCGGCATCGCCATCAACATCGCCCAGCGCACAACGCAGAGCCGCCGCCTGGCGCTGCTGGAGGAGCGCAGCGTCATTGCCCGCGAGCTGCACGACTCACTGGCACAATCGCTGTCGTATATGAAGATCCAGGTGAGCCGGCTGGATGCGGCCCTACCCCGCACCGCCACCGAGGAACCGGCTCACGCCATTCTGCAAGAGCTGCGGGATGGCATTAACAGCGCCTATCGTGAGTTGCGTGAGCTGCTCACCACCTTCCGTCTCAAGATGGATGGTCGAGGCCTCAGCTCGGCCCTGGAAGAGACTGTACGCGAACTGCGTGAACGCAGCCCACTCACCGTCTCCCTCGTCAACCACCTGCACGCGACCCAACTCACCCCCAACGAAGAAATCCATGTGCTTCAGGTGGTGCGCGAGGCCCTGTCCAACGTGGTGCGCCATGCCCAAGCCAGCGAGGCCCAGGTCAGTCTGGATTACGATGTCAACGGTGAAGTGGTGGTCACCATAGACGACAACGGCATCGGCATCCCCGATGAGGCGGAACGCCGTCATCACTACGGCCTTGCCATCATGAGTGAACGTGCCCACAGCCTGGGCGGCAGCATCACTGCGGTACGCCGCCCCGGCGGTGGCACTCGCGTACAAATCGTGTTCACGCCCATACACCGAACCATGCCGCAGTCCATTGCGCAAAGCGGAGGAAACTAGCCATGCAAGACCATACCCATACCCTGCTGGTGATCGACGATCATCCGCTGTTTCGCAAAGGGGTGGCCGATCTCATCGCCATGGACACGGCATTGACGCTCATCGGGGAAGCCGCCTCCGGTGAGGAGGGGTTCGCCAAGGCCAAGGAACTGCAGCCCGACCTGATCCTGCTCGACCTCAACATGAAGGGGATGGATGGCATCGAAACCCTCAAGGCCATCAAGGAAGCCGACCTTGATTCGCGCGTCATCATGCTCACCGTGTCGGATAACGAGGAAAACGTGGTCGCCGCCCTGCGCGCCGGGGCCGACGGCTACCTGCTCAAGGACATGGAGCCGGAGCATATTCTGGAGCGCCTGCGCCAGGCGGCCGGTGGCCGTCTGGTGATCAGCGACAACCTCACCGAACTGCTGGCCCGCGCCCTGTGCGAGGAGCCGCACCCGCGCGATGAGGACTCCGCCGGCCTCACCGAACGCGAGCGCCAGATCCTTGAACTGGTCGCCCAGGGTCTCAGCAACAAGCACATCGCCCGGGAGCTCAACATCACCGAAGGCACCGTCAAGGTCCACGTCAAACACCTGCTGAAGAAGCTCAACCTGCGCTCGCGCGTCGAAGCGGCCGTCTGGGCGGTCACCGGCAGGGGACGCTGACCGGGCAAGGCGGCACGCTTTTTATTGCTGGCCTTTTCGCCGCCACCTGTGTATATTCCGCGCCAGCCTCGCGATGGATGAGGCCCGTCTCTGACCTTCCCCCTGGCAGTAAGCGCAGGTTCTTCCGGTTGGCGACGTTTGGGCAGGTAGTCTGACTGCCCCTAACCCTGGAACCTGGCGTGTACGCTGCCACAGCGCAAACACCCCCCAAGGAAACTTAACGGTCGATTCTTTGTGAATCGGGCTGCGGCTTCCTTAATCCATTGGTTCACCATGTAAAATTTCGCCTGTGGCAGGCGGAAGAGGATACTATTTTGTCATTTTCGTCCCTGAATCTTGATGCTTCCCTGCTGCAAGCCATCCAGGCCTGTGGCTTCAGCGAACCCACCGAAATCCAGCGCCAGGCGATCCCGGTCGCCCTGTCCGGCCGCGACCTGATGGCCTCGGCCCAGACCGGCACCGGCAAGACCGCTGCCTTTGTGCTGCCCGCCCTGCAGCGCCTGCTGGAACCCTCCAAGGTCCACGGCCGCGGTCCGCGCGTGCTGGTCCTGACCCCGACCCGCGAGCTGGCCCAGCAGGTCACCGGCGCCATCAACGACTTTGGCCGCCAACAGCGCGTGCGCGCCGGCTCCATCGTCGGCGGCGAACCCTACGGCCCGCAGCTCAAGCTGCTGGAGCGCCCGGTCGATTTCCTCATCGCCACCCCGGGCCGCCTCATCGACCACATGAACCGCGGCCGCATCGACTTCAGCCGTCTCGAGCTGCTGGTGCTGGACGAGGCCGACCGCATGCTGGACATGGGCTTCATCGACGACGTCGACCAGATCGCTGCCGCCGCCCCGGCCAACCGCCAGACCCTGCTGTTCTCCGCTACCCTGGAAGGCAACATCCAGCGTGTCGCCCAGCGTCTGCTGCGTGACCCGGCCTCGGTCCAGGTGGCCGGCGTCAAGGTCAAGCACGAGTCCATCGAGCAACGCATCCACCTGGCCGATGACTTCAAGCACAAGCGCGCCCTGCTGCAGCACCTGCTGAACGACGCCGCCCTGTCGCAGTGCGTGGTGTTCACCGCCACCAAGCGCGGTGCCGACGAGTTGGCCATGCAGTTGGAAGACGAAGGTCACTCCAGCGCCGCCCTGCACGGCGACATGCACCAGAAACAGCGTCAGCGCACCATCGAACGCATGAAACGCGGTCATGTGCGCGTGCTGGTCGCCACCGACGTCGCCGCCCGCGGCCTCGACATCAAGGGCCTGTCCCACGTCATCAACTTCGACCTGCCGATGCAGGCCGAGGACTACGTGCACCGCATCGGCCGTACCGGCCGCGGCGGCGCCTCCGGCATCGCCGTCTCCATCGTCGGCCCGCAGGAGCGCTTCCTGCTCGGTCGCATCGAGAAGCTCACCGGCCAGGCGCTGGAGCGTCACGTCATTCCCGGCCTGGAGCCGACCCGCGCCGAGACCCGTCCGCGTCCGGAAGGCGCCTACAAGAAGGACGGCCGCCGCCCGAACAGTGCGCCGCGCAACGGTAAGCCCGGCGGTAACAGCCGCTTCGGCGACAAGCACAAGTGGGATCAGAACAAGAAGAAGGGACCGCAGCAGCAGCGCCACAGCGGTACCCGCCACGGCTAAGTTGTAGTCTCAGGCTGTTGATTACAAGAAACGGGCCGGCCATGCCGGCCCGTTTCTTTTGCTGCGGAAAAAAAGCTGGTACGTGCGGCGGGGGGCAACCCCGCAACTCACGCCTTATTGTTCCGGCCCCGCACCACCCGCAACGGAGCGCTCGCAACAGACTCGGGGGGAGAAATCAGATTGCCCTGGGCACTATCGATACCCAGTGTACCGAGCAGCGTCAGCGTCTGCTGGTCTGGCACAAACTTGGCCACGGTGCGGATACCACGTGCCGCCGCCGTTTCGGCAATGGCACGGATGGCGATCTGGTCGAACTTGTCATCTTTGAGGGCGGCCATCATATGGCCGTCGATCTTGATACACGACGCGGCACAGCGCTTGAGATAGGCCAGGGAGGCAAAGCCGGCGCCGAAATCGTCGATGACCACCGCCACGCCCACCGCCACCAGCGCATCGAGTTGCTCCCGCACCCGCTCGAAATGCCGGTTCAATATCTGCTCCGCCACTTCAAACATCAGGCGCTGCGCCGCCACGCCATGCCGCTCCAGTTGCTGGGCGACAAAGGCGGCAAAGCCATCGTCCTCCAGGGTCTGTTGCGACAGGTTAATGGAAAAAACCTTGTCCGCGGCCTTGGGACTGGCCATCACCTGTATGGCTTTGCGGACCACCTGCCGGTCGATCTCCGCCATCATGCCGTAGCGCTCGGCATCGGCCATGAAGGCCGCCGGCGCAATAGGCTCGTTGTCTCCGTCGGGCAGGCGCACCAGCACCTCCTGACTGATCACTGCGCCGCTCTCCAGGTCGACGACCGGCTGGTATTGCAGCACCAGGCCGTCGGCATCCAGGCAGTCCTGCAAACGCTTGCGCCAGCCCGAATCCTCGCCCAGAACCACCTCGTCCCGATCATAAACCTGGAAGCGATTGCGCCCGCGCCGTTTGGCCTCGCTTGCTGCGGCGTCGGCACGCAGCAGGATTTCCTGCGGACCGCGCGTTGGATCGTCGATCATCGCCACGCCGATGCTGAAGTAGATGCGCAGAGTCTCGCCGCCCTCGTGAAACTGGAAGCCCTGCATCAGGTGGATCAACGACGCGGCGATCTCGGTGGCCCCATGACGGTTGACGCCGCGCACCAACACGGTGAACTCATCACCGCCAAAACGGGCAATGAGATCGCATTCGCGCATACGCCCGCGCAACAGCTCCGCCACCTGCACCAACAACCGGTCGCCTGCCGCATGACCGTAGCTGTCGTTGATCTGCTTGAAACGATCGAGGTCGATGAACAGCAGTGCGCTGCTGCCGCCCTGCCGCCGGATCAGGGCCATCTCCGTTTGCAGCACCTCGTCGAAATAACCGCGATTGGCCAGACCGGTGAGCGGGTCCTGGCTGGCCATGCGGCGCAGGGTTTCGTCACGTTCACGCAGGGCCGTGATGGTGGTGTTGAGGGCGCGACCAATTTGGGCGATTTCGCGGTCACCGCTGCTCTCCACCTTTACGTCGATCTCGCCACTGGCCAGACGCGCCAGCGGCGCCTCCAGGTCGGTGAGCGGACGCAAGGCCCAACGGACCACCACCCTCCCCATGAACATAAATGCCACCAGCAACAGGGCGATGACAGCACTGACGCGCAGGGCGTTATTGGCGAAATCGGCGTTAAAGCGGCCGTAGTCCAGCCGCATGCTGATAAAGCCGATGGTTTGCACCAACTCCGGCGCGGCCTCGTCCAGAGAGAAGTCCAGCATGCCGTCACGGCGCTGTGATTTGATCCAGATCGGGGAACTGGCCCGGAAGGTGGCGGCACCGCTGTCCTTGCTGAACAGAATCGGCTTGTCCGTCGTGCTGTTGATACGCAGGTGCGCGATCTGGTCCGCGTCCAACCAGGGTACGCCGGTAACTTCGGCACCCTCGCGCCAGTACTGGTGTACCAGTTCGCGGCCGCTGGCATCGAAGTAGTGAACACTCAGAATCTCCGGGATATTACCCAGATAGTCGAGATGCGCCTGAACCGCCGAACGGTCACCGGAGGCATACAGCGGCGTGCCCAGTTCATCGGCCTTGGCGAGCCAGCCCGCCGCCTGACGCTGCAGGCTTTGCTCGATGATATGCGCGGCGCCCAACCACAGCCCCGCGCTCACCATCACATATACGGTAATGGCCCAGACCACCTGTAACAACAGAATACGGCTGGCCAAGCTGCGCGGGGGGCGCTGAAATACATTCGCCCATGCCTGCAAGCGCGGAGCGGTGGCAACACGCGCTCTCACGCCGGCCACGAAGGCCCGCGCCCGGTTCACCACGGAACCGCAACGGGAGACGAGGCTACTCGGCCACATGGGGGCGCAGGGACTCCGGAATGGTGATGTTGAGACGCTGAGCGATGACTGGATTTATGCGTATCATCGCCTCCTCCAGCAAGAGTAGTCCGGGACCGTCACCCGCGCTGCCGGGAGTCATCTCCGCCAGCCGCTGCACCACCTTGGCCGCAACCTCGTCAGGATTGGCGGACACGCTGAACAACCCACCTATCCGCAGCAACTGCTCATTGAACACCGCCACCTGTTTGCCATTGCGCAGACTGAACGACATGATCTCCTGTATCGCCGTGCGGTTCAGTACGCGATTGTCCGGCAGCAACCAGAGGCCCCCCAACCGCGCATCGGTGCGTTTGTATTGATAGAGCAGTTCCTTGTCGGAATTGACGCTGAAGTGGACCAGGGTGATGCCCTGCTCCGCTGCCGCCGCCACTGCCGGAGCCATCACCTCGTCAAAACCAGGACCGGTAAACACCGCCACTTCGCGCAACGCGGGGGATAACGCGCGCCAAGTGGCGAAGGTGGCCTGGAAGGAGGGAAACAGACTGACGCCGCGCACGTTTCCGGCGGTCAGATCATATTCCACATGATTGAACACCTGGCAGAACACCACCGGCCTGCCGCCCTGTTGTACCAGTTTGGCCAGCAGTGCGGCTTCCAGGCCGATGGCCACGATCTGGTCGGGCACGCTCTGCTCGAGAACGGTACGCGTGTTGGCATCGAACAGGTGACGCGATACCCGCCCGCTCAGCCTACGTTCCAGCCGCTCCGCCACCGCGTTATAAGCGGGAATGTCCATGCTCACCACGATGGCCACACGCGGCAGGGAAACTGGCTCAGGCGGCGGCTTGGGTATGGATACCGGGGGGCGGGGCGGAGTGGGTACAGCGACGGGCTCGGGGACGGAAATCGGCTCAGGGACGCGCTCCGGCGCCGGTTGCACGGCACAGCCGGCCACCAACAGCAACAACGCCGCACATCCCAACCCTTTCCAACCGTAGCCCATGATCGTCCCTGGATACTTGGTCTGCGCCAATTACATCAATAATAACCGCGTCACCCTCGCGGCGACGAAGCGCTGCCATCTTACCGCTATTTTCTTACCTATGCATAATTGCATAAACAGTGTGGAATTTATCGGGATGGCGGCCGCCCCTCGTGGCGCGTATCCATTTCCAGCACGACCTGGGAGGTTTCGCTGGCCATGGGTTTGAACGGATCCGCCGGGATGATGGGCAACCGCGCACGCATGCGTGCCAGCGCGTATAAACCGAGCAGACCCAGCACCGCAGCAAAGTAGATCAGCAAACTGCCGGGGCCGAGCAGCGCCATCAACACGCCAGCCAAGGCCGGGCCGATCACCGCCCCAACGCCATGCAACAGCAACAGGCTGCGCGTGGCCTCCAGCACCTGCTCCTTCGCGAGATGGTCATTGGTATGCGCGACACTGAGGGAGTACACGGTAAAGGCAAAGCCGCCGTAGATGAACGCGCTGACATACAGGGCATCAGGGATGGTCAGCACAAAGCCATAGGTAGCCAACGCCGCCACCACCGCTCCCAGGCACACCACTGCCAGCACCCGGCGCCGATCACTGTTGTCGGACAAGCGGCCGATGGGCCACTGCAACATGGCGCCGCCGAGGATGGTGGCACTCATGAACAGGGCCACACCCGCCGGTTCCAGCCCGATACGATGAGCAAACAGCGGCCCCATGCCCCAGAAGGCGCCGGTGGCCAGACCGGCAAACAGGGCGCCGGCCGCACCCAGCGGTGCCGTGATGAACAGTGTACGCAGCGACAGGCGCTGCACCGCCATCGCCACGGGCTGCCCCATACGGGTCAGCGCCACCGGCACCAATGCCAGCGCCAGAAACACGGCCGTGAGGGCAAACGGCGTAAGGCTGGTGATCTCACCCACCAGGATCAGATACTGACCTGTCGCCATAGCGATCAGCGTGGTGGCCATATACACCGCAAACACCTGGCCGCGCCGCTCGTTGGGGGTGATGGCATTAAGCCAGCTCTCCACCACCATATACAAACCCATCATGCAGGTACCATTGATCACCCGCAGGGCAAACCAGGTGGCCGGGTACACCAGCAATGGGTGGATCAGCGCCACCGCGGTGACAACCGCCGCCATGGCAGCAAAGGCACGGATGTGGCCAACGCGGCGGATCAAGGGGGGGCAGACGTAATTGCCGACGATGAAACCCAGGAAATAGGCCGCCATCACCACACCGGTAAGCGGCGGGCCAAACTGTTCGATGCCGGCACGTACGCCAAGCAGGGTGCCGAGGGACCCCATGCCGATCAGCAGCAGGCCGATGCCCAGCAGCAGGGAAAACAACGACGCAATGACCGTCAGCATGGCTGCCACCCGGCGCAACCGGCGGCACTCGTGCGGCGGTGCGACCGCACGGTGCCGGCGACATCAGTCCGCAGGTGGATAGGCGCCGTCCCTGTCATGAACCTCACGCCCGCTGAGCGGTGGATTGAAGACGCATACCAGGCGCAGATCGGAGAACGCGCGCAGCTTGTGGCGATCATGCTGGTTGAGGGCATACAGGGTGCCATCGCGGATCGGATGGGTAATCCCCGTTGCCAGATCCTCGACCTCGCCCTCACCGCCAACGCAGTACACTGCCTCGAGGTGATGCTTGTACCAAATAGGGGTTTCGGTGCCAGCAAAGATAGTGGTCTCATGAAAGGAAAAACCCATGCCGTCATCCTTGAGCAAAAGGCGGCGGCTGACCCAGTTGCCGTTTTCGGCGCGCACATCCCGTACAGTGCCGATGATTTCACTCAGCGTACGCACGATCATTATGCCATCCCCCGACGACGTTCCTCACCCTTCGTCTGCAGGGTACCGATGGCCTGATCAATGATAGCCATACCTTCGCGCAAGGTCTCTTCATCGATGGTCAGCGAAGGCAGGAACTTGAGCACATGATCCTCCGAGCCGGCCAGTTCGATGACCAGGTTGTTGGCAAAGGCCTCGCGCGAGATGGCCGCCGGGAAGCCGGGCCGGGCACTGAAATCCAGCCCCCACACCATGCCGATGCCGCGCAGACGGATGTCGAGCTCGGGATATTTTTCGACGATGCCCCGCAGCAGTTCCTCCATGATACGTCCCTTGTAGGCCACACCCTCGGCGAAATCACCATTATCCCAATAGGACAAGGCCTCGCAGGCAGCGACGAAGGCCAGGTTATTGCCGCGAAAGGTGCCGGTGTGCTCGCCGGGTTTCCATTGATCCAGCTCGGGACGCATCAGCACCAGGGCCATGGGCAGCCCGCCGCCGATGGACTTGGACAACGTGACCATGTCGGGCTTGATGCCGGCGCGCTCGAAGCTGAAGAACTGGCCGGTACGGCCGTTGCCCATCTGGATGTCATCGATGATGAGCAGGATATCGAACTCACGGCACAGCGCCTCCAGCTGCTGCAGCCATTCGACGCTGGCGACATTGATACCGCCCTCACCCTGCACCGTCTCGACGATGATCGCCGCCGGCAGGTCGACACCACTGGACTTGTCGGAGATGAAGCGGCGCAGGTACTCGATCGTATTGACGTCGGGGCCGAAATAGCCGTCATAGGGCATGCTGTCGGCATTGGCGCGGGCACCGTAATGCTCGTCGCGGTAGAAGTCATTGCCGGTCACCGCCAGCGAGCCCATGGTCAGGCCGTGATAGCCATTGGTGAAGGCGATGACATTGGAGCGGCGCTTAACCATGCGCGCCAGCTTGAGCGCCGTCTCCACGGCATTGGTGCCGGTGGGTCCAGTGAACTGCACCTTGTAGTCCAGGTTGCGCGGCTTGAGGATGGTGTCGTGGAACTTCTGCAAAAAGTTCTTCTTCGCCACGGTAGCCTTGTCCAGGCCGTGCACGATGCCGTTACGTCCCAGATATTCGATCATCGCCTGGTTGATGAGCGGGTTGTTGTGACCGTAATTCAGGGTGCCGGCACCGGCGAAAAAGTCGATGTAGCGGTTACCGTGTTCGTCATACAGCAAGGCGCCCTCCGCCCGGTCGAACACCGCCGGAAAGGCGCGCACATAGCTACGGACTTCAGATTCCAGTTGTTCGATGATACGCATGTGATACCTCCTGTCGTGGCGCGCCCACAGCAGCGGGCGCAAGATTGATTCATTGCCCCTGCAAGGGGCCGATGCGCAGCAGCACTTCCTCTTCGTGCGCCTCGGCGCCAAACTGCGCCGGCGAGAGAAACACCTCTTCCTGCCATGTCGCGTTGCGCGCAGCAGCGCAACGCGCGAACACCCGCCGCGAGGCGTGGTTGGATGGCGCGACTGTGGTCTCGACAAACTGCACGCCGTGGCACGATGGCCGTGCCAGCAGATATTCCAGCATGCGGCCGGCCAGCCCCTGCCCGCGCATGCGCGCGTCCACCGCCACCTGCCAGACAAACAGCGTATGCGGCGCCTGCGGCAGGCGATAGGCGGAAATGAAGCCGACGGTATCCTGTCCCTGCTGCGCCACCACACAGGTGTCGGCATGGTGGCTGCACAACAGGAAATAGCTGTAACTGGAATTGAGGTCGAGCGGCGGACAGCGCCGCACCAGCGCATGCACCGCCTGGCCATCGGCCAGCTGCGGCGCACGCAGGGATATCTTGCCGGCCGCCGTGGCAGCCTCGGATTGTGTTTGTGTCATAGGCCTGTCGCACACGGCCTGTCGCCGTGTCGCCATGGTTCATCGAGCAGACGAAACCGGGCAAAGAATCTGCATCCGGGCGCCGCAGCGCCGCATCGTCGTCGGTTCATCGAAGCGGCTAGTGCCGCGCGGTATGGCGCCGCAGCGCCATCAGAGTGCGCGCCGGGGGTGGCGCACGTTAACTGGCTTAGGTGTCTCGCTGTGGAAACACATCGTCCGGTCAGAGGGAAACTCACATATTCACGGCGGCCAAGACGCCACGAACGCTTTTTACCCTAACACATTGCCTGAAAAATCCCAAACCCGGGTCTTGCGCGGGTATAGGCACAAGCGACGGCATGCGGGATAATGGATGCACGCATATCGCACGCCGTGGCGGAGAAAAAGCATGTATGGTCAGGACTTAGAGGCAATCCGGCGTCGTTTGGAAGAACTGCAGCTGGAGCACCGCGACCTCGATGAAATCATCGCGCGTCTGACCACCGATCCGGCCGCCGATCAATTGCAGATCCGCCGCCTCAAAAAACGCAAGCTGCTCCTCAAGGACATCATCGCCAAGTTGGAGAGCGAACTGATCCCCGACCTGAATGCTTGAAAATCAGTCACAAGTCACAAGTAAAGGTGACCGCCACTATACCTTCCCCGCCAGGCCGAGGGCGCGCAGACGCGGCATCTTCTTGCGCTGGTGCGCCTCCATGCGCTGCATGATCTCATCCAGCAGACGCACCGCGTCGAGTACGTAAGGCCCCTTGTTCAGCATCACACATTCGGCGCGTACGCCCATCGCCGCATCGGTCAGTTCCGGGCGTGAGCGCATCCCTTTCTGCGCCAGGGTCTCCAGCACCTGGGTGGCCCAGATCACCGGCACATGTGCCGCCTCGCACAGCCACAGGATTTCCTCCTGGATCTCCGCCAGGCGCACCCCGCCCAGCTCCACCGCCAGATCGCCGCGCGCGATCATGATGCCCAGGGTGTGGCGGCCGATGGTGCCGAGGATCAGTTCACCCAGATTGCTCACCGCCCGCGCCGTTTCAATCTTGGCGATGATCGGCAGTTCAGGCCGGCCGCGCCTGGCCAGTTCGTGCATCATGAAGGCCATATCGTCCAGGGTCTCCACAAAGGAGAAACCCACCATGTCGGCATGATGGGCGACGAAATCCAGGTCCTGCAGATCCTTGGCCGACAGCGGTGGCAGATCGAGGCGGGTATTGGGGAAATTGATCCCCTTGTCGCTGCGCAGATTCACCCCCGCCGGAGCCGCGTGGGTCACCTTCAGCAGTGCACCCTCCGGTAGCAGCGCATCCACCTCGGTACCCAGCTTGCCGTCATCGAACCACACCGGATCACCCACCTGCAACAGATCGAGCACCGCAGGCAAAGTACAACCTATGCTGGCCGGCGCGACCACATTGCCGGCCTCGTCGCATTGTGCCGCTGCACCCGGCAAGTCGTCACGCCGCAACAACAGCTGATCGCCCCAGTACAGACGCAGGGCCTGCGGCCGACCGGCGAATGGACACAGGGAATAGCGGCCGAGCCGCAACCAGCGGCGGCGGCTGTCGCGGCGACGCAGTTCGAACACGGTATCCGCAGTGAGATAGGCAGAGCGTGCGCTGTGCACCAGCCAGCGCTCCGCTGGGGTGCGCGCAATCACATCGAGATAACGTTGTTTGCCACGACCATCGCTATAGCGCAACCGGTCACCGGGGCGCAGCCGCTCGTGCAGTTCCAGCGGGATCTGTAGATGCAGATAGGCATTCTCATGGGAGCTATCAGCGCCGATAGCGCAGTGGTCCACCGCTTCCAGCAGAATTTGGGCCGGCGCCACCACCAAACCGAAGGCATCGCGCTGGGGCCGGATGTGCACCACCGCTGGCGCGGCTACGGTGGGACCCGTGCGTAACTTATGGCCTGCCAGATCCATCAGGATGCGGCAGCGCCTGCCGCTGTCGCGCTCGGCGCGACGCAGGTTGCCGATCATCGCCTCCCATGCCGCCACATCATCATGGGCGCAATTGATGCGCGCCACGTCCATGCCTGCCTGCAACAGACCATGTACCAGGTCATAGTCCACTGCGGCCTCGCTGGGCAGCGTGACCATGATGCGCGCCTGGCGTGGGCCTGCGGCGGGACCAAACAGATTGTCGGTATGTTGTGCCAGCAGACGCCTGCCCTCGCCGAAGGCAGGGCCGCCATTTTGCTGCAACTCCGCCGCCCGGCCGGTGGCGCGTGCCAGCAGGGTCACGATACCTGCCAGCGTGGCGTCGACGTGAGCCTCGCCCCGCCCCAGCGAAGATAATCCAACGGCCGCCAGCCGCTCCTGCAAGGGCCGCAGATCGATGCGTCGCAACTCGAGGTAATGGGCAAGATTGAGCGCGCTCGGTGTGTAACGACCATCGGCATAGCAGTCGTGCAAATGCTCCAGGCGCTTCATCGCCCCGCTGACGACACGCGTGCGCAAGGCGGACACCTCGTCCAACAAGGTGTTCAGCTCACCATCGCCCGTGGCCATGTCATTGCCGCCCATGACGTCATCATGGCGGAGGCCGCTGTCGGCGGCAATGGGGAGAATATCCATGTCAGGGAAGCAGTAACGATTATCGGAAGGCGCCGGGAGGCTATCAGAAGTGTTGTCGTGTGGAGGGGTTGTATATGGGGGGCAGGCGCACAGTACGCCTATCCGTCTTACAGCAACAGAAAACTTCCCAGTGCGAGCACAGTCCCCACCATCGCCCCCATCGCCACGTCCGACGGGTAATGCAGTCCCAGCACCATGCGCGAGACGGCGACCAGCAGGGCAAACGGTACCAGCACCACGGCCAGCGCGGGATGGTACGACACCGCCACCAGGGTGAAGGCCACCGCGTGCAAGGTGTGGCCGGAGGGAAAACTGAAGCGGTCCAGCGGCATGGCGCCGAGCCGGATCTGCGGATGATGCACGAACGGCCGCTCGCGATTGATGCGCCCCTTCATAAGACGATAGAGCACAACGCCAATGGTGCCAACCACGGCCATATGGATGGCGCTCGTCACACCTTCCGCACCAAAGGTCAACGGTAACACTGCCATCAGCGCATACCAGAACACGCCATTGCCCAGGCGGCTCACCACGGCGAACAGGCGGCGCACGGCACGCCGGCGCACACCGCGGTTGAACACTGCGCACAGCGACAAATCCAATTCGCCGGCACGGCGCCACAAGCGCTCACTACGGATGAGGGACATCATGACCTCCCGGCGCCATAGGCGCGCAACAGCCATTCAAAACGATCGGCAACGCCCTGCCAGTCCAGGCGCTGCGCCTTGCGCCGCGCGGCGATGCTCAGTTGCTCCACCCGCTCGGGTTGCTCGGCCAGGGCGGCTGCGGTGGCGATAAAGGTATCGTGCTCTCCCAACGGTACCAGCAGCCCTTCCTGGCCAGGCTCGATATGCAGATGGGCCGCCGCATAATCAAACGCCACCACCGCCAGACCGGAGGCCATTGCCTCCAGGGTGACATTGCCGAAGGTTTCGGTTTCGCTGGGAAACAGGAAAATATCGGCCGAGGCGTAGTGTTCGGCCAGTTGCACGCCGGTCTGCACGCCGCAAAAGATCACATCGCGTTCGTTGGCATACAGTTCCTGATAGAACGGGCCATCGCCGACGATGATCAGGCGCAGGTGGGGATTGCGCTCGCGCATGGCGCGAAAGGCGTGCACCGCAAGCGGCAGATTCTTTTCCGCCGCCAGACGGCCGACGTAGATCACCGCCTGATCCTGCCGCCCCAGTCCCCAGGCACGGCGCAGATCCTCGTTGCGCCGCGCCGGCGAGAACAGGCGGCTATCGACGCCGCGCCCCAGCACCTCCACATTCTGGAACTGATCGGCCAGCAGCGTCTTGCGCTGCTCCTCGGTGGGTACCAGGGTGCAGGCGGTGCGGTTGTGCAGCCGGCGCAGGTAGTCGTAGATGGGGCGCTGTAAAAAGCCGATTTGGTAATGCTGGCTGTAGCTGTGGAAATTGGTGTGAAAGCCGCTGATCACCGGAATGTTCTGCCGTGCCGCTTCACGGATCGCCGACCAGCCCAGCAGGCCTTCCGTCGCCACATACAGCACGTCGGGCCGCTCGCGTCGCCACAACTGGCGCAGACGCAGTCCGGCCGGCAGACCGAGGCGCAATTCGCGGTACCAGGGCATGCTGACGCCAGTGACCAGGGTGGTGGTCAGCGGCGGCTCGTAGCTGTCGCCGAGGGCATCTGCCACGGCATCGCCGTCGCCTTGGCGCGGTCGCACCAGCTGGATGCGGTGGCCGCGCCGGCTCATCTCGTCTACCAGACGCCCGACCGTCATGGCGACGCCGTTGATTTCCGGCGGATAGGTCTCTGTCACCACACCCAGATGCAGGTGCGGCTGCGCCGTCGAGCGGGGATGCATGGCAGTATCACATGTCGGCATGGCGCCACTATCTGCCTGCCGTGTGAAGCGGCGATGACAGTTTGGTGATCCTTTGGTGATGCGGACGCTAGCCGGGCAGGCATACGTCGGCAGCCGCTACGGCACCCTTGCTCTCCAGGCAGGCATCCACGGTCAGGGCATAGTAATCGGCCAGCCGCTGCCCCAGCCGCGGCGCTGCCCAGCCGGCAGCATAGTGTCGGGCGGCCTCTGCCAGGGCCTGACGCCGTTCACGATTGCGCAACAGCGTGACCACCGCACCGGCAAAACCCAGTTCGTCCTCCGGAGCAATGATTGCGCCTTCACCGGCATGCAGCACATCGCGCGTCCCCATCACCGCCGTGGACACCACCGGCACGCCCAGCGCCATTGCCTCCAGCAGCACCAGCCCCTGGGTTTCGGTACGCGAGGCGAAGACAAAAATATCGCCGCCCGCATAACAACCCTGCAGGGAGCCGCCGCGCGACAGATAGCCGATGAACATGACGTTGTCCCGCAATGCCAGCCGCTCTGTCAGTCCACGCAAATGTTCCACCGCCGGCCCCTGACCGGCGATCACCAGCAGCACGTCCGGCACCTCCTGGCGCACACGCACCAGCATGCGCAACAGGAAGTCGATATTCTTTTCAAAGGCGACACGTCCCACGAAGGTCAACACCGGCCGCTCATCGGGAATGCCGTGCTGACGGCGGAAGGCGGCACCATCGCCGTGGCGGAACTCATCCAGCTCGATGCCGGTCGGAATGATCGCCGCCTCGCTACGCACGCCGTAGTTGCGCAACACCTCCAGCATGGCGCTGGACGGTACCACCACCCCATCCACGCTATTGCATTGCCAGCGGGAGAAACGTCGCGCCACCGCCCGCAGCCAGGCGCGTGGCAGGAACGGAATGTAGTGAAACAGGTACTCCTCGAAGAAGGTGTGATAGCTCTCCACCGCCGGCACATTCAGCTCCTGCGCCAGACGCAGGCCCAGATAGTGGGCGACGAAGGGGGTCTGGATATGCACCAGGTCATAGCCCGCCCCACGCAGGCGCGGCAGCAGCTCAAGGATGTGGTTACGCCGCATCATGCGATCCTCCGGATCGAACAGCACCTGGCGCGACGGGATGCGGATGATGTCTTCATCGTCGCCCTCATGGGCCATGCCGTAATCGGGAACGATGAGGGTGACTTCGTGGCCCAGGGCGCGCAACTCGCGGCGGAAGGTCTGGATGGAAGTGGAGACGCCGTTCACACGGGGGAAATAGACATCGGAGATCATCAGGATGCGCAAGGGTGCAACCTCCGTCGGTAGGGCAGCGCAGGAGTTCATCCGCGCAGGCTACGGCGCCTGTATTGCACTTCGATAACCGAACGGTTACAGATAGATGTCAGCATTCACACGGGACACGACCATGGACCAGGAACACGGCTTTCATACCCACTTCCAGCGCTACCTCATCACCGGCGTGCTGGTGATGATCCCCATCTGGATCACCTGGCTGGTGTTCAGCTTCCTGTTCAACCAGTTGTCGAAGTTCGGCCGTCCCTGGGTGCGTGGCCTGTCGCGCGGGCTGGAGCAGACCTCACCCACCCTGGCGGAATGGCTGCTGACGCCATGGTTTCAATCGGTACTCGCCGCCCTGATCACCGTGCTCTCGCTCTATCTGCTCGGCTGGATCACCACCCGCGTGCTGGGCCGACGCCTGATCGCGCTGTTCGAGGCCTTCATCGAGCGCATCCCCCTGGTGCAGACCGTGTACGGCGCCACCAAGAAGCTGATCGCCGCCCTGCAACAGAAACCGGACAATGTGCAGCGCGTGGTGCTGATCGAGTTTCCCACCCCGGAGATGCGCGCCGTCGGCTTCGTCACCCAGGTGCTCACCGACGCAAAGACCGGCCGCAAGCTGGCGGCGGTGTATGTGCCCACCACCCCCAACCCCACCTCCGGCTATCTGGAGATCGTGCCGCTGGAACGGGTGGTGTCCACCGACTGGAGCGTGGATGAGGCGATGACCTTCATCATCTCCGGCGGCACGGTCTCTCCGGGCGGGATCAACTACGAGACTGACAAGACGGCCACCCAGAAGGAAAAGGGCGCAGGAACCAGGGACTAGGTTGCTGTGCGCCGGTAAACAAAAAGGCCGGATGGGCTGCCCCATCCGGCCTTTTCACTACGCGGTAGCGTCGGCTTACAGCTTGCCCGCTTCGCTGGCCAGGTACTCGGCCACACCCTTCGGGTCGGCCTTCATGCCCTTCTTGCCCTTGTTCCAGCCGGCCGGGCAGACTTCGCCGTGCTCTTCGAAGAACTGCAGGGCGTCGACCATGCGCAGCATTTCGTCGATGTCGCGGCCCAGCGGCAGGTCATTGACGATCTGGTGACGCACCACACCCTGACGGTCGATGAGGAAGGAGCCGCGGAAGGCAACGGCGCCGTCCGGGGTTTCCACGTCGAAGGCCTTGCAGATGTTGTGGGTCATGTCGGCCACCAGGGTGTAACCGACCTGGCCGATGCCGCCCTGGTTCACCGGGGTGTTGCGCCAGGCGTTGTGGGTGAAGTGGGAGTCGATGGAGACGCCGATCACTTCGCAATTGCGCTTCTTGAACTCCTCCAGGCGGTGATCGAAGGCGATCAGTTCGGAGGGGCAGACGAAGGTGAAGTCCAGCGGGTAGAAGAAAACCACTGCATACTTGTTCTTGGTGGCACCGGCAAAGTGGAACTCGTCCACGATGGAGCCGTCGCCCAGCACGGCGGGAGCGGTGAAATCCGGAGCCTTACGACCTACGAGTACGCCCATTACTATCTCCTTGTTTGAGGTTAATTTGGATTAAGTCTAAGAATGGCGTGCATCTTATGCAGTTTTTCCGCGCCGGTCAATGCCCGATGCCGCCAGTATGGATTTAGGCCCGGCTTTCCCGGCTGCCCGCCCGGCGCCGACGGATGTTAGGATCGGCCCCCCAGACATAGGGCCATGCCCACGGAATCACAAGGACTACACGCCATGCGCCTCGGTACCCCCCTCTCCCCCTCCGCCACCCGCGTGATGCTGCTCGGCGCCGGCGAACTGGGCAAGGAGGTGATCATCGCCCTGCAGCGCCTGGGGGTGGAGGTGATCGCCGTGGATCGCTACGCCAACGCCCCCGGCCAGCAGGTGGCCCACCGCGGCCACGTCATCAATATGGCCGACCCGCGCGCCCTGCGCGGCGTGGTGGAACTGGAGCGGCCGCACCTCATCGTGCCCGAAATCGAGGCCATCGCCACCGACGAGCTGTTGCGCATCGAGGCCGACGGCCTGGCCGAGGTCATCCCCACCGCCCGCGCCGCGCGCCTGACCATGAACCGGGAGGGCATCCGCCGCCTCGCTGCCGAGGAATTGGGCCTGGCCACGTCGCGCTACGCCTTTGCCGACAGCCTGGAACAGCTACAGGCGGCCATCGACAACGGTATCGGCTACCCCTGCATCGTCAAGCCGGTGATGTCTTCCTCCGGCAAGGGCCAGTCCACCATCCACGGACCGGCCGACGTACAGACAGCCTGGGACTACGCCAAGAGTGGCAGCCGCGTCGACCAGGGCCGCGTCATCGTCGAGGAGATGATCGACTTCGACTATGAAATCACCCAGCTCACCGTGCGCGCCATTGGTGACTCGGGCGAGGTGGAGGCTTATTTCTGCGAACCCATCGGCCATCGCCAGGAAAAGGGCGACTACGTGGAGAGCTGGCAGCCGCAGCCCATGAGCCCGATCGCCCTGGAGCGCTCGCGCGACATCGCGCAGCAGATCACCGCCAACCTGGGCGGCCGCGGCATCTTCGGTGTGGAATTGTTCATCAAGGGCGATCAGGTGTGGTTCTCCGAGGTCAGTCCGCGCCCGCACGACACTGGCCTGGTCACCCTCACCACCCAGGTGCTGTCCGAGTTCGAGCTGCACGCCCGCGCCATTCTCGGTCTGCCGGTCACCACCGCCCTGCGCTCGGCCGGGGCCAGCGCGGTGATCTACGGCGGCATGAATGAAACCGGCGTCGCCTACGAGGGCGTGGCAGAAGCGCTCGCCGTGCCCAACACCGACCTGCGCCTGTTTGGTAAACCGGAGGCCTTTCCCCGCCGCCGCATGGGCGTGGCACTGGCCTTCGGCAACGACGTCGATGACTGCCGCCAACGTGCCAAGCTGGCGGCGTCCAAGGTCAGGCCGGTGAAAACCCATGAGTGATGCGGAGCCGCAGAGACGCAGAGAAATAACCGCCAAATGCCCCTTCGATCTTTTCGCTTACGGGAGCTCGCGCGGGTGCCATTGTATTAATCGCCAGTCCTATCCTCTGCGCCTCCGCGCCTCTGCGTCAGAGATGTTTTTGCCATCATGCTGAGCTACCGACACGCCTATCACGCCGGCAATCACGGCGACATCCTCAAGCATTCCGTACTGGCCCTGCTCATGCAGGCACTGACGCGCAAGGAGGCGCCGTTCTGTTATGTGGAGACCCATGCCGGTGTCGGCCGCTATGACCTGCGCGCCGCAGAGGCGCAGAAGACCGATGAGTGGCGCGACGGCATCGCCCGCCTGTGGCACCGGGACAACGTGCCGCAACAGGCCGTGCCGTATCTGGACGCAGTGCGCACCTTGAATCCCGATGACAAGCTGCACTACTACCCCGGCTCGCCGCGCATCGCCCGCCACTTCCTGCGCGAACAGGATCGCATGGTGCTGTGCGAGCTGCACGGCAGCGACGTACCGTTGCTGAAACAGGAGTTCAGCGGCGACCGCCAGGTGGCGGTGCATCATCAGGATGGCTATCAGGGCCTGAAGGCCTTTCTGCCGCCGGTGGAGAAACGCGGCCTGGTGTTGATCGATCCATCCTATGAAGTAAAGAGCGAATTCGATCAGGTCACCACCGCGCTGGGCCACGCCCATGCACGCTGGCCCACCGGCATGTACGCATTGTGGTATCCGATCCTCAATCGTCCCAGCATCGACCGTCTGCAACGCCGCATGAAGGAAAGCGGCATCCGCAAGCAGCTATACGCCGAATTGTGCATCGCCCCGGACGACGGTCCGGCCGGCATGCACGGCAGCGGCATGCTGCTGATCAACCCGCCCTGGCAACTGGATGCACAACTGAAGACACTGTTGCCCTGGCTGCACCAATGCCTGGACAGCGCGGGGCATGGACGCTGGGCGGTGGAGTGGTTGGTGGGTGAATGACAACGGCGGCGCAGAGGGCCGGTGTACATGCCCACGGCACACTCCCGGCATCCCTGCCCCTGCCGGCGTTGATCCAGCCGGACCTACGCTACGCGTGCACGGCCGCCGTTAACGCCGCAGGTAGGTGAAGCTGGCCTGCGGCCGGCCCACATAACAGGCATGGGTGAAGCCGTACTTCTGCATGATCGCCAGTGCCTGCTCGGCCTCAGCCTGCTTGTCCGCAAAGTCGAACAGCCAGTGACTGCCATCGGCGATCTTCCAGCGCCCGCCGGCCTCAGTGACGGCAAGATGGGCGTTGTTGAAGACCACGCAGTCCTCGCCGCGCATGCCGCCCATCGGCGCCACACCATTGACAAGTAGATAGGTCAACGACGGTTGCGGCCGGCCGACATAGCAGGTCTGATTCATGCCGTAATGGCGTAGGATGCGGTGCGCCTGCCGCGCCTCGTCTTGCCTGCCGGCAAAATCGAACATCCAGTGATTGCCCTCGGCGATCTTCCAGCGATTGTTGGCCTGGGTAACGGTGATGTCCGCCGGATTGAAGGCGATGCAATCCTCCTTGAGCGGAGTTGCCGGTGTCGCCGGAGCGACCACCCGCGGCTGCAGCGGTTTGAGCGGCGGCAACGGCTCCACCTGTACCGACTCCGGCAACGCCCCCACCCGCGTCCAGCGCGCCCCGCCGAAACCACCACTCTCGCGCGCGCGTTCCAGCACCCGCTCATTATCCTTGATGACCAGGCTCAACTTGCCCTGTCCCAGTGTCTGCCCCTTGGGTACGTCCAGCCAGTCGCCATTGATGCGTTCGCCGCGGATGGCGCCATGAAACACATTGGCCCAGCGGGGTTCGATGGCCTTTTGCTCACCATACCAGTGCAACTGATCGCCCATCTGGCGCAGGTAATACACGCCACCGTCGCTGCCCTGCCAGGTGCCGGTCAGGTCGGCCTGGGCCAACAGCGGCAGCAGCAACACTGCACACACTATCGAATGTATGGTTTTATCCATCACCAGCCCCTCCCGCGCAGAAACGGCACACGACGCCCCGGCACACCCGCTGGGGGCGGCCGGGGTCTCCCCAGCGATATACGGAAAAAGCGTAGTTGATTTGAACCCATATCGACCACGCCGTGAGCGCAGGCGGTAACTGTTGGGCTAGAGCAGCCCCTTCTCCACCGCGTAGCGCGTCAGCTCGGCATTGCCCTTCATGTGCATCTTCACCAGCAGGCGATAGCGATAGGTACTGACGGTCTTGGGGCTGAGGGCCATGAGGCTGGATATTTCAGACAGGGTGCGGCCGGTAGCGATATGGCGCAACACCTGGGTTTCGCGCTCCGACAATCCGGCGTGCAACGGCCTCGTGTCCTTGTCCGCAGCCTCATTTTTCTTGTCCACCAGTACCGCCAGCCTGGGGCTGAGGTAACGCCCACCGGCTGCCACCTGGCGGATGGCCTCGACCAGCATGACCGGTGCACTCTCCTTGGGCAGATAACCGGCGGCGCCGGCGCGCAACAGGCGCGGGCCGTACTCCTCTTCCGGGTGCATGGTGACGATGAGCACCGGCTTGCCGGGACACTCGCGCCGCAGCCGGGCCAGCACATCGGTGCCGTGCATACCGGGCATGGCGAGGTCCAGCAGCAAGACATCCCAGGCGCAGGACTGTGCCTGTGCCAAGGCCTCGGGACCGTCGGCGGCCTCGGCCACCACCGTCATGTCGGCCTCGTCGGCAATGATGTCGCGGATGCCGCGCCGTACGATGGCGTGGTCATCGACGATCAGGACGCGTATCAACAGTAACTCCTTTCAAAACAAACAGGCGATCGGACCGGAAATTATAGGGTATGGTGACTGCGGTGGCGTAAGTGAAAAGACCACTTCGCGCTGCGGGTGCCCCGCCACTGCTGTAACTGATAGAGACGCTACCAGGCCAAATTATTCCTGCCCCCTACGGAGGGGGCAGGGATGCATTCAGTCTGCGCGCAGGGCCGGCTGGCTGCGGTGCAGAAACCAGCGGTCCAGCACGACACGACGGGTAAAGGCAGGGTTGCCAAGCAAGCGACTGGCCAAAAAGCGCTTCACCGGTACCGGCAACCAGGGCAGCGCCGCAGGTGCGGACTGGCGCGGGCCAAAGCGCGCACGGAGTTTTTCTCCATACGCGGCAAGCTGCGCTGCCCGGTAATCACCCTGCGCCGCCGCGATCACATCGGCAGCCAGCAGGGCGGACTCCACCGCCGGGCGAATCCCCTCACCGCTCTGCGGATAGGCCAGACCGGCGGCATCACCGATGAGCAGCACGCCGTCGTCCACTACGCGACGTGGACGCCTTTGTGGAAAGAACAAATAGGCGTGACCGTGAAAGCGCTGCGGGATGTCAGCAGGGATCTTGCCTTGCTGTTGCAGCCAGGCGGTGAAGGCATGCACCGCGCCACCCAGCTTGCCGCCCGCCTCGCGGCCGAGGCCGATGTTGAGTACGCTACCCTTGCGAAACACCCAGCCATAGCCGTCCAACTCCGGGGTGAAAAACAGTTCCGGCGTATCGGGCGCCACGGAGCAGGCCGCGACCTGCTCCGGCGACAGTTCAAACTCCACTTCCTGCGCCGTCACCGGCCCCTCTTCCGGTCCCAGCGCCGCACCGAGGCGGCGCGCCACCGGGCAATAGTGCCCCCCTGCCCCAATCAGCAGCGGCGTGCGCAGATGGCCATTGACGATCCAGCCGTCCCCCCCGCGCTCCACGCTCTCCAAGCCCTCGCCCAACACCAGACGCGCGCCGCTGCGCTGCAACAGATAATCATCGAACTCGCGGCGGCGGATGCCGTAACTCACGGTCCTGCCGTAATCGGTGAGCACTTCGTCACCGCCGATGAGGCCGGTACGGAAACGATGGATCGGCTGCAGGGTGCGGCCGCGGGCGTAGTCGTCCAGGTTCAGTTGCAGGGTTTCCACCACCGCCGGGGTGATCCAGCCGGCGCACACCTTGTCGCGCGGGAAGGTCTTTTTGTCCAACACCACCACATCCATGCCGGACTGTTTGAGGCGCCAGGCCAGCGTGGAACCGGCCGGACCGCCGCCGACAATCAACGCATCACACGGCTCCATCGGCTCACCCCTTGTGCTGATGATTGTCGTAGAGGTGGGCCCGCGACCAGGGCAAGGCATTGTGCTGCGGCCGGGCGAACAGCACCTGGAACAATTGCAGGCTGCCGCTGGTAAAACTGGCGATGGACGAGGCCAGGTACAACCGCCAGGCGCGCACGAAGGCCGCATCGAACATCTGCTCCACCGCCTGCTCGTGAGCCGTGTAGCGCTCCAGCCAGTGCTCCAGGGTGCGGGCGTAGTGCAGGCGCAGGTTCTCCACGTCGAGCACGGAAAAATCATACGGCTCGAAGATCATCATCATCTCGCGCAACGTCGGCGGATAGGCGCCGGGGAAGATGCGCCGCTCGGCCCAGGCGCTCATCGGCTGCGCCTGGTTCTGGCCGATGGAATGAATGAGACCACGGCCATCCGGCTTGAGGGCACGGTCGATGACGCCGCCCAGGGCGTGATAGTGCTCGGCGCCGACATGCTCCAGCATGCCAACGGAAACGAAGGCATCGTATTCACCGGTGATGGTGCGGTAGTCGTCCAGTATGTATTCCACGCGATCGGCCAGTCCCTCGACAGCCGCCCGCTCGCGCGCATAGGCCACCTGCTCGGTGGAGATGTTGTAGGCCTTCACCTTGACGCCGTAATAGCGCGCCATGTGCCGTGCCAGCCCGCCCCAGCCGCAGCCGGCCTCCACCACCGTCTCGCCGGGCTTCAGTTGCAGCTTGCGGCAGATATGGTCCAGCTTGGCCAGTTGCGCCGCCTCCAGCGTCATCGCCGGGTCGGGGAAGTAGGCGCAGGTGTACTGCATCTGGTGGTCGAGCCAGAGGCGATAGAAACTGTTACCGATGTCGTAGTGATGATGGATGTTTTCGCGCGACCCGCGCAGGGTATTGCGACGCACCCGTTGCAGCCGCTCCAGCAGCTGGCGCCGCGTTGGGCTGCTCACCCGCGCCCGCGGGCGGTGGCGAAATACGGTGTCGAGGAACTCCACCAGGTCGCCCTCCACATCGATGCGGCCCAGGCTGTAGTCGTCACCAAAGTGCAGCATGGGATGGCGCACCAGGCGCCACAGGGCAAAGCGATCATGGATTACCACGGTGGTGCGCGCCTCACCCGGCACCGGTTCCATCTCGGCACCGTCCCAGAAACGCACCCGTATCGGCGGGTCGCCCAGACTGCGCAACAGCTGACGCATCAGCCAACGCTCCGGCGTCGCCACCTGGCCACGGCGTCCGGCCGCCGGAGAGGAGAAAGAAGGAATACCCAGGAATTCGGCTTTTTCCTGCTTCATCAGACCACACCTCCATCGCTTCCATGTCACCACAATCCTGTGGACCACGCGGCATTCACTCCGGTTCGGCGCCGCCGCGGACCGTCCAAAAAACCTAATCCACGATCCCGCTTAAGGCAAGAATCAGGGTTGATTCGCTATTGCAGCTCCTCCAGCGTACGGCGCGCCGCCGGCAGGCTGTCACCGGCCAGTTCCACCGCGCGGCGGGCGGCGGCCAGGGCCTCGGCCTTGCGCCCCAGGCGACCAAGGACATGGGCATGGTTGTTGTGGGCCACGGCGGCCTCGGGATGGGCGGCGATGGCAGCGGCAAAGGCCTGCTGCGCACCGGACAGATTGCCCTGGGCATAGCGGGCATTGCCCAAGCCGAGCAACGCCGGCAGGCTGGTGGGCCAGCGCGCCAGGGCCGTGCCGTAGGCGATTTCCGCCGCGGCCGCATCGCTGCGTTCCAAGACTGCCGCCGCCTCCAGATAGGGCAACTCGCGCGCCGTCGCCGGCAGGGTGTCGGGCGGCAACACCAACAAGGCCCAGCGTCCGGCCCGCGCCCAGGTACGGTCGAAGGTATCCAGGGCGGTGAGGTAGTCATGCGTCGTGCCGCTGTGCAGGGTGACGCTGCCCGCCGCCAGGTCGTAACCGATGAGCAGGGCGTAGTGCCAGCGTGGATACCAGGACAGGCCGAGGTTCTGCAACACCAGCACCGGCCGCCCCGCCGCCACTTCGCGCAAGGCCGCCTCCAGGGAGGGTTCCAGCACGTAGGCGATGCGCCCCGCCCCCCGCGCCGCCGCCACCAGTTCCAGTTGCAGGCTGCCCTCGCGCCCGGGCAGGTAGACCTGCGGCGCCAACGCCTCCGGTGTGACCGTCACGCCGGCGGCACCCAGCGCCCCGGCCAGGGCGGCCGGGCCGCAGTGGTGGAGCTCCTGCGGGAAAAACGGCGTATCCACATAGGCCTGCGCCGGCAGGCCCGCCCCCGGGCGCAGCGAGGACGACAGCGTGCTGCAACCGGACAACACCAGGGCCAGGAGCACGGCGATTCCGATCCCGGCGCCGTGGAACAACCGCATGAGATTTACTTCCGGCTACCGTCGGCGGTCTTCTTCACGAAGGGGAAAATGTCCGTATAGCCGAGGATGTCGGTGAACAGCAGCACCAGGAACACGAACACCGCGATGCCGAGCACATCACCGCCGGCCGGCAATTGCTCGATCTGGCCATTGAGTTGCAGCACCTCCGCATCGCTCAGGGCCGCCACGCGCTCGCGGGCCTGTGTCGCATCCACGCCATGGCGCTGCAATTGCGCCACCACGTCATCACGCGCCAGCAGCGCCGCCAGGCGCTCGCGCGCCGCGTCCACCGCCTGCCCCTGCGCCACCGCGGCCACCACCTCCCCGGTACCGACCAGGGCCGCCTGGGCCATGGGCACATGCACGCTGCCACCCGCCAGGGCCAGCGCCAACACCCCGCACACCGCCTGCTTCATTTGCATGACACGCTCCTCCTGAGTAGACAATGGCAATAGCATGGCCCAGGAAAGTCGTGCCTGCCATGCACTGAGTCACACAGCGCCGCGGCGCGCTGGTAAACTGCGCCGCCATGCTGAAACTCACCGACCTTTCCCTGCGCCGCGGTGCCCGCCTGCTGTTGGAGCACGTCGACCTCACCCTGCACCAGGGCCAGAAAGTGGGGCTGGTGGGCGCCAACGGCTGCGGCAAGTCCAGCCTGTTCGCCCTGCTGCGCGGGCTGCTGACCCCCGACGCCGGCGACCTGTCCCTGCCGCCGCGCACGGTCATCGCCCACGTCGCCCAGGAAACCCCGGCGGTGGAACGCAGCGCGGTGGATTACGTGATGGACGGCGACGCCGAACTGCGCGCCATCCAGCGCGAACTGGCCGTGGCGGAACAGGCCGGTGACGGCACGCGCCAGGCGGAGCTGCTGCTGCGGCTGGAAAATATCGACGGCTATACCGCCCGCGCCCGTGCCGGCCGCCTGCTGCACGGCCTCGGCTTCACGGCGGAACAGGAAGATCTGCCGGTGACCCGCTTCTCCGGTGGCTGGCGCATGCGCCTCAACCTCGCCCAGGCCCTGATGTGCCGCTCCGACCTGCTGCTGCTGGACGAACCCACCAACCACCTCGACCTGGACGCCGTGCTGTGGCTGGAGGAGTGGCTGCGCGCCTATCCCGGCATGCTGATCCTGATCTCCCACGACCGCGACTTCCTCGACGCCGTGGTACACCACATCGTCCACATCGAACGCCAGCAGGCCACGCTCTACGCCGGCAACTACTCCGATTTTGAACTGCTGCGCGCCGAGAAGCTGGCACTGCAACAAGCGGCCTTCGAGAAGCAGCAGCGCGAGGTGGCGCACATCCGCAGTTATGTGGATCGTTTCCGCGCCCAGGCCACCAAGGCGCGCCAGGCGCAGAGCCGCCTCAAGGCGCTGGCGCGCATGGAACTGATTGCCCCGGCCCACGTCGACTCGCCGTTCCACTTCAGCTTCCGCGCTCCGCACAAGCTGCCTGCGCAGCTGCTGCGCCTGGAACAGGTGACGGCGGGCTACGGTGACCATCTGGTGATTGGCAATACCGACCTGGTACTCACCCCGGGCGAACGCATCGGCCTGCTCGGCCCCAACGGCGCCGGCAAATCCACCCTGATCAAACTGATGGCCGGTGACCTCACACCGCGCAGCGGCGCACGGCAGGAGGCGCAGGATCTGCGCATCGGCTACTTCGCCCAGCATCAGCTGGAACAGCTGCGCGGCGATGACACCCCGCTCAATCACCTGCAACGCCTCGACCCCAAGGCGCGCGAACAGGACCTGCGCGACTACATCGGCGGCTTCGGTTTCAGTGGCGAGCAGGCCGATAGCCTGGTCGCCCCGTTCTCCGGGGGCGAGAAGGCGCGTCTGGTACTGGCCCTGCTGGTCTACCAGAGGCCGAATCTGCTTCTGCTGGACGAACCCACCAACCATCTCGATCTGGAGATGCGCCACGCCCTCACCCTCGCGCTGCAGGACTTCGCAGGCGCCATGGTGGTGGTATCGCACGACCGGCACCTGCTGCGCAGCGTCACTGACCAGTTGTTGCTGGTGGCCGACGGCAAGGTGGCGCAATACGACGGCGATCTTGATGACTACCGCCAATGGCTGGCAGAGAGACGCAGCCGCAGCGAGGGAGCGAATGACGCCGCCGCCGAACATAGCGCCGCGGCGCGCAAGGAAAAGCGCCGCCTCGACGCCGAACAGCGCCAGAAATTGCAGCCGCTGCGCAAGGAATTGCAAAAGCTGGAAGGTCAACTGGACAGACTCAACAGCCAGAAGAACGCGTTGCAGCAACAACTGGCCGACCCGGCGCTGTACGAAGCGGCTGCCAAAGACCGCCTCAAGGCCCTGCTGCTGCAACAGGCACAGCTGGACCAGGAACTGGGCACGGTGGAGGAACGCTGGCTGACCCTGAGCGAAGAGCTGGAAGCCGCCCAGGGATAACTTGTGGCAGCGGCCCAATTTGAGTAGCTTGGTACCATGTCCGCCCACGACAGCTATCGCCGATGAAAAACTGGCTCATCCAGCTCAGAGCCGGCCGCCTGATCATTGCCACCGTGGTTCTGGCGGTGCTGCTGACGGAGGTCATACTCATCGCCCTCGGCCTCGTGCTGTATGACGAAATCCGCCGTGACTATCTCGCCACCGGTTTTGTCATCGCCGCCATCGTTTCCTTCATCGTGGTGGCTATCCTGCAATCCATCGTGCGTGCCCTGCAACGCGCCGATGAACAGCTGCTGGAGCGTACGCTGTACCTGGACAGCATTCTGCAGTCCACCGGCGACACCTTGATCATCGCCCTCGACACGGCGTTCCGCGTCAAATACCTCAACGCCATGGCGGAACAGGTGCTGGATATCAGCATGAAGAAGGCGCAGGGCCATCGCATCAACGAATTGGTCGACGGCGTGCGCCGCGAACACTTCGAGGAGGCGATGCGCGCCGTCAGTCCGGGCCGCGGCCACAGCTTCCAATTCAGCTATGAGCTGGAAGACGCCACCCACTATTTCGAGGCCACGCTGACCGAGATCCTGCACCGCGGCCAACTGGCGGGCTTTCTGCTGGTGGCCCACGACGCCACCGACCGCAAGCTGCTGGAGGAGACCCTGCGCAATCTGTCCTATCAGGACGGCCTCACCGGTATCTCCAACCGCCGCCGCTTCGATGAGAAACTGGAAGAGGAATGGCGCCGTACCGCACGCGAGCATCAGCCCATCTCGCTGATCATGCTCGACATCGATTTTTTCAAGAACTACAACGACCTCTACGGCCATCCCGCCGGTGACGAGTGCCTGAAGAAGATCGCCCGTGTGCTGATCGAAACCGTCGCCCGCCCCGGCGACATCGCAGCCCGCTACGGCGGCGAGGAGTTCGCCGCGATCCTGCCCAATACCTCGCTGCTCGGCGCGGAAAAGCTGGCCGAACAGATCCGCGCCCATGTGGAGGCACTGGAACTGCCCCACGCCAATTCCACCATCAGCCCCTGGGTCACCGTCAGCGTCGGCCTGGCCACCCGCATCCCGGCCAATGGCGAGGATTTCATCATCCTGCTGGAGGGTGCCGACCGCGCCCTGTACAAGGCCAAGCAGCAGGGCCGCAACCGTGTGGTGGTGGACCACCACTGAGGCACCACAAAAACCAGGCAGCGCCCCATGCCGTGCGGTATCCTATGCGCCATGGACGAACGACTCACCGACCTTGAAATCCGCCTCGCCCACCTGGAGGCCGCCATCGACGAACTGACGCAGACCGTGCTGCGCCAGCAGCAGGCGCTGGCTGCCACCGAGGAGCAACTGGAGTTCGTCAAATCCCTGCTCGGCGAGTTGAGCCCGGCGGCGGTGCGGCCGCTGTCGGAAGAGACGCCGCCACCCCACTACTAGGAAACACCCGAACAACCACGGAGGACACGGAGAAATGTGAATTGCTTCGTGCCAACCCGGCGCCGAAACGTGGCGGCGAGCTCTTTGCCCTCGATTTGGCTACGAAGCTACTATGCACTCCGTGTCCTCCGTGGTTAATTTTTGGTCGTATCGACAATGAAATTCTTCGCCACTACCCCGCGCGGTCTCACCGCCGCCCTCGCCGATGAACTGCGCCGCCTGGGCGCGGAGAAGGTGCAGCCGGGCGGTTCCGGCGCCACCTTCGAGGGCAGTCTGGAAACCGCCTACCGCATCTGCCTGTGGTCGCGCCTGGCCAACCGCGTGCTGTTGCCGATCACCACGGTGCGGGCACCGACGCCGGAATGGCTGTACGACGCGGTGAAGGAAATCCGCTGGGAGAAACACATGCGCTCCAGCGGCAGCCTGGCCATCGACATCACCAGCAGCGATGCGGCGATCTCCCACAGCCAGTACGCCGTGCTGAAGACCAAAGACGCCATCGTCGATCGCTTCCGCGACCTGTTCGGCGAGCGTCCCTCCATCGACACCGAAATCCCTGACCTGCGTCTGCACCTGCACCTGCGTGGCGAGCAGGCGCGCATCTCCATCGACCTGTCCGGCGGCAGCCTGCACAAGCGTGGCTACCGCCGCGAGAGCGTGACGGCGCCGCTGAAGGAAAACCTTGCCGCCGGCATCCTGCAACTGGCCGGCTGGCCCGCCATCGCGGCACGCGGCGGCGCCCTGCTCGACCCCATGTGCGGCTCCGGTACCCTGCTCATCGAAGGCGCCCTGATGGCGGCCGACATCGCGCCGGGCTTGCAGCGCGACTATTTCGGCTTTATGTACTGGCGTCGTCACGAACGTGAGGTGTGGGAAAAACTCATCGAAGAGGCCAAGCAGCGCCGCGCCGAAGGACTGAAAACTCTGCCACCCATCTATGGCTGGGATCAGGACGAGGCCGCCGTCGCCGCAGCGCGCGCCAACATCGATCAGGCCGGCCTGTCCGACTACATCCAGGTGGAGCGCCGCGCCCTCGCCCCCGGCCTGCGCGCGCTGCTGCCGGAGGATATCCAGCCCGGCCTGCTGGCGGTGAATCCGCCCTACGGCGAGCGCATCGGCGAGATCAACGCACTGCGCGCCGACTATGCAAGCCTGGGCGAGATCGTGCGCGATGAACTGGCCGGCTTTCACTTGAGCCTGTTCACCGGCAATCCCGAACTGGCCGGCTACCTGCCGCTGCCGCAGCAGCTCAGCATCGCCCTGTACAACGGCCCCATCGAATGCCAGTTGTTCAACTACGCGCCGGCAGGAAGCACAGGAGACAAGCCGGCGCTGTCCGCCGGCGCAGAAAGCTTCGCCAACCGCCTGCGCAAGAACCTCAAGCATCTCGGCCGCTGGGCCGAGCGCAGCGGCGTCGATTGCTATCGTCTGTACGACGCCGACCTGCCCGAGTATGCCGTCGCCATCGACCTCTATCACAGCGAAAAGCTGTGGGTGCATGTGCAGGAATACCAGGCACCGAAGAGCATCGATCCGGCCCGGGCACAGCAACGCCTGCGCGAGGCCCTCGGTGTGATCCCGATGCTACTCGACATCCCGCCGGCACAGATGCACTTCAAGGTACGCCAGCAGCAGAAGGGGCGCGCGCAGTATGAAAAGCTGGCCGAGCGCGGCCGCTTCCACGAGGTGCGCGAGGGGCGCTGCCGCCTGCTGGTGAACTTCACTGACTACCTCGACACCGGGCTGTTTCTCGATCACCGCATCACGCGCCAGATGATCGAGGACGCAGCCGCAGGCAAGCGCTTTCTCAATCTGTTCGCCTATACCGGCAGCGCCAGCGTGCACGCCGCCGTGGGCGGCGCCAAGGCGACCACCACGGTGGACATGTCCAAGACCTATCTGGGCTGGGCCGAGCGCAACATGCAGCTGAACGGCTTTGCCGGCAAGGAACATGAATACATCCAGGCCGACTGCACCGCCTGGCTGCAGGACGAAGCGGCGCTGGGCCGGCGCAAGTACGATCTGATCTTCATCGACCCGCCCACCTTCTCCAACTCCAAGCGCATGGAGGACGTCTTCGATGTGCAACGCGATCACGTCTGGCTCATCCGCCAGGCGCTGCAACTGCTGGCACCGGGCGGCACGCTGTATTTCTCCAACAACTACCGCCGCTTCAAGCTGGATGAAGAGGCGCTGGCCGGCCTATCGGTCGAAGACATCACCGGCAAGACTATCCCGGAGGATTTCAAGCGGAACGGAAAGATACATCAGTGCTGGAAGATCGTAGCAGGGTAACCGCAGCTCAGGCGGCTGTCACCGCCAATGCGCGCAAAGCCTCGACCACGGCGGCCCGATCCGGCTTACTCAGATATTTCAGGTTCACCGCACGATCCCCCATCATCCCGAGTCCGATATCGATACGCCCGCGCGGGCGAACGGTGAGAGAGGTCAATTCACCAGCCTGTATCACCATGAAGTTTGGCCTGCCAAAACGCAGCCGTTCCAGCAGGATAACCGCATCCGCCGTCACGGTTGCAAACGGCACGCGGAACAGGTTGATCACCCAGGACAGGGTAAACAGCAACCACAGCAGGGCGATCAACGCGGCCAGGTGCAGATCGTTGTCCACGTAAAACCAGGTTGCCCGCAGCAACAACAACGACAAGGCAATCCACACCAGCCGGCGCAGGGGCGTGGCGTAATAGCGAATCGTGGTTCCGGTCTCTGGCTGCTGCGACACACGACACCTCTGTGATGGGTGATGCCCGGCGTGGGGCGGAATGCCAAGAATATACGAGCCGGGCATCGCCGCGCAGCCGACCAGCCTAAATCTCCATGGGCTGCCGCCTGTCGGCATGCCGGTGCCATGACATTTCACAATGTTCTTCACCGCCCCGGCACGGCGGAAGAATATGGCACCGCGTCGTTGAACTATCCTGCGTTCGTGGCATCCTACCCCACGACACCCTACATAATCACACCATAACGCGCATATGCCATCCGGCCGCGCCACGGGAAACCACCATGGAAAAACACCTGGGTCAAAAGATCTCCTTCGCCTTCGCCATTTTGTGCTACCTCGCCGCTGCCGCCTGTACCGCCGCTGCCATCCTGTATCCCGGCGATGCCAACGATCCGATCCGTGCCGCCTTCATGGCCTCGGTGGTGTTCTTCGTCGGCTGCGGCATCGTGCTGCACGTCATCGGCACCGCCCGTCTGAAAGGCCTCATCTCCGGCGATAAACCAGACACCGCCAGCTAACCGCAGCGCTCCACCCTTACTCCTGCCGCGCCGGCATGGGCGCGGCTATGGTATTGTTCGCGCCAGCCGGCAGCGTACCGGCAAATCACCATAGCGAACACCCGGAGCACCTTGTGGAAGACCATGCCATCCCCCACCTGCGCGAAATCGTGCTGTTCCTCGTTGCCGCCGGCATCGTGGTACCGCTGTTCCACCGCCTGCGCATCAGTCCGGTACTGGGCTATCTGATCGTCGGCGGCCTCATCGGCCCCTATGGCCTCGGCCTGTTCGTCAACGACATCAGCTGGCTGTCCTATCTGGTCATCGGCGACATCCACGGCGTGCAGGCGCTGGCGGAGCTGGGCGTGATTTTCCTGATGTTCATGATCGGCCTCGACCTGTCACTGGATCGCCTGTGGGCGATGCGGCGCTGGGTGTTCGGCCTGGGCAGCCTGCAGGTGGTGGTCACGGCCACGGTGATCGGCGCCATCGCCTGGGGCTTCGGCAACACCCCCGGCGCCTCCATCGTCCTCGGCGCCTGCCTGGCGCTGTCGTCCACTGCCATCGTCATGCAGCTGCTCATCGAGCGGCGCCAACTCGGCACGCCGCTGGGCCGCTCGAGCTTTTCCATCCTGCTGATGCAGGACCTCGCCGTGGTGCCGATCCTGTTCCTGGTCGGCGTACTCGGCACCAAGCTGGAAGGCGGCCTGGAACTGGCCCTGCTCATGGCCCTGGGCAAGGCGGTGGTGGTGATCGTCGGCATCTATCTGGTGGGACGCATGATCCTGCGCCCGCTGTTTCACATGGTGGCACGCACGCGCAACGTGGAGATGTTCATGGCCGCTACCCTGCTGATGGTGATCGGCTCATCCGCGCTCACCGGCATGGCTGGCCTGTCCATGGCGTTGGGCGCTTTCCTCGCCGGCCTGCTGCTGGCGGAGACCGAATTCCGGCACGAGATCGAAGTGGACATCGAACCATTCAAGGGCCTGCTGCTCGGCCTGTTCTTCATGTCGGTGGGTATGGGCATCGACTACCGCGTGGTGGGCCAGGAGGCGTTCTGGATCGGCGCCTCGGTGCTGGGTCTGTTCGTGCTCAAGTCGGTGATCACCGCCAGCCTGTGCCTGGCCTTCGGCCTGCCGCGCCACACCTCGCTGGAAACCGGTCTGCTGCTCGGCCAGGGCGGCGAGTTCGCCTTCGTGGTGGTGGGACTAGCGATGACGCTGAAACTGATTCCCGCCGACGTCGGCCAGTTCATGCTCATCGTCACCGGCCTGACCATGGTAGTGACGCCGCTGGTGGCGCATACGGCGGGCAAGCTGGCGGCGAAACTGGAGCCGCCCACCACCACCGCGGCGCAGGAGGGTGATCTGCAAGGGGTCGGCACGGTGGAGGGACATGTGGTGATCTCCGGCTTCGGCCGCGTTGGTCGCATCCTCGGCCGCACGCTAGACGCCGACGGTATCCCCTACCTGGCGCTGGACACCGACGCCAATGGCGTCGCCGTTGCACGCGCCCAGGGCATGCCGGTGTACTACGGCGATGCGGCCCGACTGGAGATGCTGCGCCGCGCCCATGTCGATACTGCACGCGCGCTGGTGATCACTATGGACAATCCCGGCGCAGCGGAACATGTGGTGCGCGTGGTGCATGCTGAATGGCCGCACCTGCCCATCGTCGCCCGTGCCCGTGACGCAGCACATGCCTCACGTCTGCTCGGTTTCGGTGCCAGCGAGGTGATCCTGGAAACGGTGGAGGCCAGCCTGCAGCTGTCCGGCCGCATCCTGCAACTGGCCGGCACGCCGGAAGAGGTCGCACGCCGGCGCATTGATGCGCAGCGTGAAATGGAACTGGCGGCGGTGCGCCGGCAGTAATGATTTGGAGTCCGCCATCCGCCATCAATGACGGCGCGGCTTGCCTTCCTGCACCACCCCATCAAGGTAATACCAGCGCCCGTCTTCGCGCACGAAGCGGCTCACCTCATGCAGACGCCCCGCCTTGCCGTTCAGCTTGCAGCGGGCAACGAACTCCACCTCACCTGTGCTGTCCCCTGCGCCGCCGTGACTGCCACGCACATCCAGGCCCAGCCAGTGCAACTTGGGGTCCAACACCAACTCCGCCGGCCGCGTCGCAGGGTGCCAGGTGGCCAGCAGGTAATCCACCTTGCCCAGCACGAAGGCGGCATAGCGCGAGCGCATCAGCGCCTCGGCGGTGGGTGCCACGGCGCCGGCATGGTATTGGCCGCAACACTGCGCATAGTCCTTGCCGCTGCCGCAGGGGCATGGGGCGGTTGTCATGGCCTACTCCCAGCGGAACAGCCAGGCACCGATGGCAAGGAAACCCACCGTCATTGCCAGCAGCGCACCGAGCTGCGGCGCGATGGCGGCAAGCGTGGCGCCGTCCAGCATCACCGCGCGCGCCGCCGCGATCATGTGGGTGAGCGGAAACACCAGTGCCAGCTGCTGCACCAGCGGGTGGGTGCCCTCCAGCGAGAACCAGACACCGGAGAGAAACATCATCGGCCAGCTGATCAGGTTGAGCAGCCCCTCGGCCAGCTCTTCGCTGGCGAGGCGCGCGGCGATCACCAACCCCATGCTGATCATGCAGATGGTGCCCATGGCGAAGGCAACGAACAGGGTGAGATAGTCGCCGTACATGGCGAAATCGACGAACAAATGGGAACCGAAGAACACCACCACGGTAACGGCCAGGATCAGCCACAGGCGCGAGGCGATTTGCGCCGCGAGGAATTCGATGGCCGACAGCGGCGTGGCCTTGAGACGCTTGAGCACGCCGTTTTTGCGGTAGCGCACGATGACGAAACCGACGCCGTACAGCGCGCTGAACATGATGTTCATGCCGAGCACGCCGGGGATCAGCCAGTCCACGTAGCGGATGACGCGCCCGCTCACCACCTCCTTGCGCAATTCGCCGCCGTCACTGCCCAGCAGCACCCGCTCCAGCAACTGACCACGCGGTGACTCGTCGTTGACCCAGTAACGCCCGTTGCTCACATCGACCAGCAGATCGAGCCGGTGGCGCTCTACCTTGGTGACGGCGGCGGGCAGGTCATCCACGGCGATGAATTGCACGTGCGGTGTGGTGTAGAAGCCCTTCGCCGGCATTGCGCCGGATACGCCCACCTTGTATAGCGGCGCCGGTTCGCCGGAAAAGGCGAAGGCAAATCCGGCAACGATGAATACCGGGAACAGCAGATTCCAACCCAGCGCAGCACGATCGCGCAGGAACTCCTTGTTGCGCGCAATGAACACCGCCAGTAAACGCTTCATCATCAGGTACGCAACTCCTTGCCGGTGAGTTCCAGGAACAGGTCGTCGAGGGTACGGGCGCGGATGCGCAGCCGATCCAGCGACACACCGCCAGCCAGCAACCGCTGCACCGTGGCGGTCACTTCGCTGGTGAGTATTTCCACGCTGTCGCCGCAATCGAGCACCGTGAGGTCCGCCGTGCAGCCAACACTGAAATCGCTCTTGGGCAGTTGCAGCACCACGTCGTGAAAATGACGCGCCAGCAGCTCATCGGGCGAGCCCTGGGCGATGATGCGTCCGTGATCCATGATGATGATCTCGTCGCACAGTTCGTAGGCCTCTTCCATGTAATGGGTGGTGAGCAGCACGGTCTTGCCGCCCGCCTTGATCCGGCGCACCAATTCCCACAGCTTGCGCCGCGCCTGCGGGTCGAGGCCGGTGGTGGGCTCGTCGAGAAACACCACCTCCGGGTCGTTGACCAGGGCGATGGCCAGCAGCAGACGCTGGCGTTGGCCGCCGGACAGCTTGCGCGTGTCGCGGTCGAGGAAATCACTCAGGGCACAGGCCGCGATGAGTTCGTCCAGCGCCGCGCCATGATCGTACAGGCTCTGGAACAGGCGCAGCGTTTCGCGCACGGTGATGAATTCCTGCAATGCGGTGGACTGGAACATGATGCCGGCCTCATGCCGGAAACGCGGGCCGAGCGGCTCGCCCTTGTAGCGGATGCTGCCGGAGGTGGGCGCCTTGATGCCTTCCAGCATCTCCACCGTGGTGGTCTTGCCGGCGCCGTTGGGGCCGAGCAGGCCAAAACAGGAGCCCCGTGGAATGCTGAAGCTGATGCCATCCACCGCGCGCACGCCCAGATAGTGCTTAACCAGATTATCGACTTCGATCAACGCGGACATGACATCGGGCAGGCAGAAAACGGAGGCCAAGTCTTGCCCGTCGGCCCGATGCTGTCAACCGCGCCGCGCCGCATCGCGGCCGCGCCCGGCACCGAACAGCGTTGCCATCTGCGGGCGGAACAGCTGATAGTTGTTGCGCCCGGCCTGCTTGGCCGCATACATCGCCGCGTCGGCATTGCGCAACAGCATCGCCTCGTCATGGGCGTCCTCCGGGAACAGGGCAATGCCGATACTGACGCCCACGCTCAGCTCGTGCCCCTCCACCTGGAACGGCCGGGCGAAGGCGGCGATGATCTTGTCGGCCACCTGCACCGCATCCGTCGGCCCGCTCAGGCTGGTGAGGATGATGGTGAATTCATCGCCACCCAGCCGCGCCACGGTATCGCTTTCGCGCACACACAGACGCAGCACATCGGCAATCACCCGCAACAGGCTGTCACCCACCGCATGGCCATGGGTATCGTTGACCGGCTTGAAGCGGTCCACGTCGAGAAACAGCAGGGCCAGTACGCGCTGCTCGCGCCGTGCCTGCACCAGGGCGTTGTGCAGACGGTCGTGGAACAGCTCGCGGTTGGGCAGATCGGTCAGCGCGTCGTAGTAGGCCAGGCTGTGCAGGCGCTGACGCACATGCTCCTGGGTGACGATGTCGGAAAATATGCCGGCATAGTGCAGCACGCGGCCCTGGGCGTCGCGGATGGCGACGATGTTGAGCCATTCCAGATAGATCTCGCCATTCTTGCGCCGGTTCCAGATCTCGCCCTGCCAGCGGCCCTGCTGCGTGATGTCGCGCCACATCTCCTGATAGAACGCTGCATCGTGCCGCCCCGAGGCCAGCAGGCGCGGCGTCTGCCCCAGCACCTCGGCCTCGCTGTAGCCGGTGGTGGTGGTGAAGGCCGGGTTGATGGAACGGATACGCAGATCGGCATCCGTGATCATCACCCCATCCGGTGTGTTGTCGATCACCTTGGCGGCCAGCTGCAACTCCTCCAGCGCCTCGCGCCGCTCGTGGGTGGCGGCGATCAGAATCAGCCCGGTCACCGGACCGAGCACGGCAAAGCCCTGCAAGCTGAGCTGGGTTGCCAGTTCCGATGGCGCGACGAGGGGGCCGGATCCGTTTCCCGTGTGATAGGCGGCCACCAGGCCGGTGATCAGGGTCAGGGTGGTCATGCCGCGCACCTCCAGCCGCAACGCCGCCCAGATGAAAAAAATCAGCAGCACGAAGTCCTGCGAACCGCTCGCCGGAGAGGCGCCAAAGACCCAGTGACTGACCAGCAGCACCAGCAGCGCCATCAGCGCCAGCTCCGCCCCCCGCCCCGCGGGTGCGGCATAGGCAGGGTTGGTCCAGGCCAGCACGGCGGGCGTGAACAGCAAGATGCCGGCCATGTTGCCCAGCCAGCACATGGGAAGCAGTGGCCAACCCGCCTGTCCTGGGCCACCGCCCCACACCACGCCTTCGAACAAAGCCACCGGCAGGGTCGCCACCGCCAGCGCCAGCAGGGAGCGGATGATGTCGGCTATATGGCAAAGAGGCAGTTCACTGCTCACCCAGCGCCGGATCAGCCAGGCCGCCAGCAGCGCCTCGGCCACGGCACCCGGGGCGAACCAGAGCAGGGCGGCAGGGATGGGTTCAACCAACAGCGGCGCAAGAACCGCACCCAACGCAATGCCCGGCCAGAGCCCGTACCCCAACCGCAGCACGGCAGCCACGGCAAAACCGGCGGGCAACCAGAGGGGGGCCACGGTGGCATGTGGAGAGGCCAGATACAGGCTCAACCACACCAGGGCGCCATAACCAACAGCCACCCCCAACCACGCCACCGGCAACCAAAGGCCTTGTGCCTGTATCACACTGCGCGCTGCCATAGGATTTCCCTTCCTGTTGCGCCGGGTTCTGGACGAACCGCGAAGACTGAAAATACGACTCCTGCAGCAAATAGTAGACTATTTCACACGGGTATCAGGCAAAGTGGCGAAGCCCCCGGCAACCCCATGGTTGAATGGCCTGCAGCCCGCCGCCATGTGGACACCATGCGCCGTCTCGAGCAGCTCAACTTCAGCAACAGCTACGCCCGCCTGCCGGCCCCCTTCCACAGCCGCCTGCAACCGACGCCGCTGGAAGGTACGCGCCTGCTCAGCTTCAACCCAGCCGCCGCGGAACTGCTCGACCTCGACCCGGTGGAGGCATTGCGCCCCGAGTTCACCCGCTGGCTGTCCGGCCAGGCGCCGCTGCCCGGCAGCGAGCCGCTGGCCGCACTCTATGCCGGGCACCAGTTCGGCCACTACGTGCCGCAACTGGGCGACGGCCGGGCGATCCTGCTCGGCGAGGTGCAGAACCGGCGCGGTGAACGCTGGGAGGTGCAGTTGAAGGGGGCCGGACCCACCCCCTACTCGCGCCGCGGCGACGGCCGCGCCGTGCTGCGCTCGAGCATCCGCGAATACCTGTGCAGCGAGGCCATGCACGGCCTCGGCATCCCCACCACCCGCGCCCTGTGCCTGTTCGGCAGCGACGAGGAGGTGGGGCGCGAGGAGATGGAAACTGGCGCCCTGCTGGTGCGCCTGGCCCCCAGCCATGTGCGTTTCGGCTCCTTCGAGGTGTTCTACTACCGCCGTCAGTTCGACCACCTGCGCCGCCTGGCCGACTACGTCATCGCGCACCATTACCCGGAACTGCGTGAGGATGAAAACCCCTATCTCGCCCTGTTCCGTGAAGTGACCGCGCGCACTGCACGCCTCATCGCCCAGTGGCAGGCCGTCGGTTTCGCCCATGGCGTGATGAACACCGACAACATGTCGATCCTCGGTCTCACCCTGGACTACGGCCCCTACGCCTTTCTCGACGACTTCGACCCGGCTCTGGTCTGCAACCACTCCGACTACCAGGGCCGCTATGCCTTCGACCGCCAGCCCGATATCGCCCACTGGAACCTGAGCCGCCTAGGCCAGGCCCTGCTGCCCCTGCTGGGGGAGCCGGCGGAAAGCGGCGTGGAACAGGCCAATGCGGTGCTGGATACCTACGCCCCGGCCTTCCACGCCCATTACCAGGCATTGATGGCCGGCAAGCTGGGCCTGCACGAACAACGAGCGGGCGATGCGCCCTTGCTGCACGACCTGCTGCAACTGCTCGCTGCCCAGCACACCGATTACAGCAACTTCTTCCGTACCCTGGGCCGCTTCGACAGCGCCCCGGAGGCATGCAATGAGCCGCTACGCGATCTGTTCGTGGAGCGGGAGGCCTTCGACCGCTGGGCGCAGGACTACCGCACCCGTCTCCGCGCCGAGCAAAGCGACGATGCCGTACGCCACCGCGCCATGGATCGCATCAACCCCAGGTACGTCCTGCGCAACTACCTCGCCCAGCAGGCCATCACCCGCGCCCAGCAAGGGGACAACGGCGAAATCGACCACCTGCTGCACCTGTTGCAGGCGCCCTTCGACGAGCACCCGGGGCAGGAGGCCTATGCCGCCCCGCCGCCGGACTGGGGCCGCCGGCTGACCATCAGCTGCTCGTCCTGAGGCTGGAAAACCCTGCCCCTTTGGGCTAATAATCGGATCCCCAACCCCTGTGGACGGCACCGATGCAAAACTCCCTGCGCCCCCTGCTGCAACATCCGGAGTTCCGCGAAGGGCGCGACTGGCGCCGTGTCCGCTTCAACACCAATGAGTACATCTTCCGCGAAGGCGACCCGGCCGACACCCTCTATCTCATCGAGAGCGGCGCAGTACGCATCATCGCCGACCTGGAACTGGAGGAAGGGCGCCACATCCACCCCGGGGTGTGCGATCTGGAGGCCGGCGAGGTTTTCGGGGAACTGGCACTGTTCGACTGCCAGACGCGCTCCGCCTCGGTGATGGCAGTCAGCGACTGCGAATTGCTCGCCTTTGACGGCGAACACCTGCTCAATTTTCTCGACAGCCATCCCGCCGACGGCTACGCCGTGCTGCGCGAGCTGATCACTGCCCTGGTCAAGCGCCTGCGCAACACCAACCGCAAGCTGTTCTCCATCCTGGCCTGGGGGCTGAAGGCACGCGGTCTGGATCAACATCTTTGATCAATGTCATGCCCACGGCGGCGCCGCCGTGGTCAAATGCTGCTATGGTGTGAACCACGCCTGAATCCTGCGACTCCAAGGAGAACATGAACATGCACAAACGCGCCCCCTGGCTGCTGGCCCTGTGCTGTGCCTTGATCGGCATCAACGCCCATGCCTTCACGCCGGTCCAACATGAGGCCATCATCCGCCTGGGTGAACTCAATGGCGTCGCGCTGCAATGCGGCTATGTTGCAGACACGCGGCGCATGAAGAAGGCGCTGATCGATGCGGTGCCCAAGGTGGCGCAGTTGGGCGATCTGTTCGAGGATGCGACACAAAAGAGCTTCCTCAACATGGTGCAGAAAAATCTGCCCTGTCCCAACCTGGCCCCCTTCCGCACCGAGGTGGATGGCGCCGTCACCGCGTTGCACCGTGTCTTTGGCGAGACCAAACCGTAGAGGAATTGTTGTTATGGCACGTGCGCTGTTGCTGCTGACGATGTTGCTGCTGTCCCCGCTGCTGGCCGCCGCAGAGGGAGAGTCCCCCATCAACGGCCGTTTCATGCTGATGAACCACTACGGGGAAATGGTCACCGATCGTGACTTCGGCGATCGCTATCAACTCATCTACTTCGGCTACACCTACTGCCCCGACGTCTGCCCCTCGGCGCTGATGGTGATCACCCAGGCCCTCAAGCTGCTCGGCGATGACGCCGCGCGCATCCAGCCGCTGTTCATCAGCGTCGATCCGGAGCGCGACACGCCGCAGGTGCTGCGTGAATATGTGTCCTACTTCCATCCCAGCATTGTCGGCCTCACCGGTTCGCCGGAGCTGATTGCCCGCACCGCCAAGAACTTCCGCGTCAGCTATGAAAAGGTGCTGGTGCCCGGCATGCCGCCGGATCAGTACCAGATGGACCACTCCGCCGGCGTGTTCCTGCTCGCGCCCAACGGCCGCTTCCTGGTCAAGTTCGCCCACGGCATGCTGTCCAAGGACATGGCCGCGCGCATCAAGGATTTTCTCTGACGCTGCAGTTACTCGATCTTGATGTAGGCGAAGCCCTCTTTCTGCTGCAACTGCGCGATGCGTACCACGCCGGAAGGAATCAACTCCACCTGGCTGTACAGCTTGTCCTCGGCCAGACCGATCTGGCTGCGCGTAATGTTGCACAGCTCCAGCTTGACGTTGTGCATCTCCGCCAGGGTGAGCAGGCGGCCGCGCAGGTTCTCGCGCTGCTCGGCCAGCTGCTTGTCCTCGGCAAAGGGCGTGCCGGTCAGCTTGTCATCGGTGACGAAGCGCACACCGTGGGCGACGAACACGATGCGTACGTCGTACTCAATGAATTCATTGGCGTAGAGATTGACCATGTTGTTGATGCTGGTCAGCATGGCGCTGAACCGGCGCGGGTCGGAAAAATCGGCGTGGTAGACCACCTTGGCCTCCGCCTCGGCCCGCGCCTGCGGCGCCGCCAGGGCCAGCAACACCACCATGCCGCACAGGGCCAGCAGCCAGCCGGCACGGTGGCCGCGGGACAGGGATAGCGCTCGGGAAACCGGGATGTGGGACATGGCGTCATTCTCCTCCTTGTTGGGTACGGGGCCTGGGGATACCGCCCCCAGTCTAATGAAGGTTGCAGCACGACAGCATTTCATTCCCCGGCACGGTGGCCAGAAATGAAAAAGGGCCGCAATCGCTTGCGGCCCCTGCTTCCAGTCGGAACAAATGTATGGTGGCTACGCTCAGAATCGAACTGAGGACCCCAGCATTATGAGTGCTGTGCTCTAACCAGCTGAGCTACGTAGCCGAGAGGTAAATCGTGGGCCGGACGGCCCGAAAAGAACGGCAATTGTCCGGATCGGGGCGCCCCTTGTCAAGGCGCCCCACAGCCTCAGACGTTGAAGCGGAAGTGCATGACGTCGCCGTCCTGTACCACGTATTCCTTGCCCTCCAGGCGCAGCTTGCCGGCCTCTTTCGCGCCCTGCTCGCCGTTGTACTTGATGAAGTCTTCGTAGGCGATGACCTCGGCACGAATGAAGCCGCGCTCGAAGTCGGTGTGGATGACGCCCGCGGCCTGCGGTGCGGTGGCACCTACCGGGATGGTCCAGGCACGCACCTCCTTCACACCGGCGGTGAAGTAGGTCTGCAGGCCGAGCAACTTGTAACCAGCACGGATGACGCGGTTCAGGCCCGGCTCCTCCAGTCCCATCTCGGCCAGGAACACCTGCTTCTCTTCATCATCGAGCTCTACCAGCTCCGACTCGATGGCGGCACACACCGCCACCACCACCGCGCCTTCCTCCTCGGCCCGCTGACGCACCGCATCGAGATAGGGATTGTTGTCGAAGCCGTCTTCCGCCACGTTGGCGATATACATGGTGGGCTTGATGGTAAGCAGGTGCAGATCGTAAATCAGCTTCTGCTCGTCCTCCGACAGCCCCATGGCATGCACCAGCTTGCCGGCGTCGAGCTGGGTCTTCACCCGCTCCAGCACTGCCAACTTGGCCTTGGCGTCCTTGTCACCGCTTTTGGCTACCTTGGCCACGCGCAGAATGCCCTTCTCCACCGAGTCCATGTCGGCCAGGGCCAGCTCGGTGTTGATCACCTCGATGTCATCCAGTGGGCTGACCTTGCCGGCCACATGCACCACGTTGCCATCCTCGAAACAGCGCACCACATGGGCGATGGCATCGGTTTCGCGGATATTGGCGAGGAACTTGTTGCCCAGGCCCTCGCCCTTGGAGGCACCGGCCACCAGGCCAGCGATGTCGACGAACTCCATGGTGGTGGGCAGCACGCGCTGCGGCTTGACGATGGCCGCCAGCGCGTCCAGTCGCGGGTCCGGCATCGGCACCACACCCACGTTGGGCTCGATGGTGCAGAACGGATAGTTGGCCGCCTCGATGCCCGCCTTGGTCAGGGCATTGAACAGGGTGGACTTGCCGACGTTGGGCAGACCGACGATACCGCACTTGAATCCCATAACCTTTCACCCTAACCACGGAGGACACGGAGGGCACGGAGAACCAAATGGCGACTCTCCTGATGCCGTCGCGAATCTTGCGCGTATTGAAGTTAATTAAGAACCCCCATTTGAAACCCAGAAGTTTCAAATAGGTAATCATCTGCGCCACATGAATACCGTTCAAAGCCCGGACACACTTGAACTCCAGTAACAGACTTCCTTCGACCACAATATCTGCTCGAAATCCCAACCCCAGTTCCTGCCTACGGTAAAAGATTTCGATAGGAACCTGTACCCGCGCCTTCAGTCCGGCATCGACCAGTTCGATGGTCAAGGCACGCTCATACACTCACTCAAGCAAACCCGGCCCAAAGGCCGTGTGCAGGCATCCAGGGCCGCTTATATTACGTTCTCCCCACACTGTTTCACCGTTAGACCCTCCGTGTCCTTCGTGCCCTTCGTGGTCAGTCTTTCTTGCTATGCAGCCTGTTCATGGCGCGCGCCATCTCACCCTGCAGGATCAGCGGCAGGGTTGCGACCGCCTCGGCGATGGCCTCGTCAATCAGGGAACGTTCGCTCTGCGGTGGCTTGCCCAGTACGAAGCCGGTGACCTGGCTGGCGTGGCCGGGATGGCCGATGCCGATGCGCAGGCGCAGAAAATTGTTGCCGCCCATCAGGCTGCCGATGTCGCGCAGGCCGTTGTGGCCGGCATGACCACCGCCCTGCTTGAGCCGCGCCACGCCGGGCAGCAGATCCAGCTCGTCGTGGGCAACCAGAATGTTTTCCAGGGGAATCTTGTAGAACCGTGCCAGTGCCGCCACGGCCTGACCGCTGCGGTTCATGAAGGTCAGCGGCTTGAGCAGCCAGACCTCGTGACCATCGAGACGCACCTTGCACGCCTCGCCATGAAACTTGGATTCATGTTTGAGGTTGCCGCCCGCACTATGTGCCACGGCATCCACAAACCAGAAGCCGGCGTTGTGCCGCGTCTGTTCATACTCGGCCCCGGGATTACCGAGACCAACGATGAGCTGAACAGGCGCGGACACAGACGCCGGCTTTGGTTGGCTGCACGATGAAGGCGATTAGGCGCCTTCACCCTCCGCTGCCGCCGCACCACCTTCCTCGGCCACGGTGGCACGGGTGGCATGCACGCCGCCGACCGGCAGGTCGTGGCCGTGGGCCAGCTCGACCAGCTCGACACCGGCGGGCAGCTTCAGCTCGGACATGTGGATGGAGTGGTTCAGCGTGCAGTTGGACAGATCCACCTCGATGAACTCCGGCAGATCCTTGGGCAGGCAGCTCACTTCCACTTCGTTCATGTTGTGGGTGACGATGCCGCCACCAACCTTCACGCCCGGGGCCACGTCGCCGCCGACAAAGTGCAGCGGCACATGCATACGGATCTTCTCCTTGGCGCTGACGCGCTGGAAGTCCACGTGCATGATGATCGGCTTCACCGGATGACGCTGCAGATCCTTCAGCACGGCCTGCTCGGCCTTGCCATCTACATTGATGGTGAGGATGTGGGAATAGAAGGCCTCGTTCTCCAGGTGATGGAACAGGTCATTGTGATCCATGGTCACGGAGGTAGCATCCTTGTGACCACCGTACAGCACGGCAGGAACCTTGCCTTCGCGACGCAGGCGGCGGCTCGCACCTTTCCCCAGATCGTTGCGCAGGCTGGCTTCCAATACGAAATCATTCTTCATTACGGTTACTCCAGGTTGGTGTTACAACGGCCTGGCCTTGCGGCCGGACCAAACTGCCTCCCCCGCGACCAAGGGAGGCTAACAACAGACCAACGCACCCTGGGCGCGTCAGTCCATATACAGCGAACTGACCGACTCTTCGTTGTTGATGCGGCGCATGGTCTCCGCCAGCATCTCGGCGATGGACAGCACACGGATACGGCTGCAGGCGCGCGCCTCCGGCCGCAACGGTATGGTGTCGGTCACCACCAGCTCGTCGAGCTGGGAGTTTTCAATGTTCTGCACCGCCGGCCCGGACAGCACGGCATGGGTCGAATAGGCCTTCACCTTGGCGGCGCCGTGTTCTTTCAGCGCCTTGGCCGCCTTGCACAGAGTGCCGGCGGTATCCACCAGGTCATCTACCAGGATACAGGTGCGGCCCTCGACCTCACCGATGATATGCATCACCTGCGACTCGTTGGCGCGCGGCCGGCGCTTGTCGATGATCGCCAGGTCCGCATCGTCCAGCCGCTTGGCGAGGGCACGGGCACGCACCACGCCGCCCACGTCGGGCGACACCACCACCACATCTTCCTGGTGGTTGTTCTTGCTGCGCCACACGTCGCCCAGCAGGATCGGCGAGGCATACACGTTGTCCACCGGGATATCGAAGAATCCCTGAATCTGGTCGGCGTGCAGGTCCACCGTCAGCATGCGGTCGACGCCAACGCCGGTGAGCATGTTGGCCACCACCTTGGCGGTGATGGGCACGCGCGCCGAACGCGGGCGGCGATCCTGGCGCGCATAACCGAAATACGGCACCACGGCGGTGATGCGGCCGGCGGAGGCGCGGCGCAGCGCATCCACCATCACCATCAGTTCCATCAAGTGATCATTGGTCGGGGCGCAGGTGGGCTGAACGATGAACACGTTCTTGCCGCGCACGTTCTCCAGAATTTCCACCATGATCTCGCCGTCGCTGAACTGACCAACCACGGCCTTGCCCAGCCGCAGGCCGAGATAGGCCGCGATGTCCTGTGCCAGCTGCGGGTTGGCGTTCCCCGCGAAGACCATCATTTCGGAAACCATGGTTTCTCTGCTCTCTAAATGCGCGGCGAAATCAGATGGCAACCGCCTGCGGCGGCGACAATCCACTGGCTGGGGCGCTAGGATTGCTCCGGGCCGCCTGCGGCGGTGACAATCAATTGGCTGGGGCGCTAGGATTCGAACCTAGGTATGACGGGATCAAAACCCGTTGCCTTACCGCTTGGCGACGCCCCAAAAAACAAAAATGTTGAATTTTGAATTCTGGCTCTGGCCAAAACCCACAATTCAACATTTTTCCCAACATCAGCTCGTCCTCTGCGCCAGACGCTCCAGCAAGGGAGAGCGGTTGCATCCTCGGGCCACAAAGCCGCGCCAACCTGAGGGCAACTGCGCCGCAACGGCGCGTACCTGATCTGCGCCGGCAAAGGCGGCGAACACACAGCAGCCGGTGCCGGTCATGCGGGCCGGGGCGAAACGGCCCAGCCAGTCCAGCGCCTCGGCCACCACGGGAAAACGCCCCCGCACCACCGGTTCGCAGACATTACCGCCCATACCCGCAAGAAAGTCGCGTATTGTGATGGGCGGGCAATCCCGTGTCAATTCTGGCGCCCCGAACACCGCTGCCGTGGCCACGCTCACCGGCGGCACCAGGACCAGGTACCAGGGCTCGGGCAGGTCGACCGCTTGCAACCGCTCCCCCACCCCCTCGGCCCAGGCCGCCTGGCCGCGCACGAACACCGGCACATCCGCCCCCAGGCGCAGGCCCAGTTCCGCCAGCCGTTCCACCGACAGACCGAGCTGCCACAAGGCATTCAGGGCCACCAGGGTGGTGGCCGCATCGGAGCTGCCGCCGCCCAGACCGCCGCCCATGGGCAAGACCTTGTCGACGCGGATATCGGCGCCCAGACGACAGCCGGTTTCCGCCTGCAGCAGGCGGGCGGCGCGCACCACCAGATCGGCCTCCGCGCTCACGCCGGGCAGGTCGCTGAGGCGTTGCACCACACCATCGCTGCGCACGGTGAAATGCAGGGTGTCGCCGTACTCCAGAAACTGAAATACCGTCTGCAGCAGGTGGAAGCCATCGGGCCGGCGTCCGGTGATGTGCAGAAACAGATTGAGCTTGGCGGGAGCGGGCCACGGCGCGTCAGCGCCGGCTCCCGGTTCCGGGCTTCGAGTGTTCGAGGCGGGGGTCAACTGCGGCCTTCCTAGCGCTTTTCCCAGCGGTCCACCACCAAACGCACCTGGGCATTGTGATTGCTGATGAACAGGCGGCCCGGCAGCAGCAATTCACCGCGCCGCGTGTAGTCACGGAACTCGATGTTCCAGCCGGCCTGGCGCAGGCGCGACAGCAGCCCCTGGGGACTGAGCTCCTGCTCGGCCGCGCCGGGCGCCGGCAGTCCCAGCGCCCAGTAGCGCAGGGCGTGCACCGGCACGCGCCAGCCCATCTGCCGGTACAGCAAGACCTCGGCGTCCTCGTCCACCAGGGTGTCCTCGCCGTCGCTCAGGGTGACGAAACGGCCATCGCCCTGCAGGCGCAGGCTGCCCTGCCCCAGCGGCCCGACCAGTTGAATGACATAGTCCTGCACGTCCTGCTGCCAGTCGATGCTGGCCTGCCAGCCCTCATCCTCGGTGCGGATGGCGATGCGCCCGCCCAGCTGCCAGGCGCTCACCCCGGCCAGCTGTTGCTGGTGGCCGCGCCAGGCCTGCTGCGGGTCGGCCGCCGGTGGCAGCACCTCCACCGGTGGGGTGGTGGCACAGCCGGCGAGCAGCAAGGGCAACAACAAGAGAAGACGATGCATCATGGCTGGGTAAACCGTTCGATCACCTGCTTGAGCAGGGTATGGTCAGGGGCGCGTTGCAGGGCATCCTGCCAGATCCGGCGCGCCTCGTCCTGGCGACCGCGCACCCACAGCACCTCGCCCAGATGGGCGGCGATCTCGGCATCGAAGTGCTTATCCAGTGCGCGGCGCAAATACTGCTCGGCCTCTTCCAGGCGACCGAGGCGGAAATACACCCAGCCCATGCTGTCGATGATGGCCGGGTCATCCGGGCGCTGTTCATAGGCGCGACGCACCAGGTCGTAGGCCTCGCGGTAGCGGTTGGTGCGATCGGCCAGGGTGTAACCCAGCGCATTGAGAGCCTGCACGTTGTCCGGCTCCTGCTTGAGGATGGCGTTGAGGTCGCGCTCCAGCAGGTCGAGACGCCCCAGCCCCTCGGCATTCATGGCGCGGGCGTACAACAGCTCGATGTTGTCCGGAAACTGCTGCAGCGCCTCGTCATAGACCTGTTGCGCCTCCTCGCGCTGGCCGGCGTCGCGCAGCAGTTCGGCCTCCACCAGGCGCAGACGCAACTCCTGCTGCGAGGTCTGCAACTCGATGCCGCGCAGATAGGCACGCGCCGCCGCCAGGCCCTGCTGGCGGTTGATCAGCACCGCCGAACGCACCATCGCATCCATATAGCTGCTGCCGTCGCTCACCTGGCGGTACCACTGCAAGGCCTCCTCGGGACGATTGCGCGTCTCGGCGATCTGCCCCAAGGCATAGGCGGCCTCGTCGATGCGCTGGCCCAGCTTGAGCAGGCGCTTGAAGTGCTTTTCCGCCTGATCGAGGTCGCCAGCCTGCATGGCCAGCAGACCTTCGGCATAGGCCACGTCGGCATTGTCCGGCAACTGCTTGCCGAGCAGCCGGAACTGCTCCCGCGCCGCCGGCAGGCGCTCCATATCCACCAGCATGCGGGCGTAGCCCAGGCGCAGGGCGCTGTCTTTCGGCAAGGCATCCAGCGCCGTGCGATAGGCCTCCAGGGCCTCCTCGTCGCGGCCCAGCTTGCGCAACACATTGGCCTTCAGCACCAGCGCCCGCGGCAGCCCCGGCTGCATGGTCAGCAGACGTTCGATCTGCTGCGCGGCCAGCGGGTACTCCTCCACCAGGTAGGCAAGATTGGCGTAAGAAAAGACTGCATTGGGATCCTCGCCCCGTGAGGCCACCAGGGCCTCCATCACCTGCAGGGCACGGCGCTTGTCCTGCTCGCGCGCCAGTATGTTGGTCACCAGCATGAAACCATGGGCGGTGCCGTCACGGGACAGACCGAGCAGCTTTTCCAGGTGGGTCAGTGCCTCATCGGCACGGCCCTGGCGGATCAACAGGGCAGCCAGGGACTGCTGGGCATCGAGGGCATCGGGGGAGAGTTCCACCCACAGCCGTGCGGCCTTGAGGGCAGTGGTGTAATCCTGGGCGTAGACGGCGATCTGGGTGGCGCGGCGCGCCAGGCGCGGGTCGCGGGTGGAAACAGCCGCCTGATGATAGGCATGGGCCGACATCTCCAGCTCACCGCGCTGGGCGGAGACCTCACCCACCAGCAGCTGGTAGAGCAGGCCCGAGCTCAACGTCACCGGCGGCACCACCTCGGGCACTGGGCTGAAGGCAGGCGTCTCATCCAGCTCCAGCGCGGGTTCCAGGGCCTGCGGGGCCTCGTCACGGGGCGCCACGGCGGTGCAGCCGGACAGCACCAGGGCCAGCGGCAACAAGATACGCTTCATCCATCACACTCCCTATCAAACTCCGCCCAACTATACCCGACTTGCCTGCTCTTTTCCGCGCCCCCTCAACCCTATACTTGATATTGCGGGGGTCTGTCCCGCAGAATTGCAAACCCGCCCATGCCCTGCAAACGACACATGACACTGCTTGCCCTCGGCCTGAATCACCGCACCGCGCCCGTGGAGATTCGGGAGCGGGTGGCGTTCGCCCCCGAGAAGGTGCCGCAGGCCTTGCAGGAACTCACCGGCAGCGGGCCGGTACGCGAGGCTGTGATCCTCTCCACCTGCAACCGCACCGAGGTGTATTGCGGCATCGAGGGCGCGGAGAAGGGACCAGTGCTGGAGTGGTTCCGTGACTTCCACCGCCTGAGTGCGCAGGAGGTCGATCCTTATCTCTACACCCATCCCGACAGCCAGGCGGTGCGCCACATCCTGCGCGTCGCCTCGGGCCTGGACTCCCTGGTGTTGGGCGAGCCGCAGATCCTTGGCCAGATCAAGCAGGCCTACGGTACCGCGCTGCAAGCCGGCTCCATCGGCCAGTTGCTCAACAAGCTGTTCCAGCACACCTTCTCGGTAGCCAAGCAGGTACGCACCGACACCGCCATCGGCGCCAGCCCCGTATCCGTGGCCTTTGCCGCCGTCAGTCTGGCCAAACAGATATTCTCCAATCTGGAAAAGCACACCGCCCTGCTGGTTGGCGCCGGCGAAACCATCGAACTGGTGGCGCGTCACCTGCACGAACAGGGCATCGGCCGCATCATCATCGCCAACCGCACGGTGGAACGCGCCCATAACCTGGCGCAGGAGTTCGGCGGCTATGCCATCGCCCTGCCGGAGATCCCGGCCCACCTGGCCGAGGCCGACATCGTCATCTCATCCACCGCCAGCCCGCTGCCGATCCTGGGCAAGGGCATGGTGGAGAGTGCACTCAAGGCACGCAAGCGCCGCCCCATGCTGCTGGTGGACATCGCCGTGCCGCGTGACATCGAGCCGGAAGTGTCCCAACTGGACGACATCTATCTCTACACCGTCGACGACCTGTCGGAGATCATCCAGGAGAACCTGCAGTCACGGCAGCAGGCCGCCATGCAGGCGGAAGAGATCATCGACACCCAGGTCAGCCACTTCATGGGCTGGCTGCAATCACTGGAAGCGGTGGACACCATCCGCGCCTTCCGCACCGAGGCCGAGACGATCCGCGACCAGGTGCTGGAACACTGCATGCGCCACCTCGCTGCCGGCAAGGCCCCCGATTACGTGATGCGCGAAATGGCGCGTCTGCTCACCAACAAGCTGATCCACGAACCCACCGCCCAGCTCAACCGCGCTGGCTTCGAAGGCCGCAACGAGCTGCTGGATGCTGCCCGCGTCCTGTTCAATCTGAAACACAACGACAATTAGCCCCGTGAAACCGTCCATCCTCAGCAAGCTGGAGACCCTCTCCGAGCGGCTGCAGGAGCTCAATGCCCTGCTCGCCGATCCGGACATCATCAACAACCAGGACCGTTTCCGCGCCCTGTCGCAGGAGTATGCCCAGCTCACCCCGGTGGTGGACTGCTACAACAGCTACCAGGCCACCCTGGCCGATATCGATGCCGCCAACGAGATGATGCGCGGCTCCGACCCGGAGCTGCGCGAACTGGGCCAGATGGAGCTGGAGGCGGCACGCGAGAAGCGCGATGCGCTGGACGTGGAGTTGCACAAGCTGCTGCTGCCCAAGGACCCCAACGATGCCAAGAACATCTTCCTTGAAATCCGTGCCGGCACCGGCGGCGACGAGGCAGCGATCTTCGCCGGCGATCTGTTCCGCATGTACAGCCGCTACGCCGAGCTGCGCCGCTGGCAGGTGGAAATCGTCTCCGAAAGCCTGGGCGAACACGGCGGCTACAAGGAGATCATCGCCCGCGTCATCGGCCAGGGCGCCTATTCGCGCCTCAAGTTCGAGTCCGGCGGTCACCGCGTGCAGCGCGTGCCGGAGACCGAGTCGCAGGGCCGCATCCACACCTCTGCCTGCACCGTGGCGGTGATGCCCGAGGTGGACGAGGTGGAGGCGCAGGAGATCAACCCGGCCGACCTCAAAATCGACACCTACCGCGCCTCCGGCGCCGGTGGTCAGCACGTCAACCGCACCGAGTCCGCCATCCGCATCACCCACCTGCCCAGCGGCATCGTGGTGGAATGTCAGGACGAGCGCTCGCAGCACAAGAACCGCGCCCGAGCCATGTCGGTGCTGGCCTCCAAGCTGCTCGCCGCCGAGCAGGAAAAGCAGCACAGCGAACAATCGGCCACGCGCAAGCTGCTGGTGGGCAGCGGCGACCGCTCCGAGCGCATCCGCACCTACAACTTCCCGCAAGGCCGCGTCACCGACCACCGCATCAACCTCACCCTGTACAAGCTGGACGACGTGATGGCCGGCAACCTCGACGCCCTCATCGACCCGCTGATCAGCGAATACCAGGCCGACCAGCTCGCCGCCATGAGCGCGGAATGACGGCCGTGTTCGGTCAACGTCAAAAGCCTGTCGCAGAGGCGCAGAGACGCAGAGAAATTCTGCATATACGTCGCTCCGCGTCTCTGCGCCTCTGCGGCAGGTGTTGACCTTTGGTTGGCAGTGTAGCCCTACAGACGGTGGCACAAGCGCTCGCGGCGGCGCAGCAACGGCTGACTGAAAGCTATACGCCGCGCCTCGACGCCGAACTGCTGCTCTGCCACCTGCTGGGGAAAAACCGCGCCTGGCTACGTGCCTGGCCGGAGCGAACGCTCACTGCCGATGAACAGGCGGCCTTCGAGACGCTGATCAGCCGCCGCGCCGCCGGCGAGCCGGTGGCCTATCTCACCGGCAACCGTGCCTTCTGGTCGCTGGAACTGAAGGTCACCCCGGCCACGCTGATCCCGCGTCCGGACACCGAGACCCTGGTGGAATGGGCACTGGAACTGATCCCGCCGGACGCCGTCTGGCACATCGCCGACCTCGGCACCGGCAGCGGCGCCATCGCCCTGGCCCTGGGCCGCGAGCGGCCCCACTGCCACATCCTGGCCACCGATGCCTCCACCGCGGCCCTGGCCGTGGCGCAGGAAAATGCCGCCCGCAATCAAATCGGCAACGTGACGTTCCTCCCCGGGATCTGGTACGCCCCGCTGGCCGGCAGGCGCCAGCATCTCATCGTCAGCAACCCGCCCTATATCCCCGCGGCCGACCCACACCTGGGGCGGGGCGATCTGCGCTACGAACCGCTCACCGCCCTCGCTGCCGGCCCCGACGGTCTGGACGACATCCGCCTGCTGGTAGCCGGCGCGCCGCATCACCTGGAGGCCGGCGGCTGGCTGTTGCTGGAACACGGCTACGATCAGGGAGCGGACGTACGCGCCCTGTTACAGCAACACGGCTACTGCGAGGTACTGACGCGCCGTGATGCCGCCGGGCATGAACGCATCAGCGGCGGCCGTATCCGCTGATGTCATGCCTTCCGTCAGCGGATGTGGTTATACTTGGGCAACGTAACGAGATGCAGCAGGCTGAAGACAGCCGGGGTGGTACGGCATGCCGCAGGAAAACAGCGAATTTCTCAAAATCCGTGACGTCACCTTCTGTACCCTCAATCCGGACCCCAAGCAGGCCCACACCGCTACCCTGCTGCTGACCGGCATGGAGGGCATCATCGACGCCCATCCGCAACAGGATCACGTGCTGCAGGTACGCTACGACGTCACTCTGATCACCCTGCGCGCCATCGAGGAAGTGCTGCTCGAGGTCGGCTTCCACCTCGCCAACAACCTGATGTGCAAGCTCAAGCGCGCCCTGTACTACTACACCGAAGACACCCAGCGCGCCAATCTCGGTCTCGACGGCCATGCCGCGCCCAAGGATGTGAAGGTCTACGTCAAGCGCTACGAACAACTGCGCCACGGCTGCCGCGACGATCGGCCGGAGCACTGGCGAAATTATTTATAAGTAAAGTGTTCGAGTTTCGGGTTTCGAATACCCGGCGTCTTTAGCACCGCAACTCGAAACTCAAAACCATTTCTATGAACGACGACCAACTCCAACGCTACAGCCGCCACATCACCCTGCCCCAGGTGGACGCCGCCGGGCAGCGCAAACTGATGGCCTCCCGCGTTCTGATCATCGGCATGGGCGGACTCGGCTCACCCATCGCCATCTATCTGGCCGCCGCCGGCGTCGGCACCCTGGTGCTGGTGGATTACGACACGGTGGAACTGTCCAACCTGCAACGCCAGGTGGTGCACCGCACCGCCGACGTGGGCCGACCCAAGGTGGAGTCGGCGCGCGACCACCTGCTGGAGCTCAATCCGCACATCAACGTCATCGCCATCAACGGCCAGTTGACCGATGACGCCCTGAACGAACAGGTACGCCTGGCCGACGTGGTGGTGGATGCCAGCGACAATTTCGAGACCCGCTTCGAACTGAACGCCGCCTGCGTGCGCCAGCGCACGCCGCTGGTGTCTGGCGCCGCCATCCGCATGGAAGGCCAGGTTACGGTGTTCCACAATGAACAGCCGGATGCGCCCTGCTACCGCTGCCTGTACCGCGACGAGGAAGGCGGCGGCGACACCTGCGCCCTCACCGGCGTACTCGCCCCGGTGGTTGGCATCATCGGCACCGTGCAGGCCACGGAGACCCTCAAGGTACTGCTTGGCGTCGGTGATACCCTGGGCGGACGCCTGCTACTGCTCGATGCCCTCGGTATGGAGTGGCGCACGCTTAAATTGCGCAAGGACCCGCAATGCCCGGTGTGCGGCACGCCCAAAGAATGAACTCGAACACCGAACAGCTTGATGTCCGTATTCGCGTAGCAGGTATTCTCTGCGGTTCATGAGGTTACTATGACCGTACACATCGACCGCACCATCATCAACCGCATCCTCAGCCACGCCCTGCACGCGCCGGAGCAGGAGGTGTGCGGGCTGATCGGCGCGCAGGCAGGCACACCGCGCCAGGTCTATCCGATCAAGAACGTGGCGGCCGCAACCGATCACCTGTTCGCCATGGACCCGCAGCAGCAGATCGACGCCATGCGCCGCATGCGCGACAACGGTGAAACGCTGTTCGCCATATATCACTCCCACCCGCACGCCCCTGCTGCGCCGTCCGCCATCGATCTGGAACAGGCGGCCTACCCGGAAGCGCTGTACCTGATCATCTCGCTCAATACCAAGGGCGTGCTCGAGATGCAGGGCTACCGCCTGCGCGACCGGCGGGTGGAAGCGGTGGCACTGGAAATGATCGATCCATGAAACGCGCCCTGGCGCGCATTGCCATCCTGTTCTCCCTGTTCCTCAGCCTGGCGCTGGCGGTAAAGGCGCTGGTCAAGTGGTGGCAGGGCGCCACCGCCATGACGCCGTGGGACTGGTTCTGGCTGGCGCTGTTCGTCCCCCTGCTCTACATCTATCTGCGCTATTTCTCCATCCTCGCCTGCAAAAGCGGTTGTGCCCTGCCGCACGAGCCGCCCACCACAAAACGGTGAGACATCGGCTTGCATGGGGAGTGGTGCCACCGCAAGGCGGTGGCACCACTCCCAGCCCTTATTGCAACAAATGGCCGAGGAACATGTAGGCAAAGCCGAAGTAGACGAAGACACCGAGCAGATCCATCACCGAAGTGATTAGAGGCGCGCTGAGTGCCGCCGGATCGGTGCCAAGCCGCCGCGCGACGAACGGCAGGACGGTGCCAAGCAGGCCGCCGAGGATGGTAACCGTCAACATGGTCAGACCGACGACCAGCAATACCTCGCCGCCTACGCCTTTGGCGAAAAAGGCCAGCACTGCCTCCAACAACGCGATGGCACCGCCCAGGGCGGCCGCCACGGGCAATTCACGCTTAAGCACGAACCACACATCGGCCCACTTCAGTTTGATGTCGCCCAGTGCCATGGCACGAATCACCAGGGTGGCCGACTGGCTGCCGGTGTTGCCGCCCATGTCGATGATGGGCGCCACGAAGGCCGCCAGGATGATGACCTGACTCAATAACGCCTCCTGAGCGGCGACAAAGGTGCTGGTCAGGATGCCGAACACCGTCAGAAAGGTCAGCCAGAACACCCGGGTGGTGAACAATTGGCGGAAACTCGACGAACGCAAATCGAGATCCGGCCCGCCCAGAGCGGCGGTACCACCGAAACGCGCCAGTTGCGTCGTATCCTGCTCTTTTTCGATGTCCATCGCGTCGTCCACGGTGACGATGCCGATCATGCGGTCGCCGCCATTGATCACCGGCACCGCCAGCAAATCGTAACGGCGGATCAGCTCCGCCGCCTCGCCCGCCGGCCACTCGGCGCGGGCGAACACCGGATCGCGGCGCATCAGCTCCGCTACCTGCGCCCCCGGCCGCGCCAGCACCAACTCGCGCAGGGACAGTGTCCCCAGCAGATGGCGCTGTTCATCAAGCACGTACACCACGTAAATAGTCTCCTTGTCGGGCGCCCCCGTGCGCAGCGCATACAAGGCATCGGCCACGGACAAGTCCGCGCCGACCGTGGCGTAGTCCGAGGTGGTGACAGAGCCTACCGAGCCCTCGGGATACGAGGCCAGCCGCAGGATGTCCTCACGCTCGACCTTGGCCAGGGCCGGCAATAGTTGCTGCCTGGCCTCGTCATTCAGGCGGTTGAACAGGTCAGCGCGGTCATCCGACGGCAATTGCTCGAACAGCGCCACCACCGCACGGCGCGGCAGTACGCGCAGCAGCGCATCCTGCTGCGCGGCAGACAGGTGGGCGAACAACGCGGTGCGTGCCCCCGTTTCCAGCGTCATCAGCAGCGGCGCCACCTGCGCGGCCGGGTGCGCCTCCAGTGCATCGGCAAGATCCGCGTACGGCAGGGTACGCACGATGTGGGAAAAGACCTCTGCATTCGGAGTCAGCAGCAGGTCGTCCAAGGTCGCCAGGATGTCTTCGCGATTCATGACGGGCCTCCCAGGTCAGGATATGGGCGCGCCTTAGCGCAGGAACGAAGGCACCGCGAAAACGAGTCCCACGGTGTACACACGGCCGGAGAAACGTCCATCGGGCGCGCCGACGCTGGCATCGAGCTGCACGCGGCCGGCCACCCGCTCATGGCGGATACCCAGTTGCCAGCCCATGCCCCGATCGACCATATCGAAGACCTCCGCCGCGAGGCGCGTCGCCGGCGCGACCTGCCGGTCCAGCCCCAGTCCCCAGACCACATGCACACGCCAACGATCATCGTCGCGCATACGCCGCGCCCCCAGATTGGCATGGGCGAGCCACGCTTCACCGTGCAGGGGCAAGGTCAGAATGCCGCTCACACCGACATCGTCGAACAGGCCGTCGTGGCGGCTGTCATACGCGCCACGCAATGCCACGGCATAGCCTGCCCGGGTATCGCCATAGGCACGCCACAGGTGCTTGATCTGCCACACCGCCAACATCGCAGCTCCCTCGGCGTCATGCTCACGGGCGGCCCCCAGCGCGAACTCAGTGGCCCCGAACGGGTTGCAGGCGGGATTCAGCCAGAAGGTATCGCGGTCGGCGCCCTGTTGGCGTGCGCCTTCCCACCAAGCCTCCAGCTGGCAGCCATCAACGATGGCAGCATCATCGGTGGTCATGGGCCGCCCGGCATGCGCGACCAGCGGCCACGCGGCGGCAACGGACAGTACGATGGTGACCACACGTGCCACCATAAACAGTGACGCACAGGCGGGCGGCGCACAGGCAAAAATCTGGAATTTGAACATGGGCATACTCCCCGCCGACATGACACGGCGGAGAACACCCGGGGGATCAGCGGCGGGCGGTCTTCCGGCGTGGTGCCGGCATCTCGGTTATGGAACGAACGGGCATGGGCAGATATAAACAGCTAGGGTCAGGGTCCATGACAGCCTCCATGGGTCTATGGCGTAGAAACCACGACACCGGTTACGAGCACACCCGCGTCGGCACCTTCGGCGCAGCGCGCCGGTGCAGCGAGGCAATACACATCGAGGAGAGGCATCGGGTGGCAGGAATGGCCACCGGTGAGATTCCGCTCTCTCGCCTTTTGGCAAGACAGCGGCGGGAAAGCTGCGCGTTATCTTGCCGGGAACATGCCGGCTGACTGCACCGGCCTGCTACTGTCGCTCGAACAAGTACCCACGTGGGTCTCCGCAATTGAAATAGGCAGGCGGATTCTAGGCCGCGCGATAGTCGATGTAAAGCATAAAACCGGCAATCCCCACCCAGCAGTCATGTCACACCAACAAACCGTGCAAGGCGATCGCGTGGGCAATACCTGTTGAGCGACCTCCAGATGGGAGATGCCGCGCCATGACGTTCCTGCGGCGCCAGGTGAAACAACAGCAGCGTCGCTCATCACCGGATGCAAGCAGGCGCCGTACGTGCGCGCCAACGCCCCTGTCAGCGTGAAATCGATCCTTTTGTTCCAGATAGCTGCATGAGATGCAGATAGACCACCAGCCATGGCCAAAACAAACTCGTAACCGGCGCATGGCGTCCTCGCTTTACGGAAAATCCGGGCGTATGCTTTGCACAGGCGTCTACGCGCCGGTTCCAATAACCATGAAAAATGAAAGGGGAGTGTCATGAGTGAAAAACTCATCAAGGAGGCACGCAAAGTCCTGGACGGCAAGAGCGGACCGCTGGATGACGAGGAGTTGGAATTTCTGGCCCGCGACATCACCAAACTGGGTTTCAAGCTCGGTTTCGCCCGAGCCTACGCGGCCGGACCGCTGCTGGCGGAAAAGCTGGTGGACGAACTGGAACGCAAGGAACAACTGCTCTCTGAGCTGCGTGCGTTATTGAGCCATAGCTGAACCCACCGGCGGAAGGCAGGGGTAACGGCAGAAATATCTGCGTCACCTCACGCCTTCCGCCAGCCACTCAATGTCGTGTGGTACCGACGTCCGGTGTCGATGGAGCGAAAAGTTGTGCAGCGTCCATGGCATCAAAGTGGTAGCGCTGATTGCAAAACTCGCAAACCACCTCAATACCTCCCTCGCTATGCAGAATATCCATCACCTCGTCCTGACCTAGGTTGTGCAGCATGCCTGCCACACGTTCGCGGGAACAGGAACAATGGAAACTGACCGTCTCGGCATCAAACAGGCGCACATCCTCTTCGTTAAACAGGCGATGAATAATCTCCTGTGCCGGCAACGTCAGCAGTTCCTCCGCTGACAGCGTCGCCCCCAGCGCCTGGACCCGCCCCCAGGCATCGTCATCATGATCGGTACCGGGGAGTTTTTGCAGCAGCATGCCCGCTGCGGTCTTTCCGTCAGCCACCAACCACATGCGGGTCGGCAACTGCTCGGAGCGCTCCAGATAGGCATCGATGGCATCGGCGAGGCTGCGCCCCTCCAGGGCCACGATCCCCTGATAACGCTCAGCCCCGGCGCCCGGGTCGATGGTTATCGTCAACCGTCCAGCGCCAAACTGCTCGGCCAGTTCCCCGGCCACCACCTCACCCGACCACTGCGCCATGCCACGCACCGTGCGCCGTGCCGTCGCCTCCACCACCATCAATGCTATCGGTCCCTCTCCCTGCACCTGCATGGTCACCGCGCCCTTGAACTTGAGCGTGGCGGAGAGCAGCAGACAAGAGGCCATCATCTCGCCCAGACGTTCGCGCACTACCGGCGGATAGTCATGGCGTGTAAGCACCTCCTGCCAGGCGGCATCCAGCCGCACCAGTTCGCCGCGAACCGGAGTGTTGTCGAACAAAAAACGTTGCAAGGTATCGTTCATGGCACAAGACGATCTGGCGATGGAAGGTCATTATACCCAAGCGCACGTCACACACGGTGTTCGTGGTGCCGAAAAAAATGACTGGCCCCAGGATGGGTTTACGACGTCTACTGCGGTGGCGGCACCGGCGCCTCGCCGCCGCCGTTGATGGGCAACCAGATGCGGAAGGTCGCGCCCCGCCCCGGGGTGCTGTGTACCTCGATGCGGCCACCGTGCTTCTGCACTATGCCAAAGGTAATCGACAAACCCAAACCGGTCCCCTTGCCTATGGGCTTGGTGGTAAAAAATGGCTCAAACAGGTGATCGAGGTGTTCCGGGGCGATGCCCTTGCCCGTATCGCTGACCTCCAGCCATGCCTCGTCCCCCTCGCTGCCGCAACGAATGGTAATGGTCCCATGGTCAGGAATGGCCTGTACCGCATTGGTCAGCAGATTCATGATCACCTGGTTGATTTGTGATGGTATACAAAACACCGGCGGTACCGCCCCCAATTCCTTCACCACTTCGGTGCGGTACTTCAGCTCGTTCCACACCACGTTGAGCGTACTCTCGATGCTGGCGTGCAGATCCGTCCACTGCCAGCCGCCACTGTCCGGGTGGGAGAAATCCTTCAGATCTTTGACTATCTTGCGGACCCGGTTCATCCCCTCGCTGGACTCGCGCAACAGGTCGAACACGTCGTGCTTGAGATAATCCACGTCCAGCCGCTTCTTCATCTCATCTATGCGCCGCAGTTGCTCCGCATGATCAGTCCCTTGCGGCAACCGCTCGCACTGCTCATAGGCATCCAGCAAGGTCAGCATGTCTTCCAGATAACGCTGCATGCTGGACAGGTTGGACAACACATAACCGGTGGGATTATTGATTTCATGCGCCACACCCGCCGCCAGTTGACCGATGGCGGCCATTTTTTCGGATTGCATCAACTGCTGCTGCGCCTGCTGCAATTGCCGGTTGAGCACTCCTTGCTGTTCATGCTCGGTACGCAACCGTGCCTCCGTCTCACGCCGTATGGCCACCTCACGCACCAGGGCTGAGTTGCTGTCCAGCAGATGGCGTGTCTTGCGGGCCAGGCCGGTCGTGGCAATGACCACGCCCAGCAGGCCAAGCAACCACAGCGCGGCGTGGGTGACAATCAGCCCGACAAAATCCTCATCGTCCTCCAACAGCTTGAACACCGGAACGGCCACACTCAGTCCGCCGCGAACCTCGCCCTCGCGATAGCCCTGTTTGGCATGGCATTTCAGGCAGGCGGCATCGACGTACAGCGGCCGCATGAGGCGAAAGTAGCGCTGGCCATTCAAGACGGTGATTTCGCTGTACTCCGGCACGCCGCGTTCGAACGCCTGCAACGCCATGGTTTCCCAGGCATCGGCCTGGTTCTCGGGACGCAGCGGATTGAGGCTGGTGATGTGGCCGAGAATGGTGTTGCGCTCGCGGGCCAGCTCCAGCACCTGGCGCGTCATATAGGCGGGGTTGATCAGCGTGAGCTGCCGCCCTGACGGGGTAATGATGTCGCGCTCGGGGATATCGTCGAGATAGGGATTGGGTGGCGTGTCCTGGGTGACAGGGACGTAGACGCCGCCATGCCTGGCACTCCACAGACGATACTGGATGTCCTTCTCGAAGGCCGTTTCGGCCCATATCTTGGCCAGGCCCAGGACGTGCTGATGATGTTCGTGCAAGGTCCACCTGGCAGAGCCCCATACCAGCAGGCTCCAGATCAGCGCCACCAGCAGGCCATAACGCCAGATCCGTCGCACCACTTCGATTGCGTGCCGCTGTTCCGATCCCGTGTCGCCCACTGACAATCCCCTTGCCGAGTGCTTCCAAGTATATGCCGCGCCACTCTTTCGACAACAAGACCACGCAAAAAAACGGGAGCCCAAGGCTCCCGTCTTCGGTTCAGCGAACGCGAAAGCCTTAGCCGGACAGCTTCTTCTTCAACAGGTCGTTGAGCTGCTGCGGGTTGGCCTTGCCCTGGGTGGCCTTCATCGCCTGGCCGACGAAGAAGCCGAACAGCTTGTCCTTGCCGCCACGGTAGGCAGCGACGTTGTCCGGATTGGCGGCCAGGATATCGTCGATGATCTTCTCGATGGCGCCGCTGTCGGTGATCTGCTTGAGCCCCTTCTGGTCGATCACCGCGTCGGCGTCACCCTCGCCATTCCACATCGCCTCGAACACCTCCTTGGCGATCTTGCCGGAGATGGTGTTGTCGAGGATGCGCCGGATCATGCCGGCGAGCTGAGCGCTCGACACCGGCGAGTCGGTGATATCCTTGCCGTCGCGGTTGAGGTTGGCCGACAGGTCGCCCATCACCCAGTTGGCGCACAGCTTGGCCTCGCCGCCAACAGTCCGCACCACCGCCTCGTAGTAATCGGCCAACTGACGGCTGGCGGTGAGAAAACCGGCATCATAGCTGGACAGGCCGTACTGGCTGACAAAACGCTGACGCTTGGCCTCGGGCAGTTCGGGCAGGGTGGCGCGCACAGCCTCGATGAAAGACGGCTCGATCACCAGCGGCAGCAGATCCGGATCGGGGAAGTAGCGGTAGTCGTTGGCCTCTTCCTTGGCGCGCATGGAGCGGGTCTCGTTGCGGTCCGGATCATACAGGCGCGTCTCCTGCACCACCTTGCCGCCGGACTCGATCAGCGCGATCTGGCGCTCGACCTCATACTCGATGGCCTTTTCCACGAAGCGGAAGGAATTGATGTTCTTCAGCTCGGCGCGGGTGCCGAATTCCTTTTGTCCCTTGGGACGCACCGACACGTTGGCGTCACAGCGGAACGAGCCTTCCTGCATGTTGCCGTCGCAGATCTCGATGTAGCGCACCAGTTCGTGGATACGCTTCATGTAGGCCACCGCCTCCTGGGCCGAACGCATGTCCGGCTCGGAGACGATCTCCAGCAGCGGCGTGCCGGCGCGATTGAGGTCGATGCCGGTCATGCCGTGGAAATCCTCGTGCAGCGATTTGCCGGCATCCTCTTCCAGATGGGCGCGGGTGACGCCAATGCGCTTGGTGCTGCCGTCCGCCAGTTCGATGTCGATGTGGCCGTTGGCCACCACCGGCAGTTCGTACTGGGAAATTTGATAGCCCTTGGGCAGATCGGGGTAGAAGTAGTTCTTGCGCGCAAACACCGAGCGCTCCGCCACCGTGGCACCGATGGCCAGACCGAACTTGGTGGCCATCCGCACCGCCTCCTTGTTCAGCACCGGCAGCACGCCAGGCAGGCCCAAATCCACCGCACAGGCCTGGGTGTTGGGCGCGGCACCAAAGGCCGTGGAGGCGCCGGAAAAAATCTTGCTCTTGGTGGCCAGCTGGGCGTGAATTTCCAGCCCGATGACAGTTTCCCATTCCATCTTAAAAACCCTCCGGCGCGCGCGTATGCCAGTCCGTCACCAACTGATACTGGTGGGCGACATTGAGCAAACGGGCCTCATCAAAATAGTTGCCGATGAGTTGCAGACCGACCGGGCGGCGGCCGACGAAGCCTGCGGGGATCGACATGCCCGGCAGACCCGCCAGGTTGGCAGCGATGGTGTAGACATCGGCCAGGTACATGGCCACCGGGTCGTCGGTCTTCTCGCCGGCATTGAATGCCACCGTGGGCGAGGTCGGCCCCATGATCACGTCGACCTGCGCGAAGGCGCGTTTGAAGTCATCGGAGATGAGCTGGCGCATCTGCTGCGCCTTCAGATAGTAGGCGTCGTAGTAGCCGGCCGACAGGGCATAGGTGCCGATCATGATGCGACGCTTCACCTCGGGGCCAAAGCCCTCGCCGCGCGAACGCTTGTACAGGTCTTCCAGATCCTTGGGGTTCCCGCAGCGGTAGCCGAAGCGCACGCCATCCATGCGCGACAGGTTGGAGGAGCACTCCGCCGGCGCCACCACGTAATAGGTGGGCACCGCCAGGCCGGTATTGGGCAGGGAGATATCCACCACCTCGGCGCCCAGCTTTTTGTACTCATCGATGGCCGCCTGCACCGCCTGCCCCACCGCCGGGTCGAGACCGGCGCCGAAGTACTCCTTGGGCAGGCCGATCCTCAGCCCCTTCAGGCTGTTGCCGAGAGCGGCACGGTAGTCGGGCACCTCGCGCTCCACCGAGGTGGAGTCGCGCGGGTCGAAACCGGCCATGGCGCCAAGCAGCAGGGCGCAGTCCTCGGCGCTGCGCGCCATCGGCCCGGCCTGATCCAGAGAGGAGGCGAAGGCGATCATGCCGTAGCGGGAGACGCGGCCGTAGGTGGGTTTGATGCCGCTGATGCCGCACAGGGCGGCCGGCTGGCGGATGGAGCCGCCGGTATCGGTGCCGGTGGCGGCCGGGGTGAGACGGGCGGCCACCGCGGCGGCAGAACCGCCGGAGCTGCCGCCGGGCACGGCGGCCGTATCCCAGGGGTTCTTCACCGGACCGTAAAAGCTGGTTTCGTTGGACGAACCCATGGCGAACTCGTCCATATTGGTCTTGCCCAGCATCACCATGCCGGCGGCATTGCAACGAGCCACCACGGTGGCGTCATAGGGGGCGACGAAGTTGTCCAGCATCTTCGAGGCACAGGAAGTGCGCACGCCGTTGGTGCAGAAAATATCCTTCTGCGCCAAGGGGATGCCGGTGAGCGCCACCGCCTCGCCGCGGCTGCGGCGGGCATCGGCGGCCTGCGCCTGGGCCAGCGCCTGCTCGGTGGTGACGGTGATGAAGCTGTTGAACTGGCCGTCGAGGCGCTCGATGCGGCCGAGGAAATGGCGGGTCAGCTCTACGCTGGAGAACGCCCCGGCAGCAAGACCGGCAGACAGTTCGGCGAGGGTTTTATCGTGCATGTGTCATTTCCTGTGGGTCGGAGCGATTCCGCCCTGCAATTCATTCAAAACCTCGGTCTGTCCGCAAATGAACGCGAATAGACGCGAATATTCAGGGTGTTACATAAAGGCAGCCAACGGCTCTGACGACCAGAACGGTAGGGCTGCCTAGCGGAATAGTTCCTTCCTCTTTGGATTTGCGTCCGTTCGCATTCATTTGCAGATCCAGATGTCTTGCTTCAGGCTCACTCGATGACCTTGGGCACCAGATATAACCCGGCCTCGACGGCAGGGGCGATGGCCTGGAAGTGGTCGCGCTGGTCGGTCTCGGTTACCGCATCTTCGCGCAGGCGCTGGGTGGCCTCCAGCGGATGGGCCATGGGGTGTACCCCGGTGGTATCCACCGCGCTCATCTGCTCCACCAGGGCCAGGATGTTGGACAGATTGCGGGCGTATTCCGGAATATCCGCCTCGCTGATGGCCAGGCGGGCCAGATGGGCGATGCTCTCGACGTCTTTGCGTTCCAGGGCCACGGTTTGCTCCCGATTTTTACCGGCGAAAATAAAAGGCGAAACTTATCACAGATAGCCTTGCGGCCGCAGCCCCGCCCATTGCGAAACACCTAGGCCGTTGCTAGAGTACCGGGGTTTTTTCAAGGAAACCCGCCCATTGCCACCCCGGGCTCGCATAATAAATCTGGATCGACTCTATGTTTGGACGTCTGAAGGGCCTCTTCTCCTACGATATCTCCATCGACCTGGGTACCGCCAATACCCTCATCTACGTGCGGGACGAGGGCATCATCCTCAACGAACCGTCGGTGGTGGCCATCCGGCAGGAGTCTGGACCGAACAGTCCCAAGCGCATCGCCGCCGTGGGCATCGAGGCCAAGCGCATGCTGGGCCGCACCCCCGGCAACATCACGGCCATCCGCCCCATGAAGGACGGCGTCATCGCCGACTTCACTGTCACCGAGAAGATGCTGCAGCACTTCATCCGCAAGGTGCATGAAAACAAGTTCAAGTTCTTCAAGCCCAGTCCGCGCGTGCTGATCTGCGTGCCCTGCGGCGCCACCCAGGTGGAACGCCGTGCCATCAAGGAATCGGCTGCCGGCGCCGGCGCGCGCGAGGTCTACCTGATTGAAGAGCCGATGGCCGCGGCCATCGGTGCCGGCCTGCCCATCTCCGAGGCCAGCGGCTCCATGGTGCTGGACATCGGTGGTGGCACCACCGAGGTGGCGGTGCTGTCCCTCAACGGCATCGTCTACTCCTCCTCGGTACGCATCGGCGGCGACCGCTTCGACGAGGCCATCGTCAGCTACGTGCGGCGCAACTACGGCACCCTGATCGGCGAATCCACCGCCGAGCGCATCAAGCAGGAGATCGGCACCGCCTATCCCAGCACCGAACTGCGCGAGATCGAGGTGCGCGGCCGCAACCTGGCGGAGGGTATTCCGCGCAGCTTCACCCTGAACAGCAACGAAATCCTCGAGGCCATCCAGGAGCCGCTGTCCGGCATCATCGACGCGGTGAAGACTGCCCTGGAGCAGACCCCGCCGGAACTGGGTTCCGACATCGCCGAGCGCGGCATGGTGCTCACCGGCGGCGGCGCGCTGCTGCGTGATCTGGATCGCCTGCTGATGGAAGAGACCGGCCTGCCGGTGATCATCGCCGATGACCCGCTGTCCTGCGTCGCCCGCGGCGGCGGCCGCGCGCTGGAGTTGCTGGACGAACACGGTCACGAAATCTTTTCACTCGAATAACCACTAGATGCCAAACGCGCCGGCCTGCCGGCGCGTGCCGTATTGAGGGAGGTGCGGTATCAAACGGCTGTTCATCCAGGGGCCGCCCATCACCATCCGTCTGCTGCTGCTGATGCTCACATCCGTGGCGCTGATGACGATGGATCACCGCCAGAATCACCTGGACACCATCCGCGACGGCCTCTCCCTGGTGGTCTATCCGCTGCAATACCTGGTCAACCTGCCCAGCGCCGCCGGCCACTGGGCCAGTGAGAACCTGGCTGCGCGCGCCACCCTGCTGGAAGAGAACGAACAGTTGCGCGCCCGCCAGTTGCTGCAGGAAATGCGTCTGCAAAAGCTCTACGCCCTGGAAGCGGAAAACACCCGACTGCGCGAACTGCTCAACTCGGCCAGCAAGGTGGGCGAACAGGTGCTGATCGGCGAACTGCTGGCGGTGGACCAGGATCCGTTCCGCCGTCGTGTGCTGATCAACAAGGGCGCCAGCGCCGGTGTGTTCGAAGGCCAGCCTCTGCTCGACGCCCATGGCGTGATGGGGCAGGTGGTGCAGGTGACGCCGTTCACCAGCACCGCCCTGCTCATTACCGACCCCAGCCACGCCATTCCGGTACAAATCAACCGTAACGGCCTGCGCGCCATCGCCCTCGGCACCGGCGAGGCCGACCGGTTGGAAATCCCGCACATTCCCAATAACGCCGATATCCAGGTCGGCGACCTGCTGATCACATCCGGCCTCGGCCGCCGCTTCCCGCCTGGCTATCCGGTGGCCACCATCATCGAGTTCGAGAAGGACCCCAGCCAACCGTATGCCCGCGTGGTGGCCGAACCGGCAGCACAACTGGAGCGCAGCCGCGAAGTTCTGCTGGTGTCACAGAAGCTTGCCGAGGAGACGCTGCCATGACCCTGGTGCGGCACCACGGCGGCTGGGTCATCGCCTTCACCTTTGTGGTGGCGCTGATGCTCACCATGCTGCCGCTGCCCGACTGGGCGGCGCTGTTCCGCCCGGAGTGGGTAGCGATGGTGTTGATCTATTGGTGTCTGGCCCTGCCCGATCGGGTCGGTGTCGGTATCGGCTGGACCGCAGGCCTGATGCTCGACGTCGCCAAAGGCGCGCTGCTCGGTCAGCATGCGCTGGCGCTGGCCCTGGTGGCCTACCTCACCATCCATCTGCACCAGCGCATCCGCGTTTTCCCGCTGTGGCAGCAAGCCCTGTTCGTGTTGTTGATGGTGGCGCTCAACCAGATGCTGGTACTGTGGGTGAAGGGCGTCATCGGCCAGCCGCCCAACAGTTGGCTGTACTGGCTGCCGTCGCTCACCAGCATGCTGCTCTGGCCCTGGGCCTTTCTGATCCTGCGTGATCTGCGCCGCACGTTTCTGGTGCGCTAATCATGTTTCGCGGTGCACCGCTAAGAAATCCGCAGTGGGAAAACCATCTGTTCCAGCGCCGCGTGATCGTCGCGGCGGTGTTCAGTGCCGCCCTGCTTACCTTCGTCATCATCCGCCTGTTCTATCTGCAGGTGGTCTACCACGACCACTACACCACGCTGTCGCGCAATAATCGCGTGGACATCCAGCCCATCGCCCCCACCCGCGGCCTGATCTACGACCGCAACGGGGTGATCGTGGCAGAAAACCAGCCCACATTCAGCCTGGAGATCGTCCCCGAACGGGTCACCGACATGGAGGCAACCCTGGCCGCCATCCGCGAGTTGATCAGCGTCAGCGACAACGACATGGAACGCTTTCGCCAGATCCTGCGCCGCAAGCGCCGTTTCGAGGAAAGCCCGCTGCGCCTGCGCCTGAGTGATGAGGAGGTAGCGCGCATCGCCGTCAACCGTTACCGTCTCCCAGGCGTGGAGATCAAATCACGTCTCGCCCGCGACTACCCGCTCGGCCCCCTGCTTGCCCATTCCGTCGGCTACGTCGGCCGCATCGACGAACGCGAACTGCAGCAACTGGACACCTCCAATTACGCCGCCACTGCCCACATCGGCAAGACCGGCGTAGAGCGCACCTATGAAAACGAGTTGCATGGCCGCGTCGGCTATCAGCAGGTGGAAACCAATGCCCGCGGCCGTGTGCTGCGCGTACTGGAGCGCACCCCGCCCACCCCCGGCCGCAACCTGCACCTCAACATCGACGTGCGCCTGCAACGCACGGCACAGGAGGCCTTCGGTATCGAACACGGCGCCCTGGTGGCCATCGACCCCAGCAACGGCGCCGTGCTCGCCCTGGTCAGCCTGCCCAGCTTCGACCCCAACCTGTTCGTCAACGGCATCGACAGCGTGAGCTACGACGCACTGGCCAACTCCAAGGACCAACCGCTGTTCAACCGTGCCCTCAACGGCCAGTATCCGCCCGGCTCCACCATCAAGACCATCTATGGCCTGCTCGGCCTGGAGAGCGGCGAAATCCGTCACGACACGCAGATTTGGGACCCCGGCTTCTACATGCTCAAGGGCGATGACCGTCGCTACCGCGACTGGCGCAAGGAGGGACACGGCTGGGTCGATTTCAACAAATCCATCGTCGAATCGTGCGACACGTATTATTACGATCTGGCGCTCACGCTGGGCATCGATCGCATGTCGGACTACATGCGCAACTTCGGCTTTGGCCGCCCCACCGGCATCGACCTCACCGGCGAGTCCAGCGGCTTGATGCCCTCGCGCGAATGGAAGCGCCGCGCGCACCGCCAGCCCTGGTTTCCCGGTGAAACCCTGATCACTGGCATCGGCCAGGGCTTCACCCTGGCCACACCGCTGCAGCTGGCCTCCTCCACGGCCACCCTGGCCGGCTTCGGCCGACACCTGACACCCACGGTGGTGGCAGCCCTGGATGAGCCGGGCAGCGGCCTGCGCGCACCGCTCGATGCCAAGGAACTCCCGACGGTGCGCGTGGTCGACATTTCCAATTGGCAACGCGTACACCGCGCCATGATCAATGTGGTGCACAGCCCCACCGGCACGGCGCGCGGCATCAATCGCCATCTGCCCTACACCATCGCCGGCAAAACCGGCACGGCACAGGTATTCGGCATCAAGCAGGACGAGGAATACGTGGCTGAGGAAGTGGCCAAGCACCTGCGCGACCATGCGCTGTTCGTGGGCTTCGCTCCGGCGGAGAAGCCACGTATCGCCATCGCCGTCATCGTGCAGAATGGCGGCGGCGGCGGCTCCGTGGCAGCACCTATCGCACGCAAGGTGATGGATACCTATCTACTCGACGCCGACGGCAAACTGCGGGAGGAGTTCAAGTGATACTGCTCGATACACCGCAGCAGTCGCGCCGCGCCCTGTTGCCGCAACTGCACGTGGATTGGCCCCTGTTCACCGCGCTGCTGCTGCTCGCCGCCGGCGGACTCGTGGTACTGTATTCCGCCTCGGGCGAAAACCTCGATATGGTTGTGAAGCAGCTGACCCGTCTCGGTGCTGCCTTCCTGCTGCTGTTCTTCTTCGCGCAAGTACCACCGGACACCCTGCGCCGCTGGACCCCGCTGGTATTCAGCATGGGCCTGATGCTGCTTGTGGCGGTGCTGGTCATGGGCGAGGTGGGCAAGGGCGCGCAGCGCTGGCTTGATCTGGGCCTGTTCCGCTTCCAGCCCTCCGAGATGATGAAGATTGCCGTACCGCTGATGGTGGCCTGGTATCTGGCGGAAACACCCCTGCCACCCCCACTGCGGCGCATCCTGGTCGGCGTGGTGATCTTCGTGGTACCGGCCCTGCTCATCGCCAAGCAACCGGATCTGGGCACCGCCCTGCTGATCATCAGCGCCGGCGCCTTTGTGCTGCTGTTCGCCGGCCTGCCCTGGCGCCTGGTGAGTTTCACTGCCCTGCTCGCCATACCGGCCGCGCTGCTGCTGTGGCACTTCGGCATGCACGACTACCAACGCCGCCGCGTGCTGACCTTCCTCAACCCTGAAAGCGATCCCCTCGGCGCCGGCTATCACATCATCCAGTCCACCATCGCCATCGGCTCCGGCGGCCTGTACGGCAAGGGCTGGCTCAACGGCACCCAGTCACACCTGGAGTTTCTCCCCGAGCGCCACACCGACTTCATCTTCGCGGTGCTGGGCGAGGAATTCGGCCTGCTCGGCATTCTGCTGCTGCTGGCGATTTACCTGTTCATCATTCTGCGTTGCCTGTACATCGCCAGCCGCGCCCAGGATACCTTTACCCGCCTGCTCGCCGGCGGCCTGACCATGACCTTTCTGGTCTACGTCTTCGTCAACGTCGGCATGGTCACCGGCCTGTTGCCGGTGGTCGGCGTGCCGCTGCCACTGGTAAGCTATGGCGGCAGCTCGATGGTGACCCTGATGGCATCGTTCGGTATGCTGATGTCGATCCACACCCACCGCAAACTGCTGAAAACCTGACGCCATGAATCTGCGCCAAACCTTTGCCGCCCTGCTGCTGTGTACCGCATCGTTCTCCTGCCATGCCACCACCGATCTGAACGAGCGGAGCGAGGTACGCGAGTTCATCGATGAAATGGTGCAACAGCACAACTTTTCCCGCAGCGAACTGGAAAAGCTGTTTCGCGAAGTGGAGTTGCGCCCCGACATCATCGCCGCCATCACGCGACCGGCGGAAAGCAAGCCCTGGCACGCCTACCGCCCGATCTTCCTCACCAACGAACGCATCCGTGATGGCGTCGCCTTCTGGCGCGAACACGAGGCGATCCTCAACGCCGCGCAGCAGCGCTACGGCGTGGCACCGCAATACATCGTGGCGATCCTTGGCGTGGAAACCCGTTACGGCCGCTTCCGCGGTCGTCATCGCGTGATGGATGCGCTCGCCACCCTGGCCTTCGATTACCCGCCGCGCGGGCCCTTCTTCCGCAAGGAACTGCAACAGTATCTGCTGATGACACGCGAGGAGACCATCGAGCCGCTCAGCCTCACCGGCTCCTACGCCGGCGCCATGGGGACGCCGCAATTCATCCCCTCCAGCTTCCGCGCCTATGCGGTGGACTTCGACGGCGATGGCCGCCGCGATCTGTTCGGCAGCGTGCACGACATCATCGGCAGCGTCGCCAACTACTTCAAGGTGCACGGCTGGGTCAACGGCGGCACCATTACCGTACCGGCCACCGTGGCCGATGAACGCCACAAGCCGTTGCTCGACGCCGGCCTCAAACCGCACATCACTGCCGGCGAGCTGGCCGCCCATGGCGTCACGCCACGCTGGAACATCACCGCCAGCGCCCCGGTGGCGCTGCTGGCGCTGGAAGGCGACAAGGGGCTGGAACACTGGGTCACCTTCAACAACTTCTATGTCATCACCCGCTACAACCGCAGTCCGCTCTACGCCATGGCGGTGCACCAGTTGAGCGAAGAAATCCGCAAGGCCAAGGAAGGCCGTGCACCGCTGGCGCTGAACGATGCTCCGCTGCAGTAAGCACCTGTTGCCCACCGCAGCCGCCTTGCTGCTGGCCGGCTGCGGCAGCCTCGGCGGGCGCGACGGCGGGCCATCCTACTCCGCCGATCTGTCCCACGTGCCCGACCCGGTGCCACGCGCCGAACCGCGCAGCCGCTATGGCAATCCGGAGTCCTATGTGGTCAACGGCCGGCGTTACACCGTGATGAACAGCGCCGACGGTTACGTGGCGCGCGGCATCGCCTCCTGGTACGGCACCAAGTTCCACGGCCGCCGCACCTCCAGCGGCGAGACCTACGACATGCATGCCCTCACCGCTGCCCACACCTCGCTGCCGCTGCCCACCTATGTGCGCGTCACCAACCTGAACAACGGCCGCAGCACCATCGTGCGCGTCAATGATCGCGGCCCGTTCCATGACAACCGCGTCATCGATCTGTCCTATGCCGCCGCCAGCAAGCTGGGCATCGTGGAGACCGGCACCGGCCTGGTGGAAGTGCGCGCCCTCACTCCCGGCCAGCCGGCGCCGCCGCCGGTTGCCGTGGCACAAACCACCCCTGCGGAAGCGACCGGCGCCAACCTGGGGGCAACCACGCCGGCGCGCCCGGTGGGCCTCTATCTGCAGGTGGGCGCCTTCGTCAGCCGCAACAACGCCGAGCAGCTGCGCAGCCGCCTGAGCAGCGAACCGCTGCCCCCGGTACGGGTGCAGGAAGGCGCCGATGCGAGCAATACCCCCATTTACCGTGTGCGCATCGGACCGATCCCCAGCGTGGACGAGGCCGACCGCCTGGCCGCCCAGCTGGGCGGACTCGGTTTAGGTACGCCGCACGTCGTCATCGACTGACACCATTGCCCTGAACTTACTCCACGCGGGTCTGACTAACTTGAAGCTGCCGTGAATACGGCTTTTTCAGGTAAAATGCTCGCGCCTGTCCCCCCTATCATCATGAACTCTTGCACGCCCATGAAACATCTGCTGCCGGTCTTCCTCACTGCATTGCTCACCCTGGTTCACGACGCCCACGCCACGCCGCGCCTGATCCCCGATGCCCCGGCGGTAGATGCGCGCGGCTATATCCTGGTGGACTACCACAGCGGCCACATCCTGGCCGAGCGCAATGCCGACGAGCGACTGGAGCCGGCCAGTCTGACCAAACTGATGACCGCCTACGTGGTATTCAACGAACTGCGCTCCGGCCAGTTCCAGCTCAGCGACACTGTGCGTATCAGCAAGAAGGCCTGGCGTATGCCCGGCTCGCGCATGTTCATCGAGGTGGGCACCAACGTATCGGTGGAAGAACTGCTCAAGGGCACCATCATTCAATCCGGTAACGATTCCAGTGTGGCCCTGGCCGAACATGTCGCCGGCAGCGAGGAGACCTTCGCCGCCCTGATGAACGAACACGCTCGCAATCTCGGCATGCACAGCACCAACTTCGTCAACGCCACCGGCCTGCCTGACCCCAACCACTACACCACCGCGCGCGACCTGGCGCGGCTCGCCTCGGTGCTGATCCACGAGTTCCCCGAGTATTACGCCTGGTACTCGGTGAAGGAATACACCTACGGGGGCATCACCCAGGGCAACCGCAATCTGCTGCTGTACCGCGACAACACCGTCGACGGCTTCAAGACCGGCCACACTGAAGCTGCCGGCTACTGCCTGGTGGCCTCGGCCAAGCGTGGCGACATGCGCCTCATCTCCGTAATCATGGGCACCAAGAGCGAGGCCGCGCGTGCCAACGAAAGTCAGAAACTGCTCAATTATGGCTTCCGCTTCTTCGAGACTCACAAGCTGTATGACGCCGCCCAGCCCCTCAAGGCCATGCGCGTCTGGAAGGGTGCCAGCGAGACCGTGCAGCTGGGCCTGAATGATCCGCTCTACATCACCGTGCCGCGGGGCCAGTACAACAAACTCAATGCCTCGCTCAGCGTCGAAAACGCCATCGTCGCACCGACCCGCAAAGGCCAGAATCTTGGCGCGGTGAATGTGCGCCTGGGCGATCAGGTGCTGGCAGAACGTCCGCTGATCGCGCTGGAGGATGTGGCCGAAGGCAGCCTGTGGCAAAAGCTGTTCGACAACGTGCGCATGCTGCTGCAGTGATGGCCGAGGATATCGTCTATCTCAATGGCAGTTTCCTGCCGGTGCATGAGGCCCATGTATCGGTGATGGATCGCGGTTTCCTGTTCGGCGACGGTGTCTACGAAGTGATCCCGGTGTATGGCGGCCGCGCCTTTCGCCTGGAACACCACCTGCAACGCCTCGACCTCAGCCTGCAGGGCATCCGCCTCGACAACCCACTCGATCACACACACTGGGCCGACATCCTCAGCGCCCTCATCCGCCACAACGGTGGGGGCGACCAGTCCATCTATCTGCAGGTCACCCGCGGCGTCGCGCCCAAACGCGACCATGCCTTCCCTGCTGGCGTACAACCCACCGTATTCGCCATGAGCACGCCACTCAGCGAGCCCGGCGCCGCCGTGCAGAACGGTGTCGCCGCCGTCACCGTGGACGACATCCGCTGGAAACATTGCAACATCAAGGCGATCACCCTGCTGCCCAATGTGCTGATGCGTCAACAGGCGCTCGATGCCGGCGCTGCCGAGGCGCTCCTGCTGCGTGACGGCTACGCCACCGAGGGCGCCGCCAGCAATCTGTTCATCGTGCATGACGGCGTGGTCATCACGCCACCCAAGAGCAACCTGCTGCTGCCCGGCATCACCCGCGATCTGGCGGTGGAACTGTGCCATGCCAATGACATCCCCTGCCGCGAGGCCGATATCAGCGAGGCGGAACTGCGCAGCGCAGATGAGGTATGGGTCACCAGCTCGACACGCGAGGTGGTGCCGGTAACCCGGCTCGACGACCAGGTCGTCGGCGACGGCAAACCCGGACCGTTTTGGCAGCGCATCAGTGCGCTGTACACCGCCTACAAACAGGATTTCCGCGCCGGCAAGGTTCAGTAATCGCCACGGCACCGCAAGGGCGAAAACACGTCATTGCCGTGCATATGTTTTGAAACCATGAGCACGACAGACACCCATCTCGAATTTCCCTGCACCTTTCCCATCAAGGCCATGGGCCTGTCCGGCACCGACTTCGACCTGCTGGTGGTGGAGATCGTCAGCCGTCACGCCGGCCCTGTCGGTGAGGGTGCGGTCGCCACACGCCCGAGCAGCAACGGCAAATATGTTTCCGTCACCGTCACCGTGCGCGCCGAGAGTAAGCAGCAGCTCGATGCCATCTACAGCGAACTGACCGCCCATGAGCGGGTGCTGATGGCGCTGTAGGCGCAGACACGCCAGGCTATGAAATCAACTCCCCTGATTCGCCGTCTCGGCCTGCAAACCTACGCCCCTGTGTGGCGCGACATGCAGCGCTACACCGAGGCGCGCACGGCCGATACCCCTGACGAGCTGTGGCTGGTGGAACACCCGCCGGTATTCACCGTCGGACTCAACGGCAAGGCGGAACACTTGCTCCAGCCCGGCAGCATCGACGTGATCCAGGTGGATCGCGGCGGCCAGGTGACCTACCACGGGCCTGGCCAGGTGGTATTGTATCTACTGCTCGATCTGCGTCGCCGTGGTCTGGGCGTACGCGCGCTGGTGAATCTGATGGAACAGGCGGTGATTGAACTGCTGGCGGGCTATGGCATTGCCGCGCTGGCACGGCAGGATGCGCCGGGGGTGTATGTGGACGGCGCCAAGGTCGCCTCGCTCGGCCTGCGCGTGCGCCGCGGTTGCAGCTATCACGGTCTGGCACTCAACGTAGCCATGGACCTGGAGCCATTCAACCGCATCAATCCCTGCGGTTATCCGGGGCTGGCCGTTACACAACTGCACGCCCTCGGTGTAACGGACAGTCTGGAAACAGTGGGAGAAAAGCTGTTGGCACAGGTAGCGGACAAGCTGTCCACGTGAACCCGCTCCGTGGGCAACTGGCCGCTTGGTTCAGGCCCATTCGTCGAGAGGACTCGGTTCCTGCAGCAGACCGGGTTATTTCTTGTCGGTGGTGATGTACACGCCGGGGATGATGGTTTTCTTGATCACCTTGGTCTCCGCCGGGTCACCTTTCTCATACAGTGAAAAGCGCAGAAAGGTCTGCCCCAGGCGGATCACGTCGCCGTCGTTGAGGGCCTGTTCGCTCACCTGCTTGTGGTTGACGAAGGTGCCATTGGTGCTGCCCAGGTCGCGGATGATGTAGCGCACTTCCGCCGGCTTGCCGAGCACCGCCACCCGCTCCAGCAGGGCGTGCTCGCGGCTGGCCAGGTCGTCATTGACCACGATGTCGTTGTCGTCGCCACGGCCTAGGCTGTAGCTCTCCCCCGCCAAAAATACCTTTACCCCCTCGACGTTGTTGCGAATCTGGATCAATGCCGCCATATCACTCCCCTGGGTCCGGAAAATCTGTGCAGTGGGGAATATACTGCAATCGCCCCGGATAGCAAAAACACCGCTCAACCACAGGCCTGCCATGCACGACGATGAACTGCCCATAGCGCCGCCCAATCCGCTCAAAGGTGAGAGCAAGGTTTCCCGTATCCCGGTCAAGGTGGCGCAAGCGGCCGCACCGCTGAAAAAGCCGCACTGGATCCGGGCGCGCTCGCCCAACAGCCCCGAGGTGATGCGCATCAAGGCGATCCTGCGCGAGCAGAAGCTGCATACCGTGTGCGAAGAGGCGGCCTGTCCCAACCTCGGCGAGTGTTTCGGCCACGGCACCGCCACCTTCATGATCATGGGCGGCATCTGCACGCGGCGCTGTCCGTTCTGCGACGTCGCCCACGGCCGGCCCGAGCCGCTGGAGGCGGAGGAGCCGCAGCACCTGGCCGCCACCATCGCCACCATGGGCCTGCGCTTCGTGGTCATCACCTCGGTGGATCGCGACGACCTGCGCGACGGCGGCGCCGCCCACTTCGCCGCCTGCATCCGCGCCGTGCGCACAGCGGCGCCCGCTACCGGCATCGAAATCCTGGTACCCGACTTCCGTGGCCGCGAGGAGATCGCCCTCGCCGCCTTCAACGACGCCCTGCCCGATGTGTTCAACCACAATCTGGAAACGGTGCCACGCCTGTACCGGGAGGCCCGCCCCGGCGCCGACTATCACGGCTCGCTGCACCTGCTGCAGCGCTTTCACCAGCGCCACCCGCAGGTGCCCGCCAAGTCGGGCTTGATGCTCGGTCTCGGTGAAAGCAATGACGAGATCATCGGGGTGCTGAAGGATTTGCGCACCCACGGCTGCACCCATCTCACCCTGGGGCAGTATCTGCAGCCGTCGCCGCACCACCTGCCGGTGCAGCGCTATGTGCCGCCGGAGGAATTCAAGCAACTGGGGGATATCGCCCGCAACCTGGGCTTTCGCAACGTCGCCAGCGGGCCGATGGTGCGCTCGTCCTATCAGGCGGAACGGCAGGCGCGGGGCGAGGATGTGTCGTGAGGGTTTGGGGCTAACCTACATCCCCAGATTGAACCACGGAGTACACGGAGAAAAATGAATAGTTCTTGATATCTCCGTGTTCTCTGTGTCCTCCGTGGTTCGATTTGGTGAACTCGGGATTTTTGAGGCTGGCGCGACAGGCGTCAGCCACCACCCTCGTACAGCACGCGCCAGCGCCCGTCCTCGCGGGTCAGGTATAGGCGCTTGCCCATGTCGCTGTTGAAGTTATTGGAGCGGTAGTGCTGGCGGAAGCTGGCCACCACCATGTCGCGGCCATTGCTGGCCGACTGCGGATAGGCGAACAGCGACAGGTTGGATAGCTCCACCTGCTGGAAGCTCTTGCCGCTGGCCACGGCACGCTTGCGCGTCTGCCATTTCTTCAGATCGAAACCGGGACTCCAGAAATCCGCGGCATAGTGCGACAGATAGCGCTCCACGTCGCCACTGGTCCAGTCCTCCACCCACATCCGCAAGGCATCGAGCAGTTCCTGCCGTTCGCGGCGCCAGGCCGCCTCGTCCACCCACTCCACCCGCGCGGTGATCACCAGCGGCGTCACGCCGGGGCGGATGAAGGCGGCGGCCTGATCCAGGTCGATGTTGGGCAGCACCACGCAACCCTCGCTGTCCAGCGGCGGGCGGCTGTAGAAGGCGGTTTCGGTGCCGTGCAACCAGATGCCGTCGCCGGTCTTGCCGAGGCGGCGGTCCAGTTCGTTGGGATAGTTGAGCGGGAAGGCGCCGCTGCCATACTTGTCCGGCAAGGCGCTGGAGGGGATGTGGCTGGTGATGAAGTACACACCCTCGGGTGTGCGCAGGTCGCCGCGCAGCACCTTGTTGCCGTTGGCCCGTCCGGTGCTGACGTAGTAGTCGCGCACCAGACGCGGCGGCTCGCCATCGCCCCGGCGCTCGTAGATGTACAGGCGGTGATTTTCCTTGTCCACCACGATGGCGGTCTGCACCTCTTCGCCCAGGGTGAGCAGGGCGCGCGGCAGGCGATCCTGCGGCAGGGCGTCGAGGTAGGCACGCAGGCGCACCTCGGCCTCGGCGCGCAACTGAGCCAGCGCCTCTTCCTCGGCCTGCAGACCGGCGAGCAGCGGCGTAGCACCGATGTCGGTGACGGTCTGGGTCTGCGCCAGCAGCAGGTCACCCTGTACCAGATGGGCGAGATGGAACTTGGGGGCGCGGCGGGTCAGTCCGGCGAGCTCAGCGCGCGCCTCGTCGAGGCGGCCGGAGCGGAACAGGATCAGGCCCTTGAGCAGGCTGGCCTCGTAATCCTCGGGATAGTACGCCAGACGTTCCTCCAGCCGGGCCAGGGCGCGCGGGTACAGCGCCATGTCACCGGTGGCATCGGCGGGGTCGAGACCGCGCAGGGCCAGGGCCGAGCCCTCGACGCCGTCCTGAAAACGGTGTGCGCCGTACAGGCCGACGGACAGGGTCAGCAGTACGGCGGTGAGCAACAGTTTTCCGGAGCGGGAGCGCGGCATGGTGTATTAACGCTGAACCTTGATGCTGGTTTCGGTGATGATCATCCAGTTGCCGTCCCGCAGCGCCAGGGCCAGGCGCTTGAGAGTGGTGTCCTTGTAACCGGGAGCGGCATAACGCTGGCGCAGAGTGACCACCACCTCATCGGCTGCCGGCGCCTCCATCTTCATGTCCTCCAGCTGTACCTTGATCCAGGCCGGACGACTGATGCGGTTGCGGCGCTCCGCCTCCCAGGCCTGGCGTTCTCCCCCCTCCGGGGCGAAGTCCGCATCATAGTACGCCAGATAGGCGTCCACATTCTGCTCCGACCAGGCCCGTGCCCAGCCGTTGAGTGCGTTGGCCACCGCCAGACGCACTGCCTCCGGCACGGTTTCCACCGGCGGTTCCTCCACCACCGGCGCGGGCTCGGCGGCGGGGAGCGGTTCTGGCGCCGGTTCGACCATCGCGGCCGCCGCCACCGGTGCAGGCTCCACCGCGGCCGTGGGGGCAGGTGTCACGGGCGGAGCCGGCTTGACGGGGGGCGGCTTTACCGGTGCCGGGGCGGCCACCGGCGCAGGAGCCGCCACCGGCGCAACAGCTACCTGCTGCACCGCCGCCGCCGGGACATCGGCAAGCGAGGTCAAAACCGTCAGCCGCGGCGCCTGCGCGCCGGACTCCAGGCGCAGGGCCTTGGCATAGGAGCTGCGGGCCATTTCCACATAGATGGTGCTGAGATTTTCGTACACCGTGGCGTAGCGCGCGTCGGTGCGCAGCCCACGTTCCAGCAATTCCTTGGCCTCGGCCAGCTGGCCCTGCCGGGCGCGCAGCGCCGCCAGATTATTGTAAGCCTCGGGTAACTGGGGATATTCGGCAATCAGGCGCTCGAACAGCAGGGCGGCCTCCTCCAGCCGGCCGCTGCCGGCCAGGGCAGCGGCACGCAGAAACAGCGGCGATGCTGCCGTGCCGGCGGCGCCCTCCAGACGATCGAGGGTCGCCAGCGCAGCACGATAATCACCTGCCGCCACCTGATCCGCCGCCGCACTCAGGGCGTCGGCGGCATGCGCCGCGCCACCCGCCAGCAAGACCAGGCCCAGCGTCCACTTGAGGCTAACCCGCATCGTCTATCCTTTTGTTTGGATTCATGAACCGGCAGCGATTATATCAGCCTGGCGCGCCGTGTCATGAATACGGCAGAAACGGGGCTACAATGACGGCGGCACGCCGCGACAGGACGAAATCATGGACCATCTGCTGGAACGCATCGAGAAACTCATCGACATCGGCATCGCCCTGTCGGCCGAGAGCAACATCGCCCGCCTGCTGGAGATGATCCTGCTCGGTGCGAAAGAGATCACCAGCGCCGACGGCGGCACCCTCTACTCGGTACAGGAAGGCCAGGCGGTAAAGATGGAGATCCTGCGCACCGACTCGCTCAATTTTGCCATGGGCGGCACCACCGGCACCGCCATTCCCTTCCCGCCCATCCCGCTGTACGACGCCGCCGGCCAGCCCAACCACCACAACGTGGTCACCCACGCCGTACTCAACGACTGCACCATCAACATCCCCGACGCCTACGGCGCGGAGGGGTTCGATTTCGCCGGCACGCGCGAATTCGATCACCGGACCGGCTACCGCTCCACCTCCTTCCTCACCGTGCCGCTAAAAAACCACGAGGGCGACATCATCGGCGTGTTGCAGTTGCTCAATGCCCAGGACGACACCGGCCAGGTGATCCCGTTCAGCGCCGAGGCGCAGCGGCTCACCGAGGCGCTGGCCTCGCAGGCGGCGGTGGCGCTCACCAACCGGCGCCTGATCGAAGACCTCAAACACCTGTTCGAATCCTTCATCAAGCTCATCGCCGACGCGATCGACGAAAAGTCGCCCTACACCGGCGGCCACTGCCGCCGCGTACCGGTGATCACCATGCTGCTGGCGGACGCCGTGGCCAAGGTCAGCGACGGCCCGCTGCGCGACTTCAGCATGAGCGAGGGTGATCGCTACGAACTGGAGATGGCGGCGTGGTTGCACGATTGCGGCAAGGTCACCACGCCGGAATACGTGGTGGACAAATCCACCAAGCTGGAAACCATCTATGACCGCGTGCATGAGGTGGATGTACGCTTCGAGATACTGAAGCGCGACGCCGAGATCGCCATGCTGCGTAAACGTGCGGAGCACCCCGCCCAGGCCGACCTGCTGCTCAAGGAATACCAGGACACCGTGCGCCAGTTGGAGGACGACCGCGACTTCATCCACCGCTCCAACCAGGGCGGCGAATTCATGCGCCCGGAAGATCAGGCGCGTATCGAGGCCATCGCCCAGCGCACCTGGGTCGACACCACCGGCGTCGTGCGCCCGCTGCTCACCGAAAACGAGGTGCTCAATCTCAACATCGCCAAGGGCACGCTCACCGACGACGAACGCCAGGTAATCAACAACCACATCGTCGCCACCATCAACATGCTGGAGGCGCTACCCTTCCCCAAGCACCTCAAGCGCGTGCCGGAATTCGCCGGCGGTCACCACGAACGCATCGACGGCCGCGGTTACCCACGCGGACTCACCCGCGACCAGATGTCGGTGCAGGCGCGCATCATGGCCATCGCCGACGTGTTCGAAGCCCTCACCGCCCGCGACCGCCCCTACAAGCCGGGCAAGAAGCTGTCCGACACCCTGCGCATCATGGCCTTCATGAAACAGGACGGCCACCTCGACCCGGATCTGTTCGATGTCTTCATCAAGGAGCGGGTATTCCAGCAGTACGCCGATCAGTATCTCGATCCGGAACAGGTGGATACGGTGGATATCTCCCGTTTGCCGGGCTACGGCTCATAAGGAAAGCACCGCCTTAACCCACACGATTTATGCTGCTATAGTGTGGCGCCATAAATGTCCGTGATACGCGGACGTACAACAATAAACGGGCGGGCAAAGATGAACGATTTTTCCAATCGGCCGGTCACCGCGCTGATGAATCGCGAGGTGGCGCAGGTCGAGCCACACACGCCGCTACGCACAGCGCTGGAACTGATGCGGCAGCGCAACATCAGCTCGATGGTGGTTGCCGCCGACGGCATCGCCATCGGCATCCTCACCGAACACGACGTACTCGGCGCCCTCGCCACCCTGCAGCAACAGCTCGACGCCCCCTGCCACCGCTTCATGCACGGCCCGGTGATCACCATCCATGGCGATACCGGCTATCTCGACGCCTACCACCGCATGCTGGAGCACGACATCCGCCACCTGGTCGTGCTCGACGCGCAGGGTCGCATCGCCGGCATGGTCAGCGAAAGCGACATCGTGCGCGAACTGGGACCGGAATATTTCATCCAATTCCGCGATGTCGGCAGTGTGATGTCGGCGCACCTGTGCCTGCTGCCGCCCGACACCAGCGTGGCCGCCGCCGCCGCGCGCATGGCGCAGGACGGCCACGCCTGCGTCATCGTCACCGACGCGGAGCGCCGTCCCGCGGGCATCCTCACCGAGCGCGACGTGGTGCGTATTGGCCTGGAGCATACCGATCCGCACCAGCTCATGCTGGCCGAGGTGATGACACGGCCGGTGCTCACCCTCAGCGCCGACACCCCCCTGCACGCCGCCATGGAGCGCATGAACAAGAACCACCTGCGCCGTCTGGTGGTAGTAGACGATAACGGCTGCGTCAGCGGCCTGCTCGGCCAGCGCGATGTCACCCGCGGCCTGGAAAGCCGCTACGCCGCCTTCCTGCGCCGGGTCATCGACCGCCAGAACGAAGCCATGCAGCAACAGCGCTTCCGCACCATCTTCAACTCGGTCAACGATGCCATCTTCGTCCACGACGCCGACAGCGGCGCCATCATCGACGCCAATCAGCGCGTCACCGAGATGTACGGCTACACCCTGGAGCAGCTGTGCCAGATCAACATCGAGCATCTCTCCTCCGCCACGCCGCCCTACACCCAGCAGGAGGCCGCACGCTATCTGCAACGCGCCGCCGCCGGCGAACCGCAGACCTTCGAATGGCAGGCACGCCACCGCAACGGCCACCTGTTCTGGGTCGAGGTCAACATGCGCGCCGCCACGGTGGACAACCGAAAGCGCATCCTGGTCTCGGTACGCGACATCGGCGCCCGCAAGAAGAATGAAGAGAAGATGCGCCGCCTCAACTGGGCGTTGTCGGCACTGAGCCGCGGCAACGCCGCCCTGGTGCATGCCGAAACCATTCAGGAACTGTACGACACCGCCTGCGACGCCATCACCGATCAGGACGCCTACGCCCTGACCTGGATCGGCATGCCGCTGCACGATACGCAAAAGAGCGTGGAAATCGTCGCCCACGCCGGCAGTGCACGCGGCTATCTCGACGGACTCACGGTGTCGTGGGGCGATTCTGCGCAAGGTCAGGGACCGGTGGGCCGCGCCATCCGCGGCAATACCACCATCGTCTACAACGACATGTTGCAGGAGGCCAGCTTCAAACCCTGGATGGAGCGTGCCCGCAAACACGGCCTGGCGTCGATCATCACCGTGCCACTGCGCAGCCGCGGCATAGTGATCGGCGTGCTCGCCGTCTATGCCACCGTCACCGATGCCTTTGGCCCGGAAGAGGTGAAACTGTTCGAGGAACTGGCCGACGACATCGGCTTCGGTATCGACAGCCGCCACACCCGTGCCGCTTACGAGCAATCGCTGCTGGAGCGCGAGCACCACGCCTCACAATTGCAGGCCACCCTGGAGCAGGCCATCGGCGCCCTCGCCGCCACATTGGAAAAACGCGATCCCTACACCGCCGGGCACGAACGCCGCGTCGCCGATCTTGCCGTCGCCATCGGCCGCCACCTCGGCCTGGATGACAACCGCCTGCACGGCCTGCGCCTCGCTGGCTACATCCACGACATCGGTAAGGTGCAGATCCCGTCCGAGCTGTTGAGCAAACCGTCCAAACTGAGCGCGGTGGAATTCGAACTGATCAAGCAACACGCCGAGGCCGGCTACGACATCATCAAGGACATTGCCTTCCCCTGGCCCATCGCCGACATGGTATGGCAGCACCACGAATGCCTCGATGGCAGCGGCTACCCACGCGGCCTCACTGGCGAGGAGATGTTGCTGGAGTCGAAGATCCTCGCCGTCGCCGACATTGTCGAGGCCATGTCCTCACACCGCCCCTACCGCCCGGCCCTGGGCGCCGAACCGGCGCTGGCGCAGATTGAAAAGCTGCGCGGCAACAAGCTGGACCCCGCTGCGGTAGATGCATGCCTGTATCTGTTCCGTGAGGCGGGCTACCAGTTTCCGGAATGAGGCGCGGCACACGCGCCCATAACGCGTTCTACGGAGTAACACATCATGCAACGACTGCTGACTACTGTATGTTGCATCGTGCTGCTGGTCGGCGCGGCCCAGGCGCAGGAGGCCGCCGTCAAGGCCGAGGTCCTGGCCCAGGCCAGCCGCAGCTGGGATTACAGCCGCCTGCCCGCCTACCCGGATGGCACACCTGAGATCAGCGTGCTGCGCATCGAGATCGCCCCCGGCGCACAACTGCCGCTGCACCGCCATCCGGTGATCAATGCCGGATATCTGATCAGCGGTGCCCTGAGCGTGGTGAAGGAAAATGGCGAAACGCGGCACCTCAAGGCCGGCGAAGCCGTCATCGAGGTGGTAAACACCTGGCACTACGGGAAGAACGAAGGTGACGTGCCGGCCGTGATCGTGGTGTTCTATGCCGGCGCGGCGGGAATGCCGCTCAGCGAACAAAAGGAATGAGGCGCGGAAAACCGGCGCCGACTATATTCCCACGTCGAACATCGACTCCAGGTCGTGGCGTGAATACGCCTTGAAGGCCAGCAGGGTTTCCGTGCTGGTAATGGCGCGAATATCCAGTATCCGATGGGTCACCAACTGCGCCAGATCCTCCGCCGTCGGCACCCGGACGATGGCGATGATGTCATAGCGACCGCTCACCGAATATGCCTCGGTAATCCCTTCAATCCCCGCCAGCTGTTCGGCCACTTCGTTGATCTTCTCGCGTTCGGCGTTGATGAGGATGATGGAGGTGACCATGGGAGGCTCCTTCGGGTTTGGTGGATTGATGGTTCGAGGATACCTGAGGGAGATGGTGGCGGCCAATGATCGGCGGCAACGGCGGTTGTGTATAGATGGGCACGTCACCCCTTGAACTGAGCCGAGCCTGATTGCCCCCCGTCAATCAGGCACGCTCACTTTGGCAGCAGCGCTGATCAGCGCTTGCCCTTGGCCGTCTTCTTGTCCTCCTCGGCACCGACCTTCTCGATGCTTTCCAGCACGGCGACTTCGAGCATCGGCACGGCGGCCAGGCTCTTGGCGTCTTCCACCAGCGGCTTGAGCTGGCTATGCAGCTCGCTGCACAGGGTGTGCAGTTCGCGGTACTTCTCGGCCAGCTTGGCGGCATTGTCCTGCGCGGCCTGCATGTCCTTCACCTGCTGCTCCAGGGTCTGCTTTTCCTTGCGCAGGGTGGCGTTGGCGGCGACGGCTTCCTTGCGCGCATCGGCCTCGTCCATCTTTTCCTTCTTCAGCGCCTTCAGCTTCTTCACCACATTTTCCGGCGTATCGGCCAGGGCGGTGTTGATCGCCTTCATGGCGCGATCCTTTTCGGCGACGGCGTCTTTCAGCTTCTTCACCTCGCTGGCGTGCTGGGCACGCTCAGCGACCATCTGCTGCTCGAATTTCTCCAGCGTGGTCAGGGTCTCGGCGCGCGCGGCCTCGGCGAGGTTGCGTGCCTTTTCGCTGTCGGCGAGTTTCTTTTCCATGGTGGCGATGGCCACCTTGGCTTGTTCCTGTGCCTTGCTGACGCTGATGTCGGCCTCGATGTAACGCTTGATGGCGTTATCGAGCGCGCTCTTGAGTTCTTCCTGGGAACAATTCGGGTCCAGCTTGAGGGCATCGGTCGCGGCGCGCATCAGTACTTGCTTGCTGATGGCGAGGTCTTTCCAAACTTTTAATTGCAGCTCGAGATCTGCTTCAGCCACATGGTTCTCCTTGGGGACTTGACTATCGGGGGGCTAAATTTGAGGGGGCACATATTAGTCGAATTCTCGAAAAATTGCTGATATTTCCGTGGGCTACGGCGGCGGCATGGCGGGGGGGAGGGCCGACCGGGGGGGAGGGCCAGCGCGGAATGGGGGCTGGGCCGGATTCGATGATGAAAAACTTGGCAGTTAAAAATCAATAAGATACGAAAATCCAGGCAGGGCAGCACAACAGGGGGCCGCCGCCACCCCTGTCCCCAGCCAGCGCCCCTCCCGGCCTCGCCCCCAAACTCGTGGGGGCGGCCGGGAGGGGGCGCTCAGGCGAAACGGTAGCCCTTGGGCACCACCACGATGCCCTGTTCGCTGACGGTGAAGCGCTCGCGGTCACGCTTGCTGTCGTAACCGATCTGCTCGCGCGGCGGCACCTCCACGTCCTTGTCGATGATGCAGCGGCGCAGGCGCGCGCCGGCGCCGACGCGCACCCCGTGGAACAGGATGGCGTCCTCGACAAAGGCACCGTCGTCGATGAACACCTGCGGGAACAGGATGGAATGCTGCACGCTGCCGCCGGCGATGACGGCGCCACCGGCGACGATGGAGTTGATGAAGATGCCCTCGGTGCCGGAGACGCCCGGCACGGTGCGCGCCGGCGGGGTCTGCGCCTGATAGGAGCGGATCGGCCAGTCGGCCTGGTACAGATCCAACGGCGGCACCGGCTTGAGCAGGTCCATATTGGCCTGGTAGTAGGCGTCGATGGTGCCGACGTCGCGCCAGTAGCGGTCGGGGGTGACGCGGCCGGTCTCGCCGCCGAAGCGGTAGGCCATCACCTTCCGCGTGGTGATCAGGCGCGGCAGGATGTCCTTGCCGAAGTCATGGCTGGAGTTGGTGTCGGCGTGGTCGGCCTCCAGTTCGTCCAGCAGCAGACCGGTAGAAAACACATAAATGCCCATGGACACCAGCGCTGCGTCGGGCTGGCCTGGGATGGCCTTGGGCAGCGCGGGTTTTTCCTCGAAACCGGTGATGCGATCCGCGGCATCCACCGCCATTACGCCAAAGGCGCGCGCTTCGGCCAGCGGCACCTCCATCGCCGCCACGGTGACGGCGGCGCCGCTGGCCTTGTGCGCCTTGAGCATCGCCTCGTAGTCCATGCGGTAGATGTGGTCGGCGGAGAGGATCAGTACCGCCTCGGCCTCGCTGCGCTCCACCAGATACAGGTTCTGGTAGATGGCGTCGGCGGTGCCCTGATACCAGCGCTCGCCGGTGCGCATCTGCGGCGGCACCGGGGTGATGTACTCGCCCAGTTCCGGATTGAAGATGGACCAGCCGTCGCGCAGGTGCTTCTGCAGCGAATGGGACTTGTACTGGGTCAGCACCAGCACGCGACGCAGACCGGAGTGCAGGCAGTTGGCCAGCACGAAGTCGATGATGCGGTACTTGCCGCCGAAGGGAACCGCCGGCTTGGCACGGTCGGCGGTAAGCGGCTTGAGGCGGGTGCCGGTGCCGCCGGCAAGGACTACGGCAAGGGTCTGGTCCAGCATGATGCGTTGCACCTCGGTGGGATTGAGTGTTGCTGCTTACCGAGCAAGAAGCGCACCAGGACGAGGCACGGGGCGTTCGGGGGAGGTTACGGCCCGTGACGTGAGCCGGTTTGGTGCAGGCGATGGTGCAGGCGCACCGGAATGAAACAATCCGCGCCTACTTCCCGTGCAGTACGTAGCCGTCCTGGCGGAACAACTTGAGGCAGGCGTCCACGACCACCGGATCGTAGCGGGTGTTGCGGTGGCTTTCGATTTCGGTCAGGGCCTCATCCAGCGACAGGGCGGCACGATAGGGGCGGTGCGAGGCCATGGCCTCGACCACGTCGGCCACGGCAAGGATGCGCGCCTCGAGCAGGATCTCATCGCCCTTGAGTCCCTTGGGATAGCCGCTGCCATCCAGGCGTTCGTGATGCTGCACAACCATCTCGGCCACCGGCCAGGGGAATTCGATGCCCTTGACGATGTCGTGTCCCATCACCGGATGGGACTGGATGATGTCGAACTCGGCGCCGCTCAGGCGGCCGGGGCGATTGAGGAATTCCGCCGGTACGTAAATCTTGCCGATGTCGTGGATCAGCGCGCCCAGGCGCAGGCCCTCGCGCTGCTCCTCCGGCAGGCCCATCTCTGCGGCAATGGCGGTGGCCAATTCTGCCACGCGCTGCTGATGGCCGGCGGTGTAGGGGTCGCGCTTTTCGATGGTGACGGCGATGGCCTGGATGGTCTGCACCAGGGAGCGTTGCAGGCTCTCGCCAATGCGCTTGCGCTCCGCCTCCATCTGCTTGCGCCCGGTGATATCGCGGGCGATGCCCTCCAGCGCCACCAGGCGGCCGGTCTCGTCGTACAACTGGGTATTGCGCTGCTCGGTCCAGATCACAGAACCGTCCTTCTTGATCCAGCGCAGGGTGAGGATGCCATCGCCCTCCACCTGTCCCTGCGCCATGCGCTCCAGCAGCGGGCGATCGTCGGGATGTACCAGCTTCATGCCCAGGTCCGGATCGGCGTAGTGCTCTTCCGGCGTATAGCCAGTCATCTCCAGCGCCGATGGGCTGACGTAGTCGAAGCGCCGCTCCGGATAGAGCTGATAGCGATAGATGAGGTCCTGCGCACTCTCGGCCAGGGCGCGGTAACGTTCCTCGCTCTGCGCCAGTTCGCGCTCCGCCGCCTCGCGCCGCACACGGCTGCGCTGGCTGACAATACCGAAGGCCAGGTCATTGGACAGCTCGGTGAGCAGGGCCACCTCCTGCGCGTCGAAGGCATCGGGTTCGGCCGCGTCGATGGTGAGCACGCCGACGGTGTCCGTGCCATGGCGCAGCGGCAGGGCGATGAGTGAGGCATAGCCACGCTTCTGCGCCTCCTCGCGCCAGGGCGTGTAGGCCGGCTCGTTGAGCAGATCGCGGGCAATAAAAATCTCGCCGCTGCGCAGCGCGGTACCGGTGGGGCCACTGCCCCATTGATCCTCGCCCCAACCAAAACGCATGGTCTCCAGATAGCCGGCGTCATAGCCGGCCCAGGCCACTGGCAGGATGCGCTTCTCCGCATCCTGCTGCGGATAACCCACCCAGGCCAGGCGGTGGCCACCCACATCGATCAGCACGCGGCAGATGTCCTGCACCAGTTGCTCTTCACTCTCGGCGCGCACCAGGGTTTCGTTGCCGCGGCTCAAGGTGCGCAGGGCGCGATTGAGGCGTTGCAATTCGCGTTCGGCCTGACGCATCTCGGTGACATCCTGCACCGTGCCGATCATGCGCTGCGGCGTACCGTCGTCGGCAAAGGCCACCTGGCCTTTCTCATGCACCACCTTCTGCGTCGCATCCGACAGCACGATACGGTGATCGATTTCGTAGCTGGACTCATGACGCAGGGCGCTGTCCACGGCCCTTTCCACCGCCTGCCGATCGGCGGGGTGGATGTATTGCAGAAAGGCCTCATAGGTGGCGCCGAAGGCCTGCGGCTCGACGCCGAAGATGCGGTAGATCTCGTCCGACCAGTACAGTGTGCCGGCGCGGATGTCCCACTCCCAGTTGCCCAGGTGGGCGATCTCCTGCGCCTCCTTCAGCCGCATCTCGCTGCGCCGCACACGCGTCTCCGCCTGCAGGCGCTGCAGGGTATTGGAAATAATCTCGCCGGCGGCGCGCAGCATGCGCACATCTTCCTTGGCCCAGCTGCGCGCCTGGGTCACCACATCGAAACCGATGTAGCCCACGCCATGCTCGCCGTAGGTCATGGGCACCATCAGCAGGGAACGGATGCTTTCGGCAAGGAACTCGTCGCGCTCCGCCGCCGCCTCGGGCGGCAGGGCCAGCACGTCGGCAATCATGAGCGGCTCGTTGCGCTTGAGCCGCTCCGACCACCAGGGCAGCGCCGGCAACGACAGCTCGGCCAGACGCGCCGCCTGCGAGGTCACCCCCTCGGCACACCACTCGTGCACATCCAGCAGGCGCCCGCCGCCCACATCGACACCAAAGATATAGGCGCGATCGGCCATCACGAATTGACCGATCTGCCGCAATGCATGGCGGATCTCTTTTTCCATGGAGTCCATGCTGACGGTGACGAAATGGCTGGCGATGCCACCCACCAGCGATTCGAAGGCGAGGCGGTACTTGAGTGCCGCCTCCGCCTCCTTCACCGAACTCAGGTCCATCAGCGTGAGCACATAGCCGGTGTGGGCGTGGTGTTCATCACGGATCGCGCTGGCGGTGAGGAACACCGGGATCTGCCGGCCGTTGCGCGCCAGCAGCACCGATTCCCCCATCCAACCCTCGGGCCGGATGGCGTGGTTGAAGATCATGTCCACCTGGCTGTGCTGTTCGGCGGGAAACAGCTCGAACAGCGTACGGCCTTCCAGCTCGGTATGGGCGCCGCCGAGCAGGCCGCACAGGGCAGGGTTGCAGTAGGTGATGATGCGCACACCATCCAGCACCAGGATGCCTTCGCCGGCCTGGGCCACCGCATGGCTCAGGGTACGGCGCTGCGCCTCGGCGCGGCGCTCGGCGGTCACGTCCTCCAGGATGTGGATGGCGTGGCGGATGCTGCCGTCCATGTGACGGATACCGAAGGACTGCGATACGAATACCTCGCCAGTCGGCAACACCACCTCGTCACCGTGGGCCTGCAGGCGATCGGGGAAGGTCTGACAGGAAGGCAAGGGTCCATCGCCATGCGGGAACACCTCCCAATAGGGCTTGCCGATGATCTGCGCGGCATCCATGCCGGCACGGGCCACATAGGCCGGGTTGCCGTGCACGATGCGCAAATCCTTGTCGTGGATGAAGATGGGGTGCGGGATGGCGTCAAAGGCATCGTGCCAGTCGCGCTGCGTCAACTCGATGCGGCGCCGGCTGTCATCCAGATCGTCCAGTGCCCGGCGCAACTCGGCAGTACGCTCCTCGACCCGCAGTTCCAGTTCATCGCGGGCACGACACAGCTCCAGATCGGCCTGGCGCAGGCGACGATTGATGCGGGTGAAGTACATCAATCCGCTGGAGAGCAACACGAAGGCCAGCACGCCCAGCAGCAGCCAGTACCAGTACTGGCGCACCACATCCTGCGCACGTATGCGACCGAAGTCGCGGTAGGGGCCAAGACGCAGCTCACGCAACAGGTCGTGCACCGGCTGGTAGTCGGCGGGCACGGTCCAGCCGGCGGTATTGCTGCGCACGGCAGCCACGCTGTCTGCCGACATCTGCATCAGGGCCAGCGCCACGCTGTGCCCCAATGCCTCCGGCGTGTGCTTGAGCCGCGCCATCGGCCACTCCGGATACAGGCGGGTGCTGGTCATGAAGATGAATTCGGGATGGCTAGTGGGCTGGACGGCGCGGTAGTCCTCCAGCCGGATCTTGCCCTCGCTGGCCATGCGCTCCAGGGTATCGCTGCGCACCGTACCGGCGTCCACGGTACCGTCGCGCACCGCATACACCACGGCATCGTGGGTGCCGCCGAAAAGCAGCGGCTTGAAATCGCGGTAGGGATTGACGCCGGCCTGCTGTAGTTCGCGCCAGGCGGCGTGAAAACCGCCCAGCGACTGCTCGTCCACCGCCATGAAGGATTTGCCCTTGAGGTCGGCAAATTCGTGCAGTTCCGTGCGTTCGGCGCGGGTGAAGATCAGGCCGCCGAAATGCGTGTAGGAGTGGCCCTCGTCGCGGTTGCGCAGGGTGGCGATGCGGCTGACGCCGTACAGCAACTCCATTTCCACGTAATAGGACGAGTTGGCCAGCACGAAATCCACCGCGCCGTCGCGCACCGCCGGCAGCAGATCATCGAAACCCAGGGGAACAACCACAAAGCGGTGCCCGGAGATGTGCCGCGTCAGATGCTCCGCGGTGGGCCCCCACATGCGCAGGGTGGCCTCCGGTCCACGCCAGGCGAGTACACCGATCTTCACCTCCACCGGCGCGGCCAGAACCCCACCCGGCCACGACAGCAGGATGAGCAGCACCAGACAACAGCGCCGGAAGAATTGTGCAGCACGATCAGGCATGGTCAGATACAGCGCGGCAACCCTCATTGTTCTTAATTGTAGGTGCCCGGGCGCACACTGCCCCAAAGCATACGTCAGGCAGGGTCTTTATAGAAGCGGAAGGCATTGCGCCCGGACGCCTTGGCCCGGTACATGGCCTCATCGGCACGGCGCAGCAACTCATCCGGCGTGGCGCCATCAGGCGGATAGCGCACGATGCCCACCGATGCCGACAAGCCGGCCTCCTGCTCCTGCAACTGGAACGGTTCGCTCAGTACCTGCAACACCTTCTGCGCCACCACCTGCGCCCCTTCGCTGCCGTGCACCCGTGCCAGCACCATGGCGAATTCGTCGCCGCCGAGGCGGGCCACGGTGTCGCTGTCACGCACGCAGCCGAGCAGGCGCCGCGCGACCTGGCGCAGCAATTCGTCGCCGACCGCATGGCCCAGGGTATCGTTGACCTGCTTGAAGCCGTCCAGGTCGATGTACAGCAGGCCGACCTCGCCCGCGCTCAGGTCGGCCTGGTTCAGTGCCTGCTCCAGGCGGGTGGCGAACAGATCGCGGTTGGGCAGGCCGGTAAGGCCGTCATAGTGGGCCTGGCGCCAGATGGCCTCCTCATGGGCCTTGCGTTCGGTGATGTCCTCCTTCACCGCCACGAAGTGGGTGATCTGTCCTGCCTCGTTCTTGATGGGAGATATCCGCGCGCTCTCCCAGAACAGGTGTCCGTCCTTGGCCTTGTTGAGCACCTCGCCGTGCCACACCTCGCCGCCCTTGATGGTGGCCCACATGCGCTGGTAGGTCTTGAGCGGGGTCAGCCCCGACTGCCACAGCCGCGGGTTCTGCCCCAACACCTCGTCCGGGCGGTAGCCGGTCATCTCGACGAAACGCGGATTGACGTACTCGATATTACCCTCGCTGTCGGTGATGATGGCCGAGGCCGGACTGTGCTCCACCGCGCTGGACAGCTTGCGCAACAGCGCCTCGGCCTCCTTGCGCGCAGTGATGTCGCTGAAGGTGACCACGGCGCCGAGCAGGCGGCCATCGTTGTAGAGCGGGTGGGAGCGGTACTCCACCGGGAAGTGGCTGCCGTCGGCACGCCAGAATACATCGCTGTCGTCATGCACCACGCTGCCGTCGCGCAGGGTGGTGTGCAGCGCGCACTCGCTCAACGGGTGGCTGCGGCCATCGGCGTAGCTGTGATGAATCAGCTCATGCACCGGCCGGCCCAGCAACTGCTCCGGCCGTGCCAGGCCCAGCAGGCGCAGGGCCTCGGGATTGACCAGGGTGCAGCTCCCCAGCAGGTTCATGCCGATGATGCCCTCGCCGGAGGACTCGATGAACAGACGCAGCTGGGCCTCGGCCTGCTGTCTTTCCTCCACCTCGGCGCGCAACTCGGCGGTGCGCCGCTCCACCAGCACTTCGGTCTGCGCCTTGGCCGTCTCCAGCGCCAGCATCTGGCGGCGGAAACGGCTCAGGGCAAACAGGGTCAGGCCCGACAGCAGCAGCCACACCGCCAGATGGGTCAGGGCGATATTGCGCAACTGCACCGCCTCCGGCGCCAGCAAGGGCGCGGCGGCGAACGACACGCTGACGCCGCCGCGGATATCGCCCAGCTTGTACCCCTGGTGCAGATGACACTTGAGGCAGGGCTGCTGCACCCGCAGCGGCGCAATGAAGCGGAATACCGCCTCATCGCCGCGCCCGACCAGTTCGCTCACCTCGCCCACGCCGTGCTCGAAGCGCTCCAGTTGGGCGCGCTCCCAGCCGTCGGGGGCATTGTAAGGGTTGAGCGGCTTAAGGCTGGTGAGATGCAGGCGCAGCTGACTCAGTTCCGCCACCACGTCGGTGAGCTGGCGCGTCATATAGGCCGGGTTGATCATGGTGAGCGGCCTGCCGGAAGGCGTGCTGATCTCGCGCTCCGGTACCTCAAGATAGGGGTTGGGCTGGGTGTAGTCGTCGATGGGGGCATACACGCCGCCATGGCGCGCGTTCCACAGACGCACCGACTCCACCATCTTGAACACGAACTGGGCGCGATCGTTGGCCAGCTGGAAGGCCTTGCGCTCCATCTCGCCCTGGTTCCACAGGAAGGAGGCCAGCACCACCAGCGTCCAGATCAGGATCGGCAGCGGCCAGTAACGGTATTGCAGGACGACTTTGCTCATCGGAAACCTATATAGGAATAGTGCCTTCCGATGGCGGCGGGCACGGTGTGTGGGACGCACCCTGATTTAATGAAATCGCGGCCCATGTGACCGTGTTTGCATTATGGCGGGCAGGCCGACGGATAGGCAAATCGGGAATGGCATGGCGCTTGCTGCATTGCCACAGAAACACACTGGGAAAATGCCTCATGCCGCAACCGCCGTCCAAGCCCACCCTGCGCGTCCTGCTGTGCGACGACGACCGCGGCCGGGCGGCGCTCCTGGAGCAGGCCCTGGCCGACGCCGGCTACAGCGTCATCGCCCGCCTGGGCGGGGCGGCCAACCTGAGCGCCGAGGTGGCCCGCCATCAGCCCGACGTGATCATCATCGACCTCGACTCCCCCGACCGCGACACCCTGGAGCAGATGCGCACCATCAGCCGCGAACAGCCCCGTCCCATCGTGATGTTCGCCGAGGACGACGACAGCGGCACCATCAACCAAGCCATCAAGGCCGGCGTCAGTGCCTACGTGGTGGACGGGCTGAGCGGCAAGCGCGTGCGCCCGGTGATGGAGGTGGCCATCGCCCGCTTCCGCGAATACCAGGCCCTGCGTGAGGAACTGAGCCGGGCGAAAAGCTCACTGGAGGAGCGCAAGGTGATCGAGCAGGCCAAGGGCCTGCTGATGCAACACCGCGCCATGAGCGAGAACGAGGCCTACCAGGCCCTGCGCAAACTGGCCATGGACCAGGGCAAGAAACTGCCCGAGGTGGCGAAGAACGTCATCGCCATCATGGAACTGCTGGGCTGAACGACGAAGCAGCGATGCCTATTGTCCCATCCCAGCGTTCCCACGCTCTGCGTGGGAACGATCTGGCCCCTGCCCTGCATTAAAACCGGGCGCCGCGCTCCACCTTGGTGCAGACCCCGCCGCGGCGCCGGGCCTGATCCCCACACCATGAACCGCTAACTCCTTATACCTGCGACAGTTAAACCCGATTTCGCGCCACTGGCACAGCGGTTGCAAAATACCTGACAAGCACCGGCAACGAGGCCGGTCTCACCCGAACGCACAGATGACCCAATGGCGGGCCGCGGCGGGTGACGGCACTACAGCTGATTCGGACAAAGGCGTCCATGCGTGTGGATTTCGATCTGCACGGATGGACGCCTTTTTTGTTTTCAACTTTCTGCAACGAGGAGACAGGCAATGACGCAGGACAGACACCCGCTCACCGGCACACGCCGCGGCTTCATCAAACACACCGCCCTGACCCTGGCCGCCGCCCTGCTGCTGGGTGGCACGGCACAAGCGGCCAAGCTGGAGAAGGAGGACCTCAAGTTCGGCTTCATCAAGCTCACCGACATGGTGCCGCTGGCCATCGCCAAGGAGAAGGGTTTCTTCGAGGACGAGGGCCTGTTCGTGGAACTGGAGGCGCAGGCCAACTGGAAGGTGCTGCTCGATCGCGTCATCACCGGCGAACTGGACGGCGCCCACATGCTCACCGGCCAGCCACTCGGCGCCACCATCGGCTACGGCACCGAGGCACACATCGTCACCGCCTTCGTCATGGACCTGAACGGCAACGCCTGCACCGTGGCCAATGACGTGTGGACGCAGATGAAGCCGGCCCTGAAGATGGACGGCGGCAAGCCGGCCCATCCCAACTCGGCCGCCGCGCTCAAGCCGGCGGTGGAGAAATTCAAGCGCGACGGCAAGCCGTTCAAGATGGGCATGGTATTCCCGGTCTCCACCCACAACTACGAGCTGCGCTACTGGCTCGCCGCCGGCGGCCTGCACCCCGGCTACTACGCGCCGCACAAGGGCGATACCTCGGGCAATCTCAACGCCGACGTGCTGATCTCGGTGACGCCGCCGCCGCAGATGCCCGCCACCCTGGAGGCCGGCACCATCAACGGCTACTGCGTGGGCGAGCCGTGGAACCAGCAGGCGGTATTCCGCGGCATCGGCATCCCGGTGGTCACCGACTACGACATCCGCAAGAACATGTCGGAGAAGGTGTTCGGCGTGTCCAACACCTGGGCGGAGAAAAATCCCAACACCCACAAGGCGGTGGTGAAGGCACTGATCCGCGCCGGCAAGTGGCTGGATGACGAGAACAACAAAAACCGCAAGGAGGCCGCGCAGATCATTTCACGTCCGCACTACGTCGGCGCCGACTACGCGGTGATCGCCAACTCCATGACCGGCGTGTTCGAGTTCGAAAAGGGCGACGTGCGCCCGGCACCGGACTTCAACGTGTTCTTCCGCTACCACGCCACTTATCCCTACTACTCCGACGCCGTGTGGTACCTGACACAGATGCGCCGCTGGGGCCAGATCAGCGAGGAGAAGCCGGACAGCTGGTATCACGACATGGCGAAGAAGGTGTTCCGTCCCGACGTCTACGCCGCGGCCGCGAAGGAACTGATCGCCGAAGGCAAGATGAAGGCGACGGACTTCCCCGACCTCGACAAGGAAAGCGGCTACCGCGCCCCGTCCAATGCCTTCATCGACGGCATCAGCTACGACGGCCGCCAGCCCAACGCCTATCTGCAGCAGTTCAAGATTGGCCTGAAGGGCAAGGAAAAACTCTAAGGCACACGCCGGCCGGGCACGCCCCGGCCGGCCAGGAGGACCGAACCATGACCATCGCACTGTTCAATCCGCGCACCACCTTCCGCAGCCCGGCGCTGGATCGCCTGCAGGCCTGCCTGCAAAGCTCACAGTTTCCGCGCCGCGTCGTCGGCCTGGTGCGCCATCTGCTGATCCCACTCGTCGCCATCGCCATCTTCCTCGGCGTGTGGGCTGCGGCCGCCAAGAACATCCAGACCTCGCTGGGCGAACTGCCCGGCCCAGGCGCCGTGTGGCAGCAGGCGGTGTCGCTGTACGGCGAGCACCAGGCCGAGCGGGCGAAGGCCGATGAATTCTATGCCCGCCAGGCGGAACGCAATGCAAAAAGGCTGGCGGAAGACCCCCATGCCGAGGTGCGCGTGCGCCCCTACACCGGCAAGCCCACCTTCATCGACCAGATCGGCACCAGCCTGCTCACGGTGGCCACCGGCTTCATCATCGCCTCGCTCATCGCCATACCCGTCGGCATCGTCTGCGGCATGAGCGCCACGCTGTACACCGCCCTCAATCCGCTGATCCAGATCTTCAAGCCGGTGTCGCCGCTGGCCTGGCTGCCGCTGGTGACCATGGTGGTGAGCGCGCTGTATGTCAGCGACGACCCGCTGTTCGCCAAGTCCTTCCTCACCTCGGCCATCACCGTCACCCTGTGCTGCCTGTGGCCCACCATCATCAACACCACCGTCGGCGTGTCGTCGGTGAGCAAGGACCTGCTCAACGTCAGCCGCGTGCTGCGCCTGGGCTGGTTCACCAAGACGATGAAGATCGTGCTGCCCTCCGCCATCCCGCTGATGTTCACCGGCATGCGCCTCTCCCTCGGCATCGGCTGGATGGTGCTGATCGCCGCCGAGATGCTGGCGCAGAACCCCGGCCTCGGCAAATTCGTCTGGGACGAATTCCAGAACGGCAGTTCCCATTCGCTGGCCCGCATCATGGTGGCGGTGTTTGCCATCGGCCTGGTCGGCTTTGTCCTCGACCGCGGCATGCTGCTGTTGCAGCGCCGCGTGAGCTGGGACCGCAACGCAGTGCTGCGTTGACTACGGCAATAAACCCGTCGCAGAGCCGCAGAGACATGGAGGAAAACCAGATGAATGCCACTACCACCAGCGACGCGCTACAGGAGAACCAATGCTTTTGCCTAATAAAACTCTGCGCCTCTGCGTCTCCGCGACAGATGGTTTCAAAGGAGATAACAGCATGACCTATCTGAACATCGATCACGTCGGCATCACCTTCGACACCGACCACGGCCCACTCAACGTACTGAACGGTGTCTCGCTCAAGGTGGACAAGGGCGAGTTCGTCTCCCTCATCGGCCACTCCGGCTGCGGCAAATCGACGGTGCTCAACATCGTCGCCGGCCTGCTCAAGGCCAGCAGCGGCGGCGTGCTGCTGGAGAACCGCGAGGTGGACGAACCGGGGCCGGATCGCGCGGTGGTGTTCCAGAACCATTCGCTGCTGCCCTGGCTCAGCGTGTACGACAACGTGCGCCTTGCGGTGGACACCGTATTCAAGCACAGCAAGAGCAAGCAGGAGCGCCACGACTGGACCCTGCACAACCTGGAACTGGTGCACATGTCCCACGCCCTGCAACGCCGGCCGGACGAAATCTCCGGCGGCATGAAGCAGCGCGTCGGCATCGCCCGTGCCCTGGCCATGGAGCCCAAGGTGCTGCTGATGGACGAGCCCTTCGGCGCGCTGGACTCCCTCACCCGCACCCACATGCAGGACTCGCTGATGGAGATCCAGGCGCGTCTCAACAACACGGTGATCATGATCACCCATGACGTGGACGAGGCTGTGCTGCTGTCTGATCGCATCATGATGATGACCAACGGACCGAGCGCTACCGTGGGCGAGATCCTGCACATCGATCTGCCGCGGCCGCGCAACCGTCTGCGCCTCGCCGACGACCCGAAATACAACCACTATCGCGCCGCCGTGCTCAAGTTCCTGCACGAGCGCCATGCCCAGCCCGACGTCCCGGCGCAGACCCGCAGCAAGCCGGCACTGAAGCTGGCCGCCGGTTGAGGAGCCCATCATGTTCAACGCACAGGCACTGGAAAAGACCGCCCTCACCCTGGGCTTCATCCCGCTCACCGACTGCGCGCCATTGGTGATCGCCAAGGAACATGGCCTGTTTGCCAAATACGGTCTCGACGTGACCCTGTCCAAGGAGACCTCCTGGGCCAACATCCGCGACAAGGTGGCACTAGGCATCCTCGACGGCGCGCAGATGCTGGCGCCGATGCCGCTGGCCATGAGCCTGGGGCTGGGACCCATCCACAAGCCGATGGTCACCGCGCTCACCCTCGACCTCAACGGCAACGCCATCACCGTGTCCAATGCGCTGTACGAACGCATGCTGCGCGCCGATGCCGCGGCCATGGCCGAGCGTCCACTGAGCGCACGGGCGCTGAAGTGCGTAATCGAAGCCGAGCGCCAGGCCGGGCGCTCTCCGCTCACCTTCGCCATGGTGTTTCCGGAGTCCACCCACAACTACGAACTGCGCTACTGGATGGCCGCCGCCGGCATCGACCCGGATCATGACGTGCGCCTGGTGGTGGTGCCGCCGCCGCAGATGGTGGGACGGCTGGAACAGGGCGACATCGACGGCTACTGCGTGGGCGAACCGTGGAATGCGCAGGCGGTGCAGGCCGGCATCGGCCGCACCCTGATCACCAAATACGAAATCTGGAACAACAGTCCGGAGAAGGTGCTCGGCGTGACGCAGGAATGGGCTGAGCAGTATCCCCACACCCACCAGGCCCTGCTGCTGGCCCTGCTGGAGGCCTGCCGCTGGCTGGACGAGCCGGACCATCGCCTCGCGGCCGCGACACTCATCGCGCGCAGCGTATACGTCAATGCGCCGGAGCATGTGGTGCGCATGTCCATGACCGGAACCTTCCAGTATGCCGCCGATGAAATGCCGCGCGCCCTGCCCGACTTCAACGTCTTCCACCGCTACGCCGCCAACTTTCCCTGGCGCTCGCATGCGGTGTGGTTCATGACGCAGATGCTGCGCTGGGGCCAGCTCGATCGCGCCATCGACCTGCAGGCTGCCGCCGCCGAGGTCTATCGTCCCGACCTCTACCGCCAGGCCGCGCTACAACTGGGCCTGCCCTGCCCCGCCATCGATGCCAAGACCGAAGGCCGGCACGCAGCCGTGTGGAAGCTGTATGAAGGCGATACCAGCCTGCCCATGGGCGCCGATCGCTTCCTCGATGGCCGCCTGTTCGACCCCTCGCAGGTGCTCAACTACCTGCGCGGCTTCGAGATCCAGCACATGAAGGTGGACGCGGCGCAGCTCGCAGTCCTCAACCCGAACACCACGCGTCTGCAACCCTCGGCATGACGCACAACACGTTTGCCGCAGACATGAACTGAAGTAGGAGATCACCCCCATGAAAGAAAAACTGGTAGTCATCGGCAACGGCATGGCCGGCATGCGCACGGTGGAGGAACTGCTCAAGCTGGCGCCCGAGCAATACGAGATCACGGTGTTCGGCGCCGAGCCGCACGGTAATTACAACCGCATCCTGCTGTCACCGGTGCTGTCCGGCGATGCGCAGTTCGACGATATCCTGCTCAATCGTCCCGAGTGGTACACCGAACACGGCATCACCCTGCATGCCGGCCGCAAGGTGACCAAGATCGATCGTGTGCGCCGCCAGGTCGTCGCAGCCGATGGGCTGACGGTGCCCTACGATAGGCTGCTCATCGCCACCGGCTCCAGGCCGTTCATCCTGCCAGTGCCGGGACATGATCTGTCCGGCGTGATCGGCTTCCGCGACATCGCCGACGTGGAGGTGATGCTGGATGCGGCGCAGCGCTATCGCCACGCCGTGGTGATCGGCGGCGGCCTGCTCGGCCTGGAGGCGGCGGTGGGCCTGGTCAAGCGCGGTATGGTGGTGCGCGTGGTGCACCTCGCCGACACCCTGATGGAACGGCAACTGGATTCCGCTGCCGGACAGATGCTGCAAAAGGAACTGGAATCGCGCGGCGTCGAATTCCTCATGGGCGCCAAGACAAAGGAGCTCATTGGCAGGCAGCGTGTGCAGGGCGTCGTGTTCGACGACGGCCGCGAGGTGAGCGCCGACCTGGTGGTGATGGCCGCCGGCATCCGTCCGGACTTCGCACTCGCCAAAGATGCGGGCATCCACTGCGAGCGCGGTATCGTGGTCAACGACACCCTGCAGACCTTTGACCCGCGCATCTACGCCGTGGGCGAATGCGCGCAGCATCGCGGCCAGACCTACGGCCTGGTGGCGCCCCTGTTCGAGCAGGCCAAGGTGTGCGCCAACCATCTCGCCAAGTTCGGCATCGGCCGCTACGTCGGTTCGGTCACCTCCACCAAGCTGAAGGTGAGCGGCGTCGACGTGTTCTCCGCCGGCGACTTCCTCGGCGGCCCGGAGAGCGAGCAGATCGTCTACCGTGACCCGGGCGCCGGCATCTACAAGAAGGTGGTGTTGAAGGACAACCGCATCCAGGGCGCCGTGCTGTACGGCAACACCCTGGACGGCGCCTGGTACTTCCAGCTGATGCGCGAGGGCGTCGACGTGTCCGCCTTCCGCGACTCGCTGATGTTCGGCCAGGCCCACCTGGGCGATGCCGGCCACGGCCAGCACTCGCCGGTGGCAATGATGGCCGACAGCGCCGAGGTGTGCGGCTGCAACGGCGTCACCAAGGGCACCATCGTCAACCTGATCCGCAGCAAGGGCCTGTTCACCCTGGACGAGGTGCGCGCCCACACCAAGGCCTCCGCCTCCTGCGGCGGCTGCACCGGCCTGGTGGAACAGATCCTCGCCTCGGTGGTGGGCTCCGATGCGGCGCCGGCGGATCAGCAGAAGCCCATGTGTCCCTGCACCGAACACTCCCACGATGCGGTACGCGAGGCGATCCGCGCGCAGCATCTCACCCGTATCGACCAGACCCTGCGCGCCTTGGACTGGCGCACGCCCGACGGCTGCCCCACTTGCCGCCCGGCGCTCAACTACTACCTGATCAGCACCTGGCCTGTCGAGGCCAGGGACGACGACCGCTCGCGCTTCGTCAACGAGCGCCTGCACGCCAACATCCAGAAGGACCGCAGCTACACCGTGGTGCCGCGCATCTGGGGCGGTGTCACCACCCCGGCAGAATTGCGCGCCATCGCCGATGCGGCGGAGAAGTACGCGGTACCGATGGTGAAGATCACCGGCGGCCAGCGCATCGACCTGGTGGGTGTGCAGAAGGAGCAGTTGCCGGCCATGTGGGCCGACCTGAATGCGGCCGGCCTGGTATCGGGCCATGCCTACGGCAAGGCGCTACGCACGGTGAAGACCTGCATCGGCAGCCAGTTCTGCCGCTTCGGCACCCAGGACTCGGTGCAGATGGGTATGGAACTGGAGAAATTCTCCTGGGGCTCGTGGACGCCGCACAAGTTCAAGATGGCGGTATCCGGCTGCCCGCGTAACTGCGCCGAGGCCACCATCAAGGACTTCGGCGTGGTGGCCGTGGACTCCGGCTGGGAACTGCACATCGGCGGCAACGGCGGCGTCAAGGTGCGCGTCACCGACCTGCTGTGCCGGGTGAAGACGGCAGAAGAAGTGCTGGAGTACTGTGGCGCCTTCATGCAGCTCTACCGCGAGCAGGCGCGCTACCTGGAGCGCACCGCGCCCTGGATCGAGCGCGTCGGCCTCGACTACGTGAAGAAGCAGATGGTGGAGGACGCGGCCAATCGAGCCGCCCTGTACCGGCGCTTCGTCGCATCGCAGCGCATCGCGCAGAACGATCCGTGGGCCGAACGCGCCAGTGCAGAGCGACGCGCCGAGTTCACGCCACTGAACGCGACCGGCGCAACCACTGCAGGTCGGGTCAGCGCAGCGTAACCCGACCTACAAACCTACAAACACTCGTAGGGTGGATAAGCGCATCCACCCTACGTCTTGGCGAGATTAATCCGCTTTTGAGGAGCAACCAAAATGGCAAACTGGATCACCATCGGCACGTTGAATGACATCCCGCGCCAGGGCGCGCGGGTGGTGCAAACGGACGCGGGCGAGATCGCGGTGTTCCGCGCCGCGAGCGATGCGGTATTCGCCCTCGCCAACCGCTGCCCGCACAAGGGCGGCCCGCTGGCCGAGGGCATCGTGTTCGACCACCATGTCGCCTGCCCGCTGCACAACTGGAAGATCAGCCTGGAAAGCGGCGAGGCGGTGGCGCCCGATAAGGGCTGCGCGCGACGCTACGCGGTGCGCGTGGACGACGGGATAGTGCAGGTTCAGTTATAAAACCGTCGCAGAGGCGCAGAGACGCGGAGAAGCAATTTGTTTGAAGACATCGATTCGATGCGGTGCGGAACCGCCAACAGCTCGCCTGTTGCTTCCGATACGAATATCTCTGCGTCTCCGCGTCTCCGCGGCAAAGTGTTTAGGGTGTTCCCATGATCAAGACCACCTGCCCCTATTGCGGTACCGGCTGCGGCCTCATCGTCGAGGCCGGTGACGACACCGTCCTGTCCATCAAGGGCGACCCGGAACATCCGGCCAATTACGGCCGCCTGTGCTCCAAGGGCGCGGCGCTGGGCGAGACGCTGGACATGGACGGCCGCCTGCTGCACCCGGAGGTCAACGGCAAACAGGTGGATTGGGGACAGGCACTCGATGCTGTCGCCGACGGCCTGCGCCGCACCGTCGATCAATACGGCCCCGACGCGGTGGCCTTTTACGTCTCCGGTCAGTTGCTCACCGAGGACTACTACGCCGCCAACAAGCTGATGAAGGGCTACATCGGCAGCGCCAACATCGACACCAATTCGCGCCTGTGCATGGCCTCCTCTGTCGCAGGGCACAGGCGCGCCTTCGGCAGCGACAGCGTGCCGTGCAGCTACGAGGATCTGGAGCGCGCCAAGCTGATCGTGCTGGTGGGTTCCAACGCCGCCTGGTGCCACCCAGTGCTGTACCAGCGCATCCAACAGGCGCGGCGCGACAACCCGGACCTGTTGCTGGTGGTGATCGATCCGCGCCGCACCGCCAGTTGCGACGGCGCCGACCTGCACCTGCGGCTGACGCCGGGTTCCGATGCCGTGCTGTTCAATGGCCTGCTGGCCTGGCTGCACGCGCAGGGCGAGGAGAACACCCTGTTTACCGCGCATCACACCCAGGGCATGGAGGCCGCGCTGCTCGCGGCGCAGCAGAGCAGTCCTGACGTTGAATCTGTGGCGAGACGATGCGGCATCGATGCCGCATCGGTGCGCGAGTTCTACCGCCTGTTCGCCCGTACCGAGCGCGTGGTCACCGTCTACTCGCAGGGCATCAACCAGTCGTCCAGCGGTACCGACAAGGTGAACGCCATCATCAACTGCCATCTCTACACCGGCCGCATCGGCCGGCCCGGCATGGGGCCGTTCTCCTTCACCGGCCAACCCAACGCCATGGGCGGACGCGAGGTGGGCGGGCTGGCCAACCAGCTCGCCGCGCACATGGGCATCGAGGACGCACGGGCGCGTATGCTGGTACAGGGTTTTTGGCACTCGCCGCACATCGCCGAGCGCACCGGACTCAAGGCCGTCGATCTGTTCCATGCCGTCGCAGAAGGCAAGGTAAAGGTCATCTGGATCATGGGCACCAACCCGGTGGTGAGCCTGCCCGAGGCGGATCGCGTCAAGGCCGCGCTGGAACAGTGCCCGCTGGTGATCGTCTCCGACTGCATGGCCGACACCGATACCACGCGCCTGGCCCACATCAAATTGCCGGCACTGGCCTGGGGCGAGAAGGACGGCACCGTCACCAACTCCGAACGGCGCATCTCACGCCAGCGCGCCTTCCTGCCGGCGCCGGGCACGGCGAAACCCGACTGGTGGATCATCAGCCAGGTGGCACAGCGCCTCGGTTACAGCGAGGCCTTTGCCTGGGAGAGTCCCGCCGCCATCTTCCGCGAGCACGCGGCCCTATCCGGTTACCAGAACAACGGCACGCGTGCCTTCGACATCGGTGCCCTGAGCAACATCGATGATGACACCTATGCCATGCTCCGACCCGTGCAATGGCCCGTGACCGCCGCCGCGCCGCAGGGCACCAAGCGCCTGTTCGGCGATGGGCGCTTCCATACCAGTGACGGCCGCGCCCGCTTCATCGCCGTCACACCGCAGCCACCGCGCGCAGCACCCGATGCACTGCATCCGCTACGCCTCAACACCGGACGTCTGCGCGACCAGTGGCACACCATGACGCGCACCGGAAAGTCGCCGCGCCTGTCCAGCCACGACCCGGAGCCGTATGTGGCGCTGCACCCGCACGACGCGGCAAATCTCGCGGTCGCCGACGGCGCCCTGGTGCAGGTCAGCAGTCCGCTGGGCAGCGCGGTCATGCGCGCAACGGTAAGCGACATGCAACGTCCGGGGGATGCATTCGTCCCCATGCACTGGAACGACGGCTACACCGCCCGGGGTCGCATCAACGCCCTGATCAGCGCCCACACCGATCCGCATTCCGGCCAACCCGAGTCCAAGCACGGCATCGCCGCCATCGCACCGCTGCCCACCGCCTGGCACGGCCTGTTGCTGAGCCGGCGCCGCCTGCAACCGGGCGGCGCCTACTGGAGCTGCAATCGCATCGCCGGCGCCTGGCGCTATCGACTGGCCGGTACCGCGATGCCCGAAGCCTGGCCGGCCCAGGCGCGTGCACTGCTCTGCGCCCCGCAGCAGGATGTGGGCTGGATCGAATATCAAGACCAGGCCGGTGGCCGCTACCGCGCCGCGCGTCTGGTAAACGGACGCCTGGAGAGCTGCCTGTTCATCACACCGACAGCGGAGCTGCCCGACAGCACCTGGCTGGAAACCCTGTTCGCCAGCGAGACGCTGGACAGTCAACAGCGCCACAGTCTGCTCACCGGACGCGCGCCCCAGGGCAGCGACAACGGCGGCGCCATGATCTGCGCCTGCCACGGCGTGCGCGCCGGCGCCATTCGGGACGCCATCGCCGCCGGCGCGGCCACTATCGAGGCCATCGGTGCGGTCTCCAAGGCCGGCACCGGCTGCGGCTCCTGTGTGGCGGAGATCCGGGGACTGTTGCGCCCATAGCCTCCCCGCTGGTGCCGCTCCATGACCGTAGGGAGGCCGGGAGGGGGCGATGCCGGTTATCATGTGCGCCATGTCTGCCACGCCGCCCCTGGTCTCCGTCCTGCTGCCGTTCTACAACGCCGCGTCTACGCTGGATGAAACCCTGCATTCCATCCGGCAACAGACGTTCACCGCCTACGAAGTGGTCGCCGTGGATGACGGCAGCAGCGATGCCTCGGCGGAGATCGTGCGCCGCCATGCCCGGGACGACCAGCGCCTCCGCCTGCTGCAACCGGGCCGCCAGGGTGTGGTGGGGGCCATGAACAGCGCCCTGGCGGCGGCGCGCGCCGCCATCGTCGCGCGCATGGACGCCGATGACCTGATGGCGCCCCGGCGCCTGGAACGCCAATATCAGCTCCTGTGCGAACAACCGCAGCTTGCCGCCGTCGGCAGCCAGGTCAGCTTGTTTCCCGAAGAAGATATCCAGGGCGGCTTTCACGAATACATCCGCTGGCAGAACGCCTGCCTAAGCGCCCACGACATCGCCGACGAAATCTACGTCGAGCTGCCCATCGCCAATCCCTCGTTGATGTTCCGCCGCCATATCGTGCTGGCCCTGGGCGGCTATCGTGACGGCCCCTTTCCCGAAGACTACGACATGCTGCTGCGTCTGCATCAGGCCGGCCACGCCATGGCCAAAGTGGCCGAGGTATTGCTGCATTGGCGCGAAAGCAGCGGCCGCCTCACGCGCACCGATCCGCGCTACAGCCGCGAGGCCTTCGCGCGCCTGCGCAGCGAATTCCTGGCGCGCGACCCGCGCCTGCACAGCGGGCGGCCGCTGGTGATCTGCGGCGCGGGACGGCGCACGCGCCAGCGCGCGCAGCTCTTGCTGGATCATGGATTCAAACCCATCGCCTGGATCGATATCGACCCGCGCAAGATCGGCAATGCCGTGCATGGCGTACCGGTGCATCCACCCGCCTGGCTCGATCGCGCAGACAAGCCTTTCGTACTCAGCTACGTCACCAACCACGGCGCGCGCGACATCATCGCCGCGCAGTTGCAGGGAATGGGATATCAACGGGGGCGGGATTATCTGATGGTGGGGTAATCCCCAAAGGCGCCAGTTTCACCCACGCAGGGGTTTCCTACGACACATCCTCGCCTTGCCAGGTATAGCCCTGTTCGCGGAACAGGCGCAGGCAGATGTCGACCACCTGTGGGTCATAACGCACGCCGCGATGTTGTTCGATTTCATCCAGGGCATTTTGTAACGGCAAGGACGCACGATAGGGCCGGTGCGAGGCCATGGCCTCCACCACGTCGGCCACGGCGAGGATACGCGCCTCCAGGCAAATAGCATTGCCGCGCAGGCCGTTGGGATAGCCGCTGCCGTCGATGCGCTCGTGATGCTGCACGATCATCTCGGCCACCGGCCAGGGGAAATCGATATCCTTCACGATGTCGTAGCCCACCTGGGGATGGGTCTTGATCAGGTCGAATTCCACCGGGGACAGACGGCCGGGACGATTGAGGATTTCCGCCGGGATGTAGATCTTGCCGATATCGTGGATCAGCGCGCCCATCTGCAAGCCGGTGAGCGTGCCTTCATCCAGATTCATCTCCCGACCGATGGCAACGGCCAGAGCGGCCACACGCTGCATATGACCCGCAGTGTAGGGATCGCGCTTTTCCACCGTCAGGGCGATAACGCTCACCGTTTTAATCAGAATCGCCGCCAGCTCGGCCTGGGCGCGGTCGCGCTCGCCAGTGGTACGGCGCATGCTGATGCCATAGGCCAGGTCATCGGACAGCTCCTGCAACAGCTCCACTTCCGCCGGCGCCATCGGCTCGCTCTGTCCGGAGCAGACAAACATCACGCCAAGCACCGCCGTACCACTCACCAGTGGCAGCGCAATGACACTGGCCTCCTCGCCCAGGCCGTGGCACAACGGACAGCTCTCCTCCGCACGGAGGGTATCGCGCCTCAGCTCACCGCGCTCCAGCGCATCGCACACCAGCTGCGTAATGGCATCGTGCCGACCGCAATGAATCTGCGTCTCCATCACCGTCTGTTCGCCGGCCCATGCCATGGTATGCAACTGACCGGAGGAATCCCGATTACCTATCCAGGCGGACTTGTAGCCCGCCTCCCGCACCAGAACGTCGCAGATTTCCTGTTCGAACTCTGCCTCACCGGCGGTATAGACCAGGGCGCGGTTGCTCAGATTCAGGGTGCGCAGCACCCGATTGAGACGGGTCAGTGTCTGCTGGTGCAACCGCAGCGAAATAATCTGACCCAGTTGATCGGCGACCGCCTCGATCAGTTCGCGCTCTTCGCGGAAAAACGGCCCCTCGTCTTCCGCCGGCAATTCCCGAGTATAGAAAACCTCCACGCTACCCACTTCGAGATCGCCCGCTATGATCAGCGCTGCCTGAGACGATGGCCCGGTGACAAAGGCCGGTGACAGGTATTCCTGGCCCTGATAGACGATGCGCGCGGTCGTAAGCTCCGGGTATTGCCACGCCGCCGGGAGCAATTCCACCGCCCGTTGCAGCAGTGCCGGTAGCGGTGTCTCCGTCTCTTCCGCCAGCTGCGCCACCCGGTACAGGCAGCGGCTCTCCTTCAGGCGTTCCTGCAACTGATAGGCCAGCACCTTGACCCGCTCTTCGGCTTCACGCCGCGCGGTAACATCCTCATTGGTGCCGACCACGCGTTGCGGTCTGCCCGCCGTGTCGCGTACCACGTGCGCCCGGCTTTGCACCCAAATCCAGTGCCCGGCCTTGTGCCGCATGCGCAGCTCCACCTGAAGATGGCTGCCCGCACCGGACAACACCGTCTGCAACTCGGTCAGCACCGCCGGCAGGTCATCCGGATGCACCAGCCTTTGCCACTCATCAGAACCGTCACCGATTTCCTCGTCGGCATAGCCCAGCAGGGCCTTCCAACGCGGCGAGTAATACGCCGTGCCGTTTTCCACGTTCCAGTCCCACAGGCCGTCACTGCTGCCTTGCAGGGCGAGAGCCAATTGCTCTTCACTGGACCTGAGCGCGGCCTCCATCTGGCGCCGCTCGGTCGTGTCGTGAAATATGCCGAGCATGCAGGGACGTCCATCCAACGTGACCGGACTCGCGTTAACGTCCGCATACAGCACCGTTCCGTCACGCCGGAGCAGCGGTATATCGCGCGCCAGGGTGAACTCACCGCGCGCCTGACGGGAGAACTTATCATGCACTAAATCGAGCTGATCTTTCGGATGGATGTCATCCACACCGAGCCAATACAGCTCGGCCTCGCTGTAACCCAGCAGTTCAGCCATCGCCTGATTGGCAAGGACAAACCTTCGTCCGGCGAGATCGGCGACCAGAATGCCGTCGCGGGCCGTATCGAACACGCTTTGCAGACGCAACTGCGATTCGCGCAGCGCCTGCTCCAGCTTGTGGCGTTCGGTGATATCCATGCCGGACGACAGCGTTCCGGCAACCCTGCCATCAGCGTCATGCAGCACCGTATTGTGCCAGGCGATGAGCCGCTGTTCGCCGTTACGGCGCACGATCCAGTTCTCCACATACTCCTGCGGCCGGCCGGCCAAGTGATCGGCGAACATCTTTTGCACATGGGGCTGGTGGCTCTGCGGTATGAATCGCTCCAGCCAATTCTGGCCGAGCAATTCTTCCTCGCTATAACCGAGAATGTCGCAACCCTTGCGGTTGATGAGGGTGATGTGTCCAGATGCATCCAGCGCCAGCATCATCACACCGGCCACATCCAGATAACGCTGCGCCCGGCCTTGCTCTTCCGCCAGGCGCTGTTCCGCGATGCGCTGTTCGGTGACATCACGCAGGATATGAATGGAATAGCGGTAGTGGCCGGCATCGTCACGAATGGCGAAGAAGCGCGAAGCGTAGACATGACCGTTGGTCGCCCGCACCTCCTCCTCAACCTGACGCTCTTGCTCCCGCGCCATGACGCAGGCGATCGACGGTCCGTCACTGCGCGGGAACACCTCCCAATACGGTCGCCCGATGATCTGCGCGTACTCTATTCCGGCGCACTCGGCATAGGCCCGATTGGCCCGCATCACCTTGCCGGTATCGTCATGCAGGAAGATCGGATCAGACACCGCATCAAAGGCATCCATCCATTCACGGTGGGCGTGTTCGATGAGTTCCCGGCTGGCAGCCAGCTCACGATAGGACTGCTCCAGCCGGCGGGCGCGCAGCGCATTGATATAGAGGTGGTAACTCACCAGCAGCGTGAACAGCAGGCCCAGCGCCAGCCCGAGCCACGCCAGCAGCAGTTGATAGCGGGTGAAGAATCCGTCTTCCGCCGTGAACACCACCTGCCAGGTCCTTCCCGGCAGATGCAGCGTCCCATCCCAGCGCAAGGGGGCATCATTCTTGGCGGCCAGCAGTGACTGAAACAACGGCTGTCCATCCGCCGCATCGAACAGGGCGAAGGCGATGTGTTCGGTACCGGCAAAGCGCTGCACCGATGCCATCAGTTCGGCGATGCGAAACACGCCGGCCGCATAGCCGCGCAGCAATTGCCGCCGGGCAGTGATATCGGGCGGCACATCCATGTGCTGGTATACCGGGCGGAAGATCAGAAAACCCTGCCGCTCATTCTGCGGCTGCAACAGGGTCAGCATGGCGGTCGCCACCATCTGCCCGCTGTCGCGTGCCTGCGCCATCGCCGCCTTGCGCAGCGGATGGGAGGCGAGGTCCACACCGAGGGCGCCGCGGTTGGCCACCAGCGGCTCGACGAAATGGACGGGAAAGTACTCGTCGCGGGGGGACAGGGTTTGCAGATGGCCGGCCGGACTGAACTGCTGCATTACATAGTCAACCAGTCCCTCGGCGCGTACCTGCGCCTCGTAGGCAGGCCGCTCGGCGGCGGAGATACGCGGCAACCACACCAAGGCCTGGATTTCGCCGTGGCGATCCAGCTGTGCTGCGACGAAACGATAGAACTCCCGCCGCTCCACCTGTTCCGAGGCGTCATACAGCGCGCCCACGCTGTCCACCAGCTCGACGGCAATATCCAGCTGGCGCTGCATGCTCTCCAGCAGACCGGACGCATGGAGCTCGAAATCGTATCGCGCCTCGCGCATCTCGTAGCTGCGCAACAGGCCGAACAGGGCCACTGACAGCAGCAGCCCCGACAGCAAGGCAACCAATGCAGAACGAGGTACCACGTGTTCACCCTTGAACATCAAGATTTGATTTTCTTCCCTGGCGGATTTCGTTTCCTGTCCACAGTGTAGCCCCATAGGGAGAATCTGTAGGCAGGACCTCCATTCATAAGCAGCCTTGATAAGCCAGTTGCTTATGTCGTCCTTGTTCCCGCCTCCCGCGGCAGAAAGTCTTGAGCTTGCCACAGCCACAAGGCGGATACGAGCGCTGCGACGATGACACGAAAGAAATCCGCGCTATGTCAGGCAGGACAGGATGATCTGTACCGCCTGCATCACCCCCTCCGCCGGGCGCTGCGCCTGCCGTGGCTGCTGCACCCACTGCTGCACGCGCGGCAGGAACGAACCATCATCCAACGCGCTGCGTGGCACAGCGGCACACGGCAACTGTCGCTCCAGCCAACGCACCAGCCATGGCTCCTCCGGCCAGTCCACCCGCGGCACATACAACAACGGCACGCCGGCGCAGGCCGCCTCCACAAACGTGCCATAGCCCGGCTTGGTCAGCACCGCGTCACAGGAGGCCAGCACGTCCGCGAACGGCAGGCCGGTATCCTCCAGCACCAGCACATCGGGCCGCTGCGCCACCCAGTCGCGCTGCATCACATAACGCACGCCCGGCATCACCGGCCAGCGTTCCAGCGGCGGGCGAAAGACAATGCCGCCCATGGCCACCAGTACCAGGCGCTCCTCGGCGGCAACCCCACAGCGCGCATTGATCTCCTCGCGCCGCGCATGCCCCAGCATGGCCACCGGGCCGATGTCGCGCCGGTTGTGTAATGCCGGCATCGGCATCGCCGGCTCGGTGCGCAGGAACAGCGTGGCGCTGTCGTAGCCCGAGAGCATCTGCGCGTGAATGGCTCCCGCCTCGGGCAGGTCATGACAGTAATAGTCATAGATATCGGCCCACTGCAGACAACACATGGCAAGGGCAGGAATACGGGCGCGCGCCGCCGCCGCCAGGGTGAGATAGGGAATGTCGGCCAGGATCAGATCCGGTGCCGTTTGCTCCAATTCACGCGCCACGCTGTCCACACGCCGCTCCCAGTCGGCGTGAAAGGCGGCATAGCGCGCCGCACTCGCCGCCACGTCCACGGCCAGCGCGCTGTGCATCACCATGCCGAAATCGTCTTCCACCGGCTGATGAACAAACGGCCCGGCGATGCGCTGCGCCAGCACCGCCTGCGGCAGGCCGCAGCGCACGGTGAGTTGCAGCTCAGGCAGGCGCGCGCGCAGGGCATTCAGTACCGGCGCGGTTTGCGCAAGATGGCCGTAACCGTGGGCGGAGATGGCGGCGAGGAGATGGGGCATAAGTCCTTCTCGGTCGCCGACGGCTACTCGGCTTTGCGACAGATGGGAAGATTCAAGCCATAACGGATCGCCAGCAGGCGCAGCAGGACGACCACCACCAGGCCGGCGACGAACGCCGGTGTCGATGCCACCCCCATGGCGTGCAGGGCCAGATAGACCACGATGCCGGCGATGGCCGCCGTGGCGTAGATTTCCTTTTGCATGATGAGCGGCACCCGCGCCGTGACCACGTCGCGCAGCACACCGCCGGTGACGCCCGTCATGGTGCCCATCAGCACCACGATCAGCGCCGAATGCCCGGCCATTAGCGCCAGCTTGGCACCCAACATGGCAAACAGGCCCAAACCCAGCGCATCCGCGATCAGGAATATCTTCCCCGGCGGCGGGCGCAGGCGCAGGTAGACTACGGTGGCGATGGTCGCCGCGATAATAACGATCAGATACCAGGTGTCGACGATCCAGAAGATCGGATGGCGATCCAGCAACAGGTCGCGCACAGTGCCGCCACCGATGGCGGTGAGCGTGGCCACCATCAGCACGCCAAGCAGGTCCAGCTCACGATCCCGCGCTGCCAACACGCCGCTGGCGGCGAACACCGCCACACCAGCCAAATCCAGGTAATACAGCAACACAATGCCTCCGGAAGTTGTGGATTTATCCTGTTAAATTAATGAATCACCGCGGTGTTCATCCCAACCGCGTTTTACATCGGCGAGGTGGGCTGCAACAGGCTGATTCGATTTCCCTCGGGATCCAGAAACGATACGTAGAGGCCAACATCCGGGAATCATCGGGGACAGACCACGATTTAATCCTGTATCACTTCAGCCATAGCGGAAACCGTGGTCTGTCCCCGATTGTTTTCCCCGATTGTTCTGGAGCCGATTGTTAGCAAGAGTTTTCATCAAAGAGCTTCCAATTCTCCGCAAAGTCCTTGAGTACATTCGGATGAATGCCAGGAAATTTCGGATCAACAAACCATTTGGTAAAGCGCTCCGGCTCTTCAGCGAGCAGCTTTCCAGGAACTATGAAGTCCTGCACCGCCTCACCTGGCTTGTTCAGCAAAACGAACACGTATACATGGGCGGCATTTACCTTTCCATGCGAGATCGGGAAGTAGTTCTTCTTTCTACTTGCCTTCACTTGGACCGTAAACATGCGTGCAGTGGCTGGATTGTGCGCAAAGAGATCTATTGCCTTGGCATTTCCGAACGTGAGCGATACCTGTAGGTTGCGCTTCAACAGCTCGGCGGCGACAAACAGCTCCCCAGCCAGCCCGGTCATCTGGCCGTCTACGCGCTTCGGTTTTTCGGTGGCAGATTCGTCGGACATAGTCTTGCTAACAGTTATTTAGACTGACGCGGTCATAATGGTTTTAGCACCGCTGCGGCCTATCACAATAATTAGCGCACGGCGCGCCTACTGCCTTTTCTCGGCGAATCCACAGGTTGCGGCCATTTCCTCAACCTCGCCTCAGCCGTTGGTACAGATACTGCCTGAGCGACTGCCCCACTGTCTGTAGGCATCAGCCTACAGCGCCCCCTCCCGACCTCCCCCACTGTCGTGGGGGAGGGGTTAAATGGAGAGACTATTTTTCGCGCAGTTCGCGCAGTTTGCGGTACAGCGTGCGTTCGGACAGGCCGAGCTGTTCGGCGAGGGCGCGCTTGTCGCCCTGGAAGCGGGCCAGGGCCCAGAGCAGGTAGCGCTCCTCCACTTCCTCCAGCGGGATCACTTCGCCGAACAGGGCGCCGCGTAGCGGGCGGGCCTCGCCATCCAGGCAGCATTCTTCCGGCAGGTGTTCCGGCTGGATCACCTTGCCGTCGCAAAGCAGGGCGGCGCGTTCGAGGATGTTGCGCAGTTCGCGGATGTTGCCGGGGAAGGCGTAGCTGCGCAGGCAGGCCAGGGCGGCGTCGCCCAGGCGCAGGCGGCGTTCGCCGGAGACGCGCTGCAGCAGGCTTTCGGCCAGCAGCGGCAGGTCCTCGATGCGTTCGCTCAACGAAGGTAGGTGGATGGGGAAGGCATTGATGCGGTAGTAGAGGTCGCGGCGGAAGGTGCCGGCCTCGACCATGGCCTTGAGGTCGCGGTGGGTGGCGCAGACCAGGCGGAAGTCGGCCTTCTGCGGCTCGATGCCGCCGACGCGGCGGAAGGTGGCGCTTTCCAGCAGGCGCAGCAGCTTGACCTGCTGCGCCAGCGGGATCTCGCCGATTTCGTCGAGGAACAGGGTGCCGCCACGCGCCGCCTCCACCAGGCCGTATTTGCGCGTCTGCGCGCCGGTGAAGGCGCCCTTTTCATGACCGAACAGTTCGCTCTCGAACAGGGTTTCGGTGAGGCCGGTGCAGTCCACCGGCACGAAGGGGCCGTTGCGGCGCACGCTGGCCTCATGCACCGCTTGGGCGATGAGCTCCTTGCCGGTACCCGACTCACCGAGCAGTAGCACCGTGCTTTCGCTGGGCGCCACCCGCTGAACCATCTCCAGCACCTTGTTGAACACCGGCGAGCGCCCCACCAGGCCGCCGGCCTTGGGGAGCGGACTGGCCAGGCGGCTGGTGCGCATGCGCTCCAGCAAAAACTGGATGTTGCCGGCGCGATCGTGGATCGGCGTCATCTCCACGTCCACGTGTTCCTCGCCGTTGGGCGTGTGGTGCAGGTGCAGCACGCGCTGCGGCGAATTGCTTTCCACGGCGTTCTTCAGTGGGCAGTTTTCGCCCGCCTGGTCGCAGGGGATGGTGTAGTGATGCGACACCTCGTAGCAAAAGCGGGTACGCAGGGCGTGGCCGTCGCCGTAGGTACGGCGGTAGGCGTGGTTGGTGGCGAGGATGCGGTAGTCGGCGCCGAGCAGGGAGGCTGGCTCGCTGAACACATCGAGCATGGACAGCAATTCGGCCGGGATTTCGTCTGCGTTGCTATTGGGCATGGTTCCAGCGCCAGTCGTGTCAGCCAGCGGCGATTATATGCCAATACTGTCACGCAAGCCGCCTGGTGAAGGTTGCTGCCTCTGGCGGTTGCGTCATCCCACACACCTTTCCGCCAAATACCACAGCACCAGACTCGGACAAACCGCGCCCCGTTCACATAAGCCTTTGACTCAGCTCATAACGCTGACCGTGGTATGAGCCGTGCATACAAGGAGACCAGTCTATCTACAAACAACAATCGAAGAGGGAAAAAATGATTCAACCGGGTTTCCGCTACAGACGCTCTGTCTTGACCACCTTGATCGCCACCGCCATTCACGGCATGGCCATCGCAGACGAGGCGCAACTACCCAATATCTCCGTCACGGCACCCTTCCTGACCGAGCCCACGGCCCCCACCTCCACGGAGGTCAGCACGGAGACCCTGCAATCCCTGCGCGCCGCCACCAGCGACACGGCCAGCCTATTGAAGAACGTCCCCGGCCTCACCATCCAGACCAGTGGCGGCGTATCCGGCCTGCCGGTGATCCGCGGTCTGGCCGATGACCGCCTGCGCATCAAGGTCGACGGCATGGACCTGATCTCCGCCTGCGGCAACCACATGAATCCCCCGCTGTCCTATATCGACCCGAGCAACGTCGCCAAAGCCAGCGTATTTGCCGGCATCACGCCGGTGAGCATCGGCGGCGACAGCATCGGCGGCACCATCCTGGTGGACTCCCCCGCACCGCGCTTTGCCAAGGCCGGGGATGAAAGCCTGTTCACGGGCGAGGCCGGCTTCTTCTACCGCAGCAACGGCGATGCCTATGGCGACAACCTGAGCGCCACCGCCGCCAGCGAAACCCTGAGCATGACCTACACCAGCTCGACGACCCACTCGGGCAATTACACCGCCGGCGACAATTTCAAGACGCAAACCTATGTCAACGACGTCGGTGACAGCGCCATTGCCGACGACGAGGTAGGCTCTTCCATGTACAAGAGCACCAACCGCTCCCTCGGCTTCGCCTGGCGCAACGAAAACCACCTGACCGAACTGAAGCTGGGCCAGCAGGACATTCCCTACCAGGGCTGGGTCAACCAGCGCATGGACATGACCGGCAACGACAGCAAGCAGATCAACCTGCGTCATCTGGCGCAGCTGGACTGGGGTCAGTTGGATGCGCGCGTCTATCAGGAACGCACCCGGCACAAGATGCAGTTCTTCGATGACAAGCTGTACTGGTATGGCTCCAACACTGGAACACCGCCGGACGGCGCTCCATGCGTGATCGCTGGAGGCAGCACCGGCTGTGCCGCCGGCATGCCGATGGACACCGAGGGCAAGAACAGCGGCGCGGTGGTGAAGGCCGATATCCGCCTGTCCGCACGCGACTTGCTGCGCGTGGGTGGCGAGGCGCAACAGTACCGGCTGGATGACTGGTGGGAGCCGTCCGGCAAGGGCATGTGGCCGAACACTTTCTGGAACATCCGTGATGGCGAGCGTGACCGTCTGGCCCTGTTCACCGAATGGGAGGCACAGTGGAGCCAGCAGTGGCTGACCCAGTTCGGTGTGCGCGGCGAGCAGGTAGACATGAATGCAGGCAGGGCACAGGGCTATAGCCCCACATTCAGCCCCCTCGACGAGGCAGCCTTCAATGCCGCCGATCGCAAGAAGACCGACAACAATCTCGATCTCACCTTGCTGGCGCGCTTTACCCCGGACGCCACACGCACCATCGAGTTTGGCCTGGCCCAGAAGACCCGCTCACCCAACCTGTATGAGCGCTACACCTGGTCGACCCACGGCATGGCGATGCGCATGATCAACTGGACCGGTGATGGCAATGGCTACGTCGGCAACCTCGACCTGAAGCCGGAGATAGCCCACACCGTCAGCGCCACCTTCGAGTGGCACGATGCGGCGCAGGAGAAGTGGGGGTTGAAGGTGGCGCCCTATTACACCTATGTGTCCGACTACATCGACGCCGCACGCTGCTACAACGTCAATGGTGCGATCTACGGCAATGCCTGCACGATGGCAAACCTGACCGCCACCGATACCTTTGTGTATCTCCGTTTCGTCAACCAGTCCGCCCGTCTCTATGGCATGGATATCTCCGGCCACTTCCCGCTGGCCGAGAACACCGCCTATGGCAGCTTCACCGCCAGCGGTGTGGTGAGCTACACCCGCGGCGAGAACGACACCACCGGCGACAACCTTGCCAACATCATGCCGCTCAATGCGAAAATGGCGGTGATACAGCGTACCGGCAGCTGGAGCAACACGGCGGAGGTTGAACTGGTGGCGGAGAAGAAGGATGTGTCGGCCACCCGCAACGAGATGAAGACCGGCGCCTATGGCCTGCTGCATCTGCGCAGCAGCTATGCCTGGAAGCAAGCCCGCTTCGACGTGGGCATCGAGAACGTATTCGATACGTTCTACAACCACCCGCTGGGTGGCGCCTACTTCGGCCAGGGCAAGACCATGTCCGGCACCGACGTGGCCTGGGGTACGCCGGTTCCCGGCATGGGCCGCTCCATCTATGCAGGCGTGAACGTCAAGTTCTAGTCATAACCCGCCCTAACGAGAACGCCGGCGCAAGCCGGCGTTCTTATTTGCACGCGATAATCGGGCCTTTATCCGTGGGAATGATGGTGGTGATTATCGTGATGACCTGCCATCTGTTCCGGATCAACCGCCGCCAAGCGACCTTCGGCGTAGGCCCGGACTGCGGCGAGCGGGTCTTGCATCTCGGTCACCGCCACACGGATGCCACGCCCGAGCAGGCGGCGCGCGAAACCGGCGCCGCAACTGCCGGTGATCACCGCATCGACCCCGTCCACCGGATGGGTGCCTTCACCATGAAACGCGTGGAATGACATCTCCTTGGGCAGGTCGAGCCGCTCCACCTCGCGCGGGGAGGCTCCGGTCACGGCCTCGAATACCAAGAAGCGACGCGACTTGCCGGCATGGCCGGTGATGGTACGGAAATTCTGACTGGTCACTGCAATACGCATGCTTGCCACCTCACTTGTTCTTCAGTGCCTTGACCCAGCTTTCAATGGCCTGGTTGGCGCGCGGCATCGGCGCCTCCATGAAGGTGATGATGAATTTGTCGGCCAGCTCGGCGATGCCGATGGAGCGCGGGCGCACCGCCAGCACCGCGGGACTGGGCAACTTGACGCCGAAGCAGAAGAGCAGATTCTTGGCATCGAGGATCTCCGGCGCAATCTCGCCTTCGGGCAGGGACTTGGTATGGGCGTAGTGGTCGAACACGGCAATGAATATGGCGTCCGGCGCTTCGTCGATACGTGCCTTGAGGAATTCGATGATGGCGTCCACGGATGTTCCGGTGGTTTCGTCCTTGCTCAGCTCCACGGTGAATACGGGATACTTCTCCTGAAAAAGCGTTTGCTTCATGGGCATCTACCTGTCGTTAGATTAGTCTTCCTCTACACAAATCTCATGCCGCAGCGCCGCGAGCGTGGTGCGCAGCACCAGGATGCCGATCACCAGGCTGAGCACGGCCAGCAGCACGACACCCAGGCCAAGCAGAGCACTGTGGCCAAGCTGCTGATACATGATCAGGGTGGCAATGGTGATGGCCGCCAGCGGGAAGGAGTACGCCCACCAGGAGAGGAAGAATCTCAGGCGGGCAAAGCGGTGCACCTGGGTGAACAACAGCAGAGTGATGAACAGACCGGAGTAATACAGCAGGCGCGCGAACACATCGATACCGCCGGTCAGTTTCACGTAGGCGATGAAGCCCACGGCCGGTGGCGCGATGAGAATGAACAGCGTCGGCACCAGCTTGCCCGGCAACGGGGCGTGAAAGATGATGCGGTAGAACACGATAGTCAGCAACACCAGCCAGAACAGCAGGCCGACGCTGAAGAAGAACCACGACACCTCGACGTAGCCGTGGCTGACGCCGGCGATGGGCACCAGGATGTTACCCACCACCGGAATGAACCAGGCCGGGTTCATGTGCTGGATCTGAAAATGTTCGTGATTGATCCAGGCGCCGAGCACATACAGGGTAAACAGCAGGTGCAGTGTGCTACCAACCAGCCACAACACCTCGGACACACCGGTATGCACCTCCAGCGTGGCCGTGGCGAGCAACACCAGGCTGATGGAGATGGTGGGAAAGAAACTGAGTCGCACCGGGTGATGCAGTTCTTTCAGCACGGCGTCCCGATGCGACATCAACTTGCTGCCGTAGGCGAACAGCAGCACGACAAACAGCAATGCGGCAAACGCCAACGTCACGCCTGCAACACCGGAAAAACCTGTCATCCGCTGTGCCTTCTCCCAGGCTATGCTGAAGCCGCTCAGCCCCATCACCGTGGCGAAGGCAGAAATGGGCAGATATTTGATGCGGGAATCCTGGCTCATGCAATTCCTCCGCGGAACAAGCCAATACTTGAGTGAGATGGTAAAACTCCGAGATGGGGCGCGCATTGATAGATCGCAATACGCCCTGCACGAACACCGGATGTAACTGCGTTGAAGGTTTCCGACGTTACACGCGACTACGCCGCCGCGATACGCTCCAGCGCTGCACGGTCGCAGTGGAAGCTGCCGGCCTGTTCGCTCAGTGCACCGGCACGTTTGAGTTCGGCCACCATGCGGCTGGCGGATTCGGTGGTGATGCCGAGCATGGCACCCATGTCCTTGCGGCTGAACAGGCTGCACAGGCCATCGCCGGCCTCGTTGGACAGGCGCAGCAGCAGACGCGCCACGCGCTGGCGTGCGCTGCCGGTGCCCAGTTCGGTGAGCCAGGCGTCCGCCTCCGACAGGGCCTGCTGCCAGCGTCGCATCAGCTCGCGGTAGAGCTGCGGGCTTTCCAGTTCCAGCCGGCGGATGACATCGACCGGAATGCGGCACACCACACTGTCCTGTTCGACCACGGCATCGTGCTGGTAGGCGTGTCCCAGCAGCGTCTCCAGACCCGTGACGTCGGTGGCGCGCACCAGACGCACGATGCGCTCGCCGCCATCGGGCAGGTACTGCACCAGCTTCACCAAGCCCTCACGCACGGTGAAGATGGCGCGGCCGGCGTCACCCACGTGATAAAGGGAATCGCCGCGCACCAGGTGCTGCTCGTCGATGGCGTGCTGGATACGCCCGAGCAGGGCCGGGTCGATGCCGGCGAACAGCACCGAGGCGCGCATGGTGCACAAACTGCAGTCCGCCGTCACGCACCAATCTGTCATCACGGGTTGCGTCAGTTTCATGGGGATATCTTGTTCATGGCGGCGCTTACAGGCGGCTGCCGCGATCCCGCCTCATTGCCGGCCAGCCGTCGATCCAGTGCGGTCAGACGCTCCGGCGTGCCCACGTCCACCCAGCCACCACGATAGTGCTCGCCACTGACCTGGCCTGCGGCCATGGCGGCACGCAACAGCGGGGCGAGGGGAAACTTGCCTGGCCGGCAGGCGGCAAACAGCTCCGGCCGATAGACCCCGATGCCGCTGAAGGTAAGCCGCGGCCCATCGGCATCACTCACTCGGCCGTCGGGCAGCAGCACGAAATCCCCCGCCGGATGGTGTGGCGGATTGTCCACCAGCACCAGGTGGGCCAGAGCAGCCGGCGCGGACAGCCGGGCAAAGGAGTAATCGGTCCAGACGTCACCATTCACCACCACAAACGGGGCATCCCCCAGCAACGGCAGGGCGCGGAAGATGCCGCCCCCCGTTTCCAGGGCCTCACCCTCGGCAGAATAACGGATTTCCACACCATAACGGCTGCCATCGCCCAAGGCCGTTTCGATCTGGCCGCCCAGATGGGCATGATTGATAATCAGTTGGCGTATTCCCGCCTGGACAAGACCGAGGATGTGGTATTCGATGAGCGTGTGCGCACCGGCCCGCAACAGGGGCTTCGGCGTGTGATCGGTCAGCGGTCGCATGCGTTCACCGCGACCGGCGGCGAGAATCATCGCTTTCATCGTGACAACAGGTGCGTAGCGCTGGGCTACAAAGAATGATAAGGACGTGGCAGTCTAGCAGGAAGCATAGGCTTGGCGTCCATACCAATAATAAGGAAAAGGGGGAGTGCAGCATGCAGCCGGCCCAACGGATCGAGACCTACCTGAAAGTTCAGAAAGTCCCGTTCCAGCTACTGACCCATCGGATCACCGACACCCTGGAGGAGGCCGCCACCGCGGCCGGTATCGAACTGCGCCAAATGGTGCGGGCGATGATGCTGGAGGATGCCGCGGGCCTGGTGATGGCCATCCTGCCCGCCAACTATCTGCTGGATTTCGCCGAGTTGAACCGCCTGCTGGGGCGTGCCCTGCAGCCCGCTCCCCGCGAACACCTGGATGCCGTCTTCCCTGACTGTCAGCCCCGTTCCATTCCGCCGCTGGCCGAACCCTACGGCCTTACTGCCGTGGTCGATGAGCAGGTGGCGCTGATGGATACGGTGTATTTCGAACCGGGCAGCCACGAACACCTGATCCGCATGGACGGCAGCAGCTTCGACTGGCTCTACCAGGACGCCCGCCACGGCGTGTTTTCCCACCCCGCCCAGGCCCTGACCAGCCCCAGCACCTATACCTTCACCATCCCTGCCGGCGCCGAAGGCGTGGACAACCTGAAGCGGCTGCACCCGGCCGAGACGCTGGAACAGCGCATACAGGCCCTGCAATCGCTGCCGCCGCTGCCGGACACCACCCACCGCCTGCTGCTGCTGCGCAACAACCCCGCCCCCACCCTCGCCGAACTGACCGATATCGTTTCGGCCGATCCGCTCATCGCCGGCCAGGTGGTGCACTATGCGCGCTCGGCCTACTACGGCTACCGCGGCAAGGTCGAAACCCTGACCGATGCCATCAGCACGCTGAGTCTCGACGTGGTTCTGCACATGACCCTGGGGGTGAGCACCGCGCGCGCCTTGCGCGCCCCGGTGGATGGGCCACTGGGCCTGCACAGCATCTGGCGTCACTCCATCCACACCGCCGCCCTCACCCTGGCCCTGAATGCCCTGCTCCCGCCCACCATCCGCGGCAAGGCGGGCACGGCTTATCTATCCGGCCTGCTGCACGATTTCGGCTTCCTGGCCCTCGGTCACCTGTTCAAGGGCGAGTTTTTTCTGCTCAACAAGGTGGTGGCAGCCAATCCCGGCACCCCGGTCACACTCATCGAAAAACGTCTGCTCGGCTTCGAGCACACCCAGCTTGCCGCGTGGGTACTGGAACACTGGGGCCTACCCTGGGAAGCCATCGCCAGTGCGCGGGAGCATCACAACGAGTACTACGGCGGCGAGCATGCGGTCTACGCCAACCTGGTGCTGCTGGCCGAACACCTGCTCAAAAACCGCCAGTTCAGTGACGCCGCTGCGACCGAGCCGCCGGCAACCATCTTCACCACCCTCGGCCTCGACAAGGGCAAGGTATACGACGTGCTGGACCGGGTGCTGGAGCATGGCATTCCGGGCCTGGACGACATGGCCCAGGCCCTGTCCAGTTGAGTCCGTCACCTGCCAAGACTGTCGAACAGTTCACATTCCACCGCCATATTCGGGCCTAGCCTACAGATAAGGTCAGGATAACTACATGAGCCATTGAGGATATTCCGGCCATATTCAGCCAGCGGCAGCGTCGCCCATCCCACCCGGTAACGACGCAACAAATAAGAAGCCGCGGCATCCAACGCATTTAGTCTATGATTTGACTAAGAATTACGGGAGAACCGTCATGGGACCACGCAACCACATTGAGGCCTACCTCAACGCGCAGGGCGTGCCGTTCCGCCTCATTCCCCACACGCCCACCCGAAGCCTGATCGAGGCGGCCCGCGCCGCCAAGATCGACTACCGGCGCATGGTGCGCGCCGTCATGCTGGAGGATGAACAGGGCATGATTATGGCGGTGCTGCCCGCCAGCCACATGCTGGACTTCGCCAGTCTGTGCCAGCAGTTGGGCCGTGCGCTGCAACCTGTATCGCAGGAGCGCCTGAGCGGCACCTTTCCCGACTGCGAACCCGGTTCCATCCCGCCCCTGGCCCAGACCTACGGCCTGCCGGCCATCATCGACGAGCAGGTCGCGGTGATGCCGCAGGTCTGTTTCGAACCGGGCAGTCACGATGCGCTGGTGGCCATGAATGGCCCCGATTTCATGAGGCTGCATACACTGTCGCGGCGCATGGGTTTTTCCCGCCCGGCGGCCACCCTGGCCGGCCGCGATGAATACGACTTCGTTGCCGCCGAGAGTTCGCCGGCCATCAAGGGCCTGCACCCCATGGCCGACCTGCAGGAACGCATCCGCAACCTGTCCTCCTTGCCGCCGCTGCCCGACTCCACCCGGCGTCTGCTACTGTTGCGCAACAATCCCAAGGCCACCATCGCCGATCTGGCGGCGATCATTACCACGGACCCGATCCTCGCCGCCCAGGTGATCCGCTACGCCCGTTCCGCCTACTACGGCTACCGTGGCCGGGTGGAATCACTGCAGGATGCCATCACCCAGGTGCTGGGCTTTGACATGGTGCTGCACATGGCCCTGGGGCTGAGCGCCTCCCGCGCCCTGCGCATGCCCGCGGACGGCCCGCTCGGCATGCGCTCGTTCTGGCGCCATTCGGTCTACACCGCCGGCCTGGCCCAGGCCCTCAACACCCTGCTGCCGCCGGCGACCCGCGGCAAACCCGGCCTGGTCTACCTGGCCGGCCTGCTGCACGACATCGGCTTCGCCGTGCTCGGGCACCTGTTCCAGGCGGAGTTCTACCTGCTCAACAAGGCCGTCGCCACCAACCCGCGCGTACCGGTATCCCTGGTGGAAAAGCGGGTTCTGGGGGTGGAGCACACCCAAATCGGCAGCTGGCTGATGCAGGGCTGGGAGATGCCGGACGAGGTGATCGTCACCAGCCAGGAACATCACAACGAGTACTACAGCGGCCCCCACGCCGCCTATGCCAATCTGGTGCTGCTGGCCGACCACCTGCTCAAGGGGCACCAGCCCAGCGATGCCGCCAGCGACGAACCGCCGGCCGTCATCCTCACCGCCCTCGGCCTGGATGCCGAACGGGTAATGGAAGTCACCAATAAAGTCATGGAAGAATCCCGCCCCGGTCTGGACGAGATGGCCGGCATCATGGCCGCCTGACACCTCCGACGCGGTACACTGCGCGCTGCCACCCCGTACAAATGTTGACAATATCTGTCAACATTTGTACGGTAGCGCCCATCCTGCCCGAACCCACGGAGTTTCCCCATGAATGCACTCAATAACGCCGACATGGAACTCGGCAGCGGCATCGCCGCCTTCGAAGGCAAGCATTTCGCCACGGCCATGCAGCTGCTGTCGCCGCTCGCCGCCGAGGGCAATGCCGAGGCGCAGTACCGCGTCGCCATCATGCTGCAGAACGGCCTCATCGGCAGCCCCAACCTGGCCGAGGCGGCCAAATGGATGATGGCAGCCGCCAACCAGGGCCACGCCATGGCCCAGCACGGCGTCGGCTTCATGTACCTGGAAGGGGAAGGTATGGAAAAGAACCCGGCGGAAGCCGCCGTGTGGTTCCGCAAGGCCGCCGATCACGGCCTCGCCGGCTCGCTCACCACCCTGGCAATGATGTACGAACAGGGCCTTGGCGTGCCGCAAGACCCCATCCAGGCCAAGGAGCTGTACAAGCAGGCGGGGTTCGACATGTAGGCGCGGCGCCCGCCGCACGACACAACGCCCCGTCACCGGGGCGTTGTGTTTTGTATTACCTACGGCCGGACTTTGACGCTGGCCATCATCCGCTCGAACTCCGCACGTATGGTTTCCAACGCATCCAGCTTGGCCGTGGCAGTGGCGATCACCACCACGCTGGGCGACTTCTGGAACTGATACTGAATGCTGCGCGTCCCCTCGGCCATGCCGTCGAACTCCAGCAGCAGTGCCGGGAGTTTGCTGATACGGCGTGCCGCACACTGATACATCTGAACCGGACGACCGAAGGCCTGGCTCAGTTCGTTCGGCAGCTCCTGGCAGGTTGCGCTGACCTCTGCGGCCACCGTCGGCAAACGGGCCGCCTGGGTGAGGAAATTCACGTTGTCCGCAAAACGCCCATCGGAGGTCTTCTGATGCAGATAGATCTCCACATTGCCCGATTTGACCATGCCGATGACCTGCTCCAGCAGGGCCGGGTCGATGGTGCCACTCTGCAGCTTGTCGAAATCGAACAGCTGCGGGTTGTCCTTCAACTCCTTGGGCGTCAGCACCAGCCAGTCATCCGAGGCCTCGACGGTGAATCCGTAGGCGCTCTGATACTCCCGCCCCAGCGCCGGCCCGGCCAGCACCACCAGCAATACCCCCATCACTAATCGCTTCATCACCTCACTCCCCGTGCATTTGTTGTTGTTTCTCCGTTACGCCGCCGGCACCCGTTCGTCCAGCAAGGCCCCCAGGGGCGCCAGCTCACTATAGCGCCCCGCCACCTCGCGCACATAGCCCAGGGTGCGCGGGATGTCCTTGAGGTAACCGGGCTTGCCGTCGCGGTGATTGAGGCGGGCAAAGATGCCGGTTGCCTTGAGGTGGCGCTGCACGCCCATCCAGTCGAACCAGCGCAGGAAGCGCTCCTCGTCACGCTGGCGCAGGATGCCGCTGTCGATGGCCAGTTCCTGAAATCCCAGCGCCCAGGCCTCCACCTGCTGCCGCGGCCAGGCGATGTAACAGTCGCGCAACAGCGACACCAGGTCGTAGGTCACCGGGCCGTACACCGCGTCCTGGAAATCGAGGATGCCGGGATTGTGCGGCGCCACCATCAGATTGCGCGAGTGGTAGTCGCGGTGCACCGCCGCCTGCGGCTGCGCCAGCGCCGACTGCACCAGCCGACGGAAGGTGTCGTCCAGCAGGCGCTGCTCGCTGTCGCTCAGCGTCAGCTGCAGGTGGCGGCCCAGATACCATTCGCGGAACAGCTCCATCTCGCGCAGCAACAGCGCCTCGTCGTAGGGCGGCAGTTCGGCCTGCTGCGGGCCGCAGGCCTGCAGGGTGAGCAGGGCGCCCAAGGCGTCGCCGTAGAGGCGATGGACGCTGTCCGCATTGAGCGCGCCGAGATACTGTTCGCTGCCGAGATCAGTGAGCAGCAGAAAACCCTGCGCCAGATCCTCCGCCAGGATCTGCGGTACGTTGAGGCCGATGTCGTGCAGGGCGCGGGCGATGCGCACGAACGGCCGGCTGTCCTCCTTGTCCGGTGGCGCATCCATCACGATACGGCTTTCGCCGTCGAAGCGGATGCGGAAATAGCGGCGGAAGCTGGCGTCGGACGAGGCCGGTGCGATGTCGTAGCGCGGCAGACCGAGGTCGCGGCCCAGCCAGGTATTCAGTTGTTCCAGACGTTGCGGCACGGCGATGCTCTCATGGGGAAAGTGCCGCATTATACTGGCTGCGCAATTGAAGCACGGTGCATTCTGTGCCAACTTAGCGGCCTTTCCCGAACCCAATACCGTTCCGTGACCCTCAACCGCCCATTGTCGCTGCTGCGCCTTGCCCTGCTGTTCACCCTGTTGCCGGCGGCGGTGCAGGCGGCCGACGAGCGCTGGGCGTTGTGCCGCCCCTCCGCCGAGGTGATTGCGCTGCCGGAGCTGGGACCGGTGGAGGACGCGGCGCTGCGCATCTCCGCCGATCGCGTCGACGCCGTGGGCGAAGGCGTGAGCCGTTTCAGCGGTGACGTGGTGCTGCTGCGCGGCGGCCAGCGCATCGAGGCCCGGGAGGCGATCTATGATCAGCGCCGCGACACCCTCACCCTGGACGGCGCCGTCAATCTCTACACCCGCGACATGGCCCTGAGCGGCGAACGGGCGTTGCTGAATCTGGGCGCCGACAGCGGCGATCTGCAGGGGGCGCGCTACCACTTCCGCAACAGCCACGCCTTCGGCAGCGCCGACAGCGTGGTCATCCGCGACCCGCAGTACACCGAGCTGACCGGCGCCACCTACACCACCTGCGACCCCGACCAGGTCGACTGGCTGCTCAAGGCGCGGCGCATCGACCTGGACGAGGCCAGTAACACCGGCGAGGCGCGCAACGTCACCCTGGAATTCAAGGGCGTGCCCTTTCTCTACCTGCCCTACATCAACTTCCCGCTGCAGGGACGCAAGACCGGCCTGCTGCCGCCCACCTTCGGCAGCTCGGACAAGACCGGCACCGATGTCAGTGTTCCCTGGTACTGGAACATCGCCCCCAATTACGACGCGACGCTGACGCCGCGTCAGATGACGGCGCGCGGCAGCCAGTTGCAGGGCGAATTCCGCTACCTGCACCCAACCAACCGCGGCCAGCTCAATCTGGAGGCCCTGCCCGGCGACAAGCGTTACGCCGATGCGGATCGCTATGCCGCCGCCTTCCAGCACGGCGCACGACCGGCGCCGGGCTGGAGCAACAGCATCGTCTACAACTACGTCTCCGACGTGGACTACTTCAACGACCTGGGCAATACCCAGGCCGCCGCCAGCACCACCCATCTGGAGCGGCGCTTCGACCTCGCCTACCGTGGCGACGGCTGGGACTTTCTCGGCCGCGTGCAGGGCTATCAGACCCTGAGCGGCAGCGAACCCTACCAGCGCCTGCCGCAGCTGCGCCTCAACGCCGCCACTCCGGCCCGGCGCAACACCCTGCGCTACAGCCTGGGCAGCGAGTTGGTGCACTTCGCTCATCACGAAGAAAAGCCCACCGGCAGCCGCGTCGATCTGACCCCGGCCGTCAGCCTGCCGCTGGAGGGCGCCGCCTGGTTCCTCACCCCGCGCCTCGCCCTGCGCCACACCCAATACCAGTTGCAGGATCAGACCGGCGAGCAGGAACCGAGCCGCACCACCCCCATCACCAGTCTCGACGGCGGCCTGTTCTTCGAACGCGAACTCACCCTCGGCGAGCGACCCTTGCTGCAAACCCTGGAGCCGCGCCTGTATTACCTGTATGTGCCCTACCGCGAGCAGGACAGCCTGCCGCTGTTCGATACGGCCAACTACGACTTCAGCTTCGCCCAACTGTTCCGCGACAACCGCTTCAGCGGCGCCGACCGCCAGGGCGACGCCAACCAGGTCACCGTGGCCCTCACCAGCCGGCTGCTCGACAGCCACTCCGGCGCCGAACTGGTGCGCGCCGGCATCGGCCATATCCACTACTTCGAGGACCGCCGCGTCGCCTTGAACGGCAGCACGCTGCAGGAGCAGCAGAGTTCCGATGTGGTCGCCGAGCTGGGCGCGCGCCCCCTGCGCGGTCTCGACCTCGCCGCCGCCACGCGCTGGAATCCGCACGATGAGCGCGGCGAACTGCTCACCGGCCGCGCCCGTTACCAGCCGGACAAGGATCGCCTGCTCAGCCTCGACTACCGCTACCGCCGCGACCAGGACCTGCGCCAGACCGATCTGGTGGGCTACTGGCCGCTGACGCGGCGCTGGCGCGTGCTCGGCCGCTGGAACTATGACCTGGAGCTGGAGCGCACCCTGGAGGCCGTTGGCGGCCTGGCCTGGGAAGACTGCTGCTGGGGCCTGCACTTCGTGGTGCGCCAGCGCCTCGACACCGTCACCCTGACCACCAACCACAGCCTCATGCTCACCCTGGAACTGAAGGGCCTGTCCAGCTTCGGCCGCCGTCTGGAAGACGAACTGGCCACCTTCCAGACCCGGCATTGAGGCCCCCGTGGTATCCTTGGCCGCCTGTGATTTCCGGAACTGCCCAATGAAGCGCATCGTATTCCTCGCCGCCCTGCTGGCCGGCCTGCTGTCCGCCTTTCCCCTCCACGCCGCCAAGGTGGTGGAACTGAACCGCATCGTCGCCGTGGTGGACGAAGACGCCATCACCAGCCTGGAACTGGAAAAACGCCTGCAGACCATCCTGGTACAGCTGCGCCAGAACAACACCCCGGCGCCGCCGCTGGACATCCTGCGCCGCCAGGTACTGGAGCGGCTGATCATCGAGCGCATCCAGCTCGCCCTCGCCACCAGCCGCGGCGTGCGCGTCGAAGACGAGGCGCTCAACGAGGTGATCACCCGCATCGCCGGACAGAACCAGCTCACCCTGGCACAGTTCCGCGCCGCGCTGGAACGCGACGGCATCGCCTTCGCCGACTTCCGCGAAGAGGTGCGCAATGAAATCACTATGAACAACCTGCGCGCCCGCGAAGTGGAAGGCCGCGTCGAGGTGACGCCGCAGGAGGTGGACGATTTCCTCGCCCGCCAGAGCGGCGACGGCCTGGACACCGAATACCGCCTCGGCCACATCCTCATCGCCGTGCCGGAAGGGGCCTCGCCCGAGCAGGTGCAGACCGCCCGCGCCCAGGCGCAGCAGGTGCTCGATCAGCTGCGCGCCGGCGCCGACTTCCGCCAGCTGGCGGTGACCCACTCCAGCGGCCAGCAGGCGCTGCAGGGTGGCGACCTGGGCTGGCGCAAGGGCGGCCAGCTGCCCACCCTGTTCGCCGACAGCGCCATGCGTCTGGCGCCAGGCGCGGTGAGCGAGCTGCTGCGCAGCTCCAGCGGCTTCCACATCATCAAGCTGCTGGAGAAACGCGGCGAGGAACGCCAGTTCCTCACCCAGACCCACGCCCGCCACATCCTGGTGCGCAGCACCGCCCTGGTGTCCGACTTCGAGGCGCGCAACAAGCTGGCGCGCCTGCGCGAACGCATCCTGCAGGGCGAAGACTTCGCCGAGCTGGCGCGCGCCAACTCCGAAGACCCCGGCTCCGGCGCCAAGGGCGGCGACCTGGGCTGGGCCAATCCCGGCACCTTCGTCGGCCCCTTCGAGGAGGCCATGAAAGACCTCAAGCCGGGCGAGATCAGCCAACCCTTCCGCAGCCAGTTCGGCTGGCACATCGTGCAGGTGGTGGAACGCCGTCAGCGCGACAGCACCGAAGAGCTCAAGCGCGCCCGCGCCTTCGATGCCATCCGCCAGCGCAAGATCGAGGAAGAGACGCAGGACTGGCTGCGCCGCCTGCGCGACGAGGCCTACGTCGAATACAAGGACTAGGGAAGGTCTGAATTTTATCGTTCCCGCGCTCTGCGTGGGAGCGCCGGTCCGGACGCTCTGCGTCCACCGCGTCCTGACCTGGATTTGCGTTTATTGGCGTTCAATCGCGGACTGATTATGCCGGCCACTCCACGCATTGCCTTCACCCCCGGCGAGCCTGCCGGTATCGGTCCCGATCTGGCCGTGCTGCTGGCGCAACAGCCGCTGGCGGCGGAGATCGTCGCCGTCGCCGATCCGGACCTGCTGTTGCAGCGCGCCCGCCAGCGCGGCGTGCCGCTGCAATTGCGCGAAGTCGATCTCACCACCACACCGCGCGCCCACGAACCCGGCACCCTCAGCGTGCTGCCGGTGCCGCTGGCAGCGCCGGCGCGGGCCGGCACGCTCGATACGGCCAACGCGCCCTACGTGCTGGACACACTGCGCCGCGCCACCGCGCTGTGTCAGCAGAAACTCTGCGCCGCGCTGGTCACCGGCCCGGTGCACAAGGGCGTCATCAACGACGCCGGCATACCATTCACCGGCCACACCGAATTTCTCACCGAACTGACCCACACGCCGCGGGTGGTGATGATGCTGGTCACCCCCGGCCTGCGCGTGGCCCTCGCCACCACCCACCTGCCGCTGCGCGCGGTGGCCGATGCCATCACGCCGGAGCTGTTGCGCGAGGTGATCGGCATCCTGCACCACGATCTGCGCACGAAATTCGGCCTCGCCCGGCCGCGCATCCTGGTGTGCGGCCTCAATCCGCACGCCGGCGAGGGCGGTCATCTCGGCCGCGAGGAGCTCGAGGTGATCGGCCCGGTAGTAGACACCCTGCGCAGCGCCGGCCTGCACCTGCTCGGCCCGCTGCCCGCCGACACCCTGTTCACACCGCGCCACCTCGACCGCGCCGACGCCGTGCTTGCCATGTATCACGATCAGGGTCTGCCGGTGCTCAAGCACAAGGGCTTCGGCCGCGCCGTCAACATCACCCTCGGCCTGCCCATCGTGCGCACCTCCGTCGACCACGGCACCGCGCTGGAACTGGCGGGCAACGGGGCCGTCGATTTGGGCAGCCTGCACTACGCCATCGAAGTGGCCCTGGAAATGATCCGGTGACTAGGCGTAGGGTGGATAAGCGCCGCGCATCCACCTTGCATATCTGGCAGGTGCGAGTCTCGACTCCGACATGCCAGCTCCGAATTTCCAACCCCGCAACCTGAAACTTGACCTATGGAACATAAAGCCCGCAAACGCTTCGGCCAGAACTTTCTGCATGATCGTCATGTGATTGATCGCATCGTGCGCGCCATCCATCCCCAGGCGGGCGAGCGGCTGGTGGAGATCGGTCCCGGCCTCGGCGCGCTGACGCTGCCGCTGCTGCACGCCGCCGGACGGCTGGAGGTGGTGGAGCTGGATCGCGATCTGATCCCCAAGCTCGAACAGCTCTGCGCCGGCCAGGGCGAACTGGTGATCCACAGCGCCGATGCGCTCAAGTTCGATTTCTGCCGCCTCGCCGCCGGCGGCAAGCTGCGCCTTGCCGGCAACCTGCCCTACAACATCTCCACGCCGCTGATCTTCCATCTGCTCGACCAGGCGCAGTGCATCGACGACATGCACTTCATGCTGCAAAAGGAAGTGGTGGAGCGTTTGGCGGCCAAGCCTGCTACCAGCGACTACGGCCGCCTCAGCGTGATGGTGCAGTTCCGCTGCAAGGTGGAGAAGCTGTTCCTGGTACCGCCCGGCGCCTTCACCCCGGCGCCCAAGGTGGACTCCGCCATCGTGCGGCTGGAGCCGTATCGGGAGCCGCCGGTCGAGGTGGATGCACAGGCCCTGGAAAAGGTCGTTGCCCAGGCCTTCAGCCAGCGCCGCAAGACCCTGCGCAACACCCTCAAGGACCTGCTCGATGCGGAGACCATCGAGGCCGCCGGCATCGACCCGCAGCGCCGCGCCGAAACCCTCAGCCTGGAAGAATTCGCCGCCCTGGCACGGCGCCTGGGTTGAGTGCACCGCCCTGCCCCCAAGAACGCCCCGCCCATCCCGGCCTTCTGGGGGGCCTTCCGCTACTGGCTCACGATCGGCTTCATCAGCTTCAGCGGCCCTGCCGGGCAGATCGCCATCATGCATCAGGAACTGGTAGAGAAGCGGTGCTGGATCTCCGAGCGGCGCTTTCTGCACGCGCTCAATTACTGCATGGTGCTGCCCGGCCCGGAGGCGCAGCAGCTCGCCATCTTCTGGGCTGGCTGCTGCACCGCATCTGGGGCGGCCACGGTGCCGGCCCCTACCCACTTCCGCCCCGGTCGCCTCGCCGCCTTTGTCGCCCTGTGGCGATACCAGCAGAACACCCTGCGGGCCATCGCCGCCTGCACCGACGTCGGCCTGCTGCACGGCTTCGCCTTCGGCTGACGCCCGCTTTTGCGCCGTCGGTCAAGGTCGCCCTGGACTTGCCGTTATACTCTGCACATCGGGGCAAAGCATGACAGCAACCACTCACTCATCCACCAACTGGCTCATCTTCCGCATCGGCCGCGTCGCCTGCGCGGTGCCGGCGCTGTCGGTGGCCAGCATCCTGCCGGTGCCGGACCACATTACCGCCCTGCCTGGCGCCGACGCCGGCAACCCCGGTCTGTTCCACCACGGCAGCGGTACGGTTGCCATCATCGACCTACGCCACCGCTTCGGCTGCGACAGCCCCGACCCGCGCCGCGGCCGCCTGCTGCTGGGCCGTATCGGCAGCAGTCACTACGGCTTCTGGGTGGACAGCATCGTCGGCCTGGCCGACGGGGCGCAGGTCAAACCGGCGCCGTTGCCGCCGGAACTGCCCCACAACGTCTTCAGCGCCGCCCTGCGCCATCAGGATGAACTGGTGCTGTGCAGCGACCTGCCGCCGCTGCTCGCCATGCGCGACGCCGGTGGCCTGCGCCATTTGGTATGTGCCGCGCCAACGGAGACTGCCGCGCCGCCTCCTCCGGCCGCCACCGCAACGGCCCGCACGCCGCCGCCACCACCAACCACGCCTGCGCCGCCGTTCACCACCGCGACCCCGCCCAGCGGTGATGTAACACGGCCTGCGCCCGCCCCGCGCCCGGAAAGCACCGCGTCACACCGCGCCGCGCCGGTCCCGCCGGCCAGGCCCACGCCGCCTGCGGCGCCCCGCCGCCCGGCGGCCACGCCACCCCGCCCGACACCGGCACGCCCGCATCCCACGCCGGCTGCCGCCACTTCCGTAGCGGCACCCCGCGTCACCGCGCCGCGCCCGCCGAGGGAGGCCGTGGCCTACACGGCGCCGCCAGCGCCGGTCGAACAAGCAACCACACCCGCCCCTGACCGCCCCTGGCCGCTGCTGCTGGTGCTCGCCCTGCTCGCCATCGGCGGCGGTTATTTCCTGTGGCCGTCGGCAGACAAGACACCACCGCAGATCACCGCCCTGCCGCCGGTGGCCTACGTCGCACCAGAGCCGGTACCCGCGCCTGCACCCGCCCCTGCGCCCGCCGAACCCGTCGCCGTGCCCGCCACACCGCTGTTCAGCAGCGAGGGCATACAGGTGGAGCAGAACGGCAAGGAAATCACCATCGTCATCGAGCGCGCCAAACCCGCGCCCGTGGCGCAGCCCGTCGTGGTGGACGGGGGCGCGGACTCCGCACCGGCGGCCGACCCGGCCCCTGCACCAGAGCCCGCGCCCGCCGCGGAACCGGAGCCGCCGCAGATGTATGTCCACACCGTGGTCAGGGGCGACACTCTGTGGGCCATCGCCGAGCACTACCTGGACGATCCCTGGCGTTACAAGGAGCTGGCGCAACTGAGCCGGATCAAGAACCCGGACCTGATCTATCCGGGCAACAAGGTGCGCATCATCATCCGGTGACCTTTCGCCGGACCAGAGGCGAGCCCCGCAAAGAGAATGCTAAACTCCAGCCACCACCCACCCGGTCACGGAAGCGCGCGATGAACTTCGAGAACATCCATAACTATTACGAAAAACTGGTGCTGGAACATCTGCACGAAAGCCTGATGGAACAGCAGGGCATCACCGATCAGGATCTGTTGGAAGACGTGGCCTGCGTTGCCCTCAACCGTCTGCCCACGCGCTATGTGCGCCATGACGTGGACACCGCCTTCTTCACCAGCGACGAGGAATGGCAGCACATGGAAAAGCAGGTAGCCGCCGCCGTTGCGGCCGCGCTGGATTATGTCCGCGAAAACGGCGGCCAACGCGACTGAGCTCCACCATGCCCAGGACGGCTCCCCAGTTCCATGTCCTGCCGGATCCGGACGCGCTTTATCGGGCGGCCGCGGAGCGCCTGCTGGAACTGGGCAAGCGTGCCCTCGCCGAGCGCGGCGCCTTTCACCTCGCCCTCGCCGGCGGCGCCACCCCGCGCGGACTGTACCTGCTGCTCAGCAGTCCTGAGCTGGCCGGCCACCTCGACTGGACGCAGGTACACCTCTATTTCGGCGACGAGCGCAGCGTGCCGCCCGAACACCAGGACAGCAATTACCGCATGGTGCGCGAAAGCCTGCTCGAGCGCCTGCCCGTGGCGCCGCAGGTACACCGCATCGCCGGCGAACTGGCACCGGAACAGGCGGCTGCCGACTACGCCGCACTGCTCGATCGTCAGTTGCCCGCCGACGGCTTCGATCTGGTGCTACTCGGCCTCGGCCCCGACGGCCACATCGCCTCACTGTTTCCCGGCAGTGACAGCCTCAATCAGCGCAAAAAAAAGGTGAGCGCGGACTACGTGCCGAAGCTGAACAGCTGGCGCATCACCCTCACCCTTCCGGTCCTCAATCATGCGCGCCACCTGTTGCTGCTGGTCAGCGGCGCGCACAAGGCCGACGTGCTGCGCCACGTGCTGCGCAATATCACCCACGCCAATCCGCTGCCGGTGGAAATGCTGCGCCCTCAAGGTCAGCTGGAATGGTTTGTCGATGCCCAGGCCGCGCGCCACATCGAACGCCGGGACTGAATCTGCATGAGCCTGCTGCGCATCCTCGCCGGTGACATCGGCGGCACCAAGACCCTGTTGCAACTGGCCGAGTTCGAGCCCGGTGCCCGGCGCCCGCGGCGCGTGCTGCGCGAGGCGCGCTACGACAGCGCCGCCTATGCCGGAATCACTCCGCTGCTGGATGAGTTCCTGCGCAACGATCAGGGTCCGCTGCACGGCGCCTGCCTTGCCGTCGCCGGCCCGGTGCAGGGCGATGCCGCCCGCCAGACCTGCCGCCTCACCAACCTGTCCTGGCAACTGGACTCGCAACGCCTCGCCGCCGATCTGGGCCTGCCCACCGCACGCCTGATCAACGACTTTCAGGCCGTGGGCTACGGCATCGAGGCGCTCAGTGCCGACGAACTTGTCCCCCTGCACCACGGCACGGCGCAGCCGCAGGCACCGCGCCTGGTGCTCGGCGCCGGCACCGGACTTGGCGTGGCCCTGCTCATGCCCTGCAACGGGCGCTACGAAGTGTTTCCCACCGAGGCCGGCCACATGGACTTCGGCGGCGGCGACGAAATACAGGACGGCCTGCTCACCTTCCTGCGCGCGGAGTATGGCCATGTGTCGTGGGAGCGCATCGTCTCCGGCCCCGGTCTGGTGAACATCTACCGCTACCTGCTGGCCCGTAATGGCGCCAATGACCGTGCTTCGCTGCTGCAGGCAACAGATCCTGCTGCCGCCATCGCCGCTGCCGATGATGCCCATGCGGTAGCCGCGCTGGAACTGTTCGTGCGCCTCTACGGCGCCATCGCCGGCAACCTGGCCCTGGCCTGTCTGGCGCGCGGCGGCGTCTATCTCGCCGGCGGCATCGCCGCCAAGATCCTGCCGCACTTGCAACGGGGCGGCTTTGCCCACAGTTACACCGACAAGGGCCGCATGCGCGCCGTGGTGGAAGACATTCCGGTGCATGTGGTTACCCTCCCGCAGGTGGGGCTGCTCGGCGCGCTGCTGGCGGCGACACGCATCGACATCTGAACCCGGACCATCCGCGCCTACACTCTCAAGGAAACGATGAACGACAAATACCGCATCGCCGTCGAGGTGGAAACCCAGTATCTGGACGATCAGTCGCTGCCGGATGAGGGGCGCTACGTCTTCGCCTATACCATCACCATCCGCAACACCGGCAGCATGCCGGCCAAGCTGCTGTCGCGCCACTGGATCATCACCGACGGCAACGGCGCCGTGCAGGAAGTGCAGGGCGCCGGCGTGGTGGGCGAGCAGCCGCACCTGCAACCGGGCAAGCAGTTCCGTTACACCAGCGGCACCGTGCTCGACACCCCGGTCGGTTCGATGCAGGGCAGCTACCAGATGCGCGCCGACGACGGCCACGAATTCGATGCCGAGATCCCGGTGTTCCGCCTGTCGATGCCCAGGACATTGCATTAGGGAAGCTTTGAATAAGTTCAGAGCTTCCCTAGTTTCGGGCCGGCGGGCGCGGCCACGATGTTCGCAACTCGAAGCGCAGAACGCGAAACTTCCTTATGTCGTTACGCTACACCTATACCCTGTTCGCCCCGCTCTATGATCTGGTGCTCGAGCGGGCCAGCGTGGCACTGCGACGCGACAGCCTGCAACGCCTGGGCATGCAGCAGGGCGACGTGCTGCTCGCCGGCATCGGCACCGGCCTGGACATCCCGCATCTGCCCGACGGTCCGTGCTATATCGGTCTGGACCTCACGCCGGCCATGCTGCGGCGTGCGCAGCGGCGCAGCAGCGGCCGCAACGACATCCATCTACACCTGGGCGATGCCATGCAACTGCCCTACCGCGATGCCGCGTTCGATGCGGTGGTGCTGCACCTGATCCTCGCGGTGGTGCCGCATCCAGAGCGCCTGTTGGCCGAGGCCGAGCGGGTGCTGAAGCCGGGCGGCCGCATTCTCATCGTCGACAAATTCCTGCGCCCCGGCCAACGCGCCCCGTTGCGTCGCCTGCTCAACCTGTTCACCCGCCATATCGCCACCCGCACCGATGTGGTGCTGGAGGACGTGCTGGCCTGCTGCACGCGCCTGCACCTGAAGCTGGATGAACCGGTATTGGCCGGAGGATGGTTCCGGCGCATTGAATTGAAGAAAGTGACCAGCGATGTAAGGTAGATCGACGCAGCGCATCCACCCTACCCCTGGCGCGCACAACCCGATAAGCTTCCTCTTCCACCAAGCCCGAGACGCGAAACTGAATTATGTCCACCTACGCCATCGGCGACATCCAGGGCTGCTACGACCAGTTGATGCAACTGCTGGAGCAGATTCGATTTGATCCTGCCCACGACCAGCTGTGGTTTGCCGGCGACCTGGTGAACCGCGGACCGAAATCGCTGGAGGTATTGCGCTTCGTGCGTGATCTCGGCAGCAGCGCCGTCACCGTACTGGGCAATCACGACCTGCACCTGCTGGCGGTATGGCAGGACAGACACCACCACTTCAAGTCCAACGACACCCTGCTACCCATCATCAAGGCCCCCGACTGCGATGAACTGTGCAACTGGCTGCGCCGCCAGCCGCTGCTGCACCATGACGCCACATTGAATTATGTGATGGTGCATGCCGGCCTGCCGCCGCAATGGGATCTGGCCACGGCGCAACGTCTGGCGGGCGAGGTAGAGAGCGTGCTGCGCGGCAAGGATTTCATCGCCTTCATGGAAAACATGTACGGCAACAAACCCAAACTGTGGGCGGAAGAACTGCGCGGTTGGGACCGGTTGCGCTTCGCGGTGAACTGCTTTACCCGCCTGCGCTTCTGCACCATGCAGGGCGAGCTGGATTTTCACCACAAGGGCAAGCCGGGCAGCGAAGAAGGCGAGGTCATGCCGTGGTTTGCCGTGCCGCAGCGGCGGAGCCGCGACCAACGCATCCTGTTCGGCCACTGGTCCACCCTGGGCTTTCACCGCGATAACAACGTCTGCGCCCTGGACACCGGCTGCCTGTGGGGTGGCGCCCTCACCGCCCTGCGCCTGGAGGATGGGGCGGCGTTTCACCTCGGCTGCCCGGCCACCTGCTCGCCTGGAGCCGACTGAGGCTGTTTCCCCTTGATGCACGTCAAGTGCATGCGGTCACGGTGGAATTAAACTTCATATTCACAAAAACCGTCCCGCCGCTCATCTCCGGTGCGGACGCAATCCAGCGGCAGGATGCTGCACCCGCGCGGAGAACTCGCTGCGATGCTCATTCGGAACCGTTCCCTGTCCTTCAACATCCTGCTGCTGGCCATCGTCATCGGCGCCCCCTATGCCGTGCTGTGGGGCTGGCTGCTCTACTCAGGCCGCATCGGCTTCGACGTCATGGCCTGGGTGGTCGTGCTGCTGGCCCTGGATGCCGTGGTGATGGTGCTGTTCGTGCGCGGCCTGATGATGCCGCTGCGCACGGTAAGCGAGGTGATGCACCATGTCGCGCAGGGCGATTTCACTGTCGAAGTGCGCAACCCGTATCAGGGCCAGATCGGCGATATGCTGGCCGATGTCGCCACATCGGTGCGCGCCAATCGCAGCATGATGGAACGCATCCTGGGCAATACCGTCAACATCGCCTCTGCCAGCTTCGAGACCGTCAGCTCCTCTTCCAAGGTGGTGTTCAATGTCGAGGCGGAAGAGAACCACGTGCACAGCATCTCCGAGGCCAGCCGCCAGATCAGCGCCACCGTGGCCGGCACGGCGGAAAACGCGCGCAGTGTCAGCGCAGCGGTCCATGAACTCAACACGACGGTCAGCGAGGGCAATGCCATCGCGCAACAGACCCTGAACAGCATGGGCCAACTGGCGGAGACGGTGGGTGAGGCGGCCGCCAAGGTGGAGGCACTGGGTGACTCATCGCGGCGCATCGGTGAGATCACCGCGGTCATAGACAACATCGCCAGCCAGACCAATCTGCTGGCCCTCAATGCCGCCATCGAGGCAGCCCGGGCCGGCGAACACGGCCGCGGCTTCGCCGTGGTGGCCGACGAAGTGCGCAGTCTGGCGGAGCGTACCAGCAAGGCCACCAGCGAAATCGCTGCCATGATCCACACCATCCAAAGCGAAATCGCCGCAGTCACCACCACCATGCAGACCGGTGTCGACCGTGCCGACAGCAGCCGGCAGGCGGCGCTGCGCACCGGTGAGGCCTTTGATACGGTGCAAGGCGGCATTGCCACAGTCACTACCCTGATCGGCCAGATCGCTGCTGCCGCAACGGAACAACAGACCGCCACCGAGGAGATCGCCGCCAGCATCCAGATGATTTCCGAGCTGGCCAGCAACAACACGCGCCAGGCGCACAACGCCGTGGACACCATCGAACAAATGAATACGGTGATCGGCGACCAGCTACGCACCCTGGAGCAGTTCCAGATTCCACACAAGGCGGTGCTGGTGGCCAAGTCCGATCACATGCTGTGGAAGAAACGCCTGACTGAACTGCTGCTGGGCCGCACCCAGATGCGCTCCAGCGAAGTCACCGACCACCACTCCTGCCGCTTCGGCAAGTGGTATTACAGCACCGGCAAGCAGATGTATGGCGACATTGCGGCATTCCGTTCCATCGAGGAACCGCACCGCCAGATCCACGCCATTGCACGCCAGGTGGTGGAACTGCATGAGGGCGGCAACAAGACCGAGGCGCAACGCCTCGTGGAACAACTCACCGAGCCCACCGCGCGGGTACTGACCTTGCTGGATGAACTGCACGGTGTGGCGACCGGCTGATCGCTCCTGCCGCCGACAGGTACTGCACCTGCAGGGCTAAAGCGACGATTCGCTCCCGACGAATCGTTGTTCGCCCCATCCCTGGGGCTCACCCCTGCAGGGCTAAAGCGACGATTCGTTCCCGACGAATCGTTCAAAGTCGGGGAGGGGCATGGGGCGTCCAAGCAGATAGCCCTGGTACTCATCACAGCCCTGCGCGCGCAGGAAGGCCAATTGTGACGCCTCCTCCACCCCCTCGGCGATGACCTCCAGGTGCAGGCTGCGCGCCATGGCGATGATGGTGGTGACGATGGCGGCGTCATCGCGGTCGCCGGGCACACCCTGCACGAAGGAGCGGTCGATCTTGAGGCGATCCACCGGCAGACGCTTGAGGTAACTGAGGGACGAGTAACCGGTACCGAAATCATCGATCGCCAGGCTGATGCCCAACGCCTTGAGCCGCTCCAGTGTGCGCACGCCGGCCTCGGCGTGGCTCAGCACAAAACCTTCAGTGATCTCCAGCTCCAGCCACTGCGGCTCCAGCCCGGTTTCCGCCAGCACTTCGCTCACCGTGGCCACGATATCACCATGCACTATCTGCTGCCCCGACAGATTCACCGCAATACGCAACGACCTGCCCGTGTCGTGCCAGCGCCGCGCCTGCCTGCAGGCGGCGCGCAATACCCAACGCCCCAGGGCCTGAATCAGGCCGGTCTCCTCCGCCAGGGGGATAAAGCGATCGGGTGACACCAATCCCATGGTCGGATGCTGCCAACGCACCAGGGCCTCGGCGCCGACACAATGCGTCCCGTCGACACTGGCCTGCGGCTGGTAATGCAATAGCAGTTCATCGCGCTCCAGCGCCAGACGCAGCCCACGCTCCAGCTCGAAGCGCTCGAGACTGAGGCGGGTCAGCTCCGGGGTATAGAACTGGTAATTGTTGCGCCCCACTTCCTTGGCCCGATACATGGCAGTATCGGCATTCTTGATCAATACGTCGGCATCGGCCCCGTCACCGGGAAACACACTGATGCCGATACTGGCGCCGATGTAGATGTCGTGCTGCTCCACCCGCACCGGTTCGCTCAGGGTCTCCAGCACCTTGCGCGCCACCACACCGGCATGTTGCGGATCACGCATGTCCTCCAGGATCAGCAGGAACTCGTCACCGCCCAGACGCGCCACCGTGTCCTGATCGCGCACCACGGCATTGAGGCGATGGGCCACGACTTGCAACAGGCGATCACCCACCGGATGGCCCAGACTGTCGTTGACGTTCTTGAACCGATCCAGATCGAGGAACAGCACCGCCAGCTGTTTGCCGCCACGGCGCATGCGATCCAGCGCCGTCTGCAAGCGATCCTGCAGCAGGACACGGTTGGGCAGGTCCGTCAGCAGGTCATAATGGGCCAGGTGATGGATGCGCTCTTCGGATGCCTTCTTTTCCGAAATATCGGTGAACACGCCGATGTAGCGCATGGGTTCGCCCTGGGCGTTCTTCACCACACTGAGATTCTGCCAGGCGGGGAATATCTCACCATCGCTGCGGCGATACCACACCTCTCCCTGCCAGCTGCCGTCCTCGTCCACCCGCGCCCACAACTGCTCGCAGGCCTGTGCATCGAACTGTTCGGCACTGAGCAGATCGCGCAGCAGATGGCCGGCGACAACATCGGCGCCATACCCGGTGATGGTGCTGAAGGCCTGGTTGACATCGACCACACGGTGATCGGCACCGAGGATCATGATGCCCTCCTGACTGCCTTCGAACACGCTGGCGGCGAGGCGTAGCTGCTCCTCGGTCTGGCGCGCGCGGGTCAGATCCTTGGTGCCCACCAGCATGCCGATGGGCTGTTCATGATCGTCGCGGATGATGCGGATCGACACCTCGATGGGGCGCCCGACCGGATTGCTCGGGTCGTCGGCGTCCATGGTGACGTAGGCATCCTCGCGCAAGCGCCGTGCGCGGCATACCGGGCATTCGTCCTGTTCACCGTGCGGGTGCATCACCAGGCCGATGTCATGTCCGAGCACCTGCTCCGGCGTCAGACCGAACAGGCGATAGAAGGCGCGGTTGGCGCGCAGCACGCGGTCATTCAGATCGAGCAGGTACACCGCATCCTCGAAGAAGTCCATGGCGTAGGACCACTCCTGGGCCGACTGCTGCAAGGCCAATTCGGCACGGCGCCGTTCCGTCACATCACGCCCCAGCACCACCAGGCCCTTGCGGCCGCCATTGGCGCCGAACACCGGCACCTTGATCACGTCATAGATGCGCGTCTCGCCGTGCAGCGTCGGGATGGCCTCCTCGCCGCGCGTAACGGCGCCAGCGCGCCAGGCGGCCTCATCGCTGGCCTCGCAGGCGAGAAACGCCTCGCGATAGAGGGGCGCGGTGAACTCGGCCAGTTGCGCATCGGTCTTGCCCTGATAGTCCACGCCCACCAGGCTGAACAACTCCAGATCGGCCTGATTCGCCTCCAGCCAGCGGCCCTCGGCATCCTTGAAGCAGATGATGTCGGGTGTGGCGTTGATCAGTGTGCGCAGGCGCTGCTCGCTTTCGGCCAGGGCGCGGGAGGTGTTCACCACCTCGCTCCCCAGGGGGCGGATCAGCCAGGCCGTGATCGTCACACCCGAGAGCACCATCAACAGTATGGTCAGCGCCGGCAACAGGAGCTGTTTCTGTACCGGCAGGTACAAATCTTCCACCCGCACGGCCACTGTCAACGCCCAGTCCTTGCTGTCGGGAATGGGCTCGTAAAACAGAACCCGCTCACCCGCCTCGGGCTGCAGGATACCGGTCAGCCCGCCAACGGCGCGTTGCAGGACTTGCAACAGACGGCCCTCGGCCGGCAGCAGGGTGAGTTCCGTGGCCAGGGCGTCGGTAGTCACCAACAGTTGCTGCGGCAGGTTGCCCAGATACTGCCGCGCCGGCATGCCGAAGGCGGCCTGGTCACCCAACAGCTTGAGCAGGCCGTCCAGGCGAAACACCACCACATCGGTGCCGACCCGCTGCATCTGCCGATTGATGATCGGCGCGCCGATGAGCAGATGGGGATGGCCCGCGATAAGCACCGGCCCACGCACCAGCGGCAGAGCGGCACTTTCCGGCGGCACCGGCAGACTCTCCTGGGGCGGCAGCAAACCCAGCGTTACCGCCGGACGACCGGCGGCATCCAGGCGCACCAGACCGGCCACGTCAGCGGATTGCCCCAGGGCGTCCTGCAGCCGCGGCGTGCTGAAGGCCACCAGTTCCTCGCGCGATACCTCGCCGCGGTTGTACTGTTCCAGCCGGTCACGGATCACGCTGCGGCTGGTGAGCTGCATGGCCACGTCGGCCAGCTTGTGAAAATACTGGCCAATGGCCTGCGTCTGGCCATGTACCTGCGATTGCAGCGCCTCCTCGCCGTGCTGGCGGCCCTGCAAATACAGCGGCACGCCGGTGGCCAGCCCCACCACCAGGCCGGTGAGCAGGATGCCCAGCATGGCAAAGGCCAAGATGCGGCGTTGCAGCTGATAGGTCTTGTGTGTGGTCACGCTGCCGGCTCCCGCCGCTCAAGGATCAAGAAGCTGAACGCATAGGGATTGCTGTCATCAGCCGGGTGATCGCCGCGCTCCACTTCGCGCCAGTCATTCCAGTCGAACTCCGGGAACCAGGCGTCCCCCGGTACATCCGCATGCACCAGGGTGAGGATCAGGCGATGCGCCTGCGGCAACATCTGGCGGTAGAACGATTCGCCACCGATGATCATCACCTCCGGCACATCACCGGCCGCACGCATGGCCTCGTCGATGGAATGCACCACCGTGGCACCGGCCGCCTGATAGGTCGCATCGCCGGTGATCACGATGTTGTGCCGCTCCGGCAGGGGACGGCCCAGGGATTCGAAGGTCTTGCGCCCCATCACGATGGGCTTGCCCAAAGTATGGCGGCGGAACCATTTCATATCGCCGGGCAGATGCCAGGGCAGGCGATTTTCGATGCCGATGACGCGGTTCTCCGCCAGGGCGACGATGATGGAAATCATCGGTTTCGGGTTTTGAGTTTCGAGCTTCGGCTCCATCGCTACATCTTGCACTGCACTCACCATCTGCACTATCCCCTTGTGAAGCTCGAAACCATAAACGCGAAACGCCCGGCCACTATACGGCGACAGGCGCCTTGATGTGCGGATGGTGCTCATAACCCACCAGCTCGAAATCCTCGTAGCGGAAATCGAAGATGGACTGCACCGCCGGGTTGATCTTCATCTGCGGCAGCGGGTGGGGCTCGCGCGACAGTTGCAGCTGCGCCTGTTCCAGATGATTCAGATAGAGATGGGCATCGCCCAGGGTGTGCACGAAGTCGCCCGGTTTCAGGCCGGTGACCTGCGCCACCATCATCGTGAGCAGTGCATAGGAAGCAATGTTGAACGGCACGCCGAGGAAGATGTCGGCGCTGCGCTGATAGAGCTGGCAGGACAGCTTGCCGTCGGCCACATAGAACTGGAAGAAGGCGTGGCACGGCGGCAGCGCCATCTTGTCGATCTCGGCCACGTTCCAGGCGGAGACGATGAGGCGGCGCGAATCCGGCGTCTTCCTGATCTGGTCGATCACCTGGCTGATCTGATCGATATGGCCGCCGCCCGGCGTCGGCCAGGAACGCCATTGGTAACCATACACCGGGCCCAGCTCGCCGTTGGGATCGGCCCATTCGTCCCAGATGGACACGCCGTTGTCCTTGAGGTACTGAATGTTGGTGTCGCCGCGCAGGAACCACAGCAGCTCGTGAATAATCGACCGCAGGTGCAGCTTCTTGGTGGTGACCACCGGGAAGCCCTCGGCCAGGTTGAAGCGCATCTGATGGCCGAATACGCTCACCGTGCCGGTGCCGGTGCGATCTTCCTTGCGCGTGCCGTGCTCCAGCACATGGCGCATCAATTCCAGATACTGCTTCATGCCTTCCCCCTTTTTGCCGCCAGAATCATCAATACCACGCCCACCGCCAGCAGCGGCAGCGACAGCAGTTGCCCCATGGTCAGCCAGCCGAAGGCCAGATAGCCGAGGTGGGCATCCGGCTCGCGCACGAACTCCACCAGGAACCGGAACGTCGCATAACAGAGGGCGAATAGACCGGATACCGCCATCACCGGCCGCGGCCGGCTGGAGTACAGCCAGAGGATGACGAACAGCAACACACCCTCCAGCAGAAATTCGTACAACTGCGTGGGATGGCGCGGCAACGGGCCGGCGCCGGGAAATACCATGGCCCAGGGCACATCGCTCACCTTGCCCCACAGCTCGCCGTTGATGAAGTTGCCGATGCGCCCGGCGCCAAGACCGATGGTGACTAGCGGCGCAACGAAATCCACCACGGCGAAATAACGCAGCTTGAGCTTGCGCGCGAACAGCCACAGCGCCGTCAGCACGCCGAGCAGGCCACCGTGGAAGGACATGCCGCCCTGCCACACCTTGAACAGCAACAGCGGGTCGGCGAGGAAGGCGGAGAAGTTGTAGAACAGCACGTAGCCGATACGCCCGCCCAGCACCACGCCGAGGGCGACATAGAACACGAAATCGTCCACCTGCGCCGGCGTCATCAACGCGCCGGGACGCCGCGCCCGCAGCCGTCCCAGCCACCAGCCGCCGACGAAGCCGATCAGATACATCAGGCCATACCAGTGCACCTTGAGCGGGCCAAGGCTGATGGCGACAGGGTCGATATCGGGATAGGTCAGCATCAGAGAAATTTCCGTTGTGGGGTCAAGGTTCCATGTTCACGGTGCAAGGCGCGGGCAGCGACGTCAGCCTTGAACCATCACAGCATCACCGAACGCGCGGTAAAGCACTTGATGTACTCGGTCTCGGGGATCGCCGGGTGCACCGGATGATCCGGTCCCTGGTGCCCCTGCTCCAGGATCTGCATCTGCCGGTCGAGGTGACGGGCGCTCTGGTGCAGCAGATCGAGGAACACCTCGCGCTGCAGATGGAACGAGCAGGAGGCAGCGACGAGGATGCCGTCCTTGCCGAGCAGTTGCAGCGCCGCCTGGTTGATGCGGCGGTAGGCCTGGATGCCCTCCTTGGCGTCCTTCTTGCGTTTGATGAAGGCCGGCGGATCGACAATCACCACATCGAAACGCTCCTTGTCGGCACGCAGTGCCTTCAGCGCCTCGAAGGCATCGCCCTCGATGGCATCCACCTTGTCCGCCACGCCGTTCAGCGCCGCATTGTGCTGCACCTGATCCAGCGCCGGGCCGGAGGCGTCGATGCAGGTCACCTGCGCCGCGCCGGCCGCCGCCGCGGCGATGCCCCAGCCGCCGATGTAACTGAATACGTCCAGTACCCGCGCCCCGCGCGCGTAGCGCTGCATACGGGCGCGATTCTCGCGATGGTCGTAGAACCAGCCGGTCTTCTGGCCGGTGCGCAGCGGCGCCGCGTAGCGCACGCCGTTCTCCTCCACCGCCACCGTCTCCGGCACCTCGCCCAGGGCCGTTTCCACATAGCTGCCGAGTCCCTCCGGAGCCCGGCTGGAGCTGTCGTTGCGCAGCAGGATCGCCTGCGGCTTCACCACCTTCTCCAACGCCGCCACCACATCCTCCTTCAGCACCTCCATGCCAGCGGTAGTGATCTGCACCGACAGCACGTCGCCGAAACGGTCCACCACCAGACCCGGCAGGCTGTCGCTCTCGCCGTAGACCAGACGGTAGTAAGGCTGGGCATACAGACGCTCGCGCAGGGCCAGGGCGATGTTGAGGCGGTGCACCAGCAGGGAGCGGTCCAGCACCTGGTCCGGTTCGCGGCTGACCAGCCGCGCGCAAATGAGCGAGTGAGGGTTCACATAGCCGCAGCCCAGCGGCTTGCCGTCGTTGGCCAGGATTTGTACCGGCTGGCCGGGGGCGAAGGCAGTGAGCGGGGTGCGCTCCACGTTCACCTCGTTGCTGTACACCCACAGATGGCCCTGGCGCAGACGGCGTTCTTCATTTTTCTTCAACAGCAGTGGGGCAAGTTCCATGGACAGCACCAGCAGGGAGACGGGCCGGCATTATCGCAAATTCGGGCTCACGATGCGGCGGTTGCGCTATAGTCGACCAATAGAGTCAGCCATAACCGCGCCCATGAACCGTCTGAGCCACGAATCCAGCCCCTACCTGCTGCAACACGCCCACAATCCCGTGGACTGGTATCCCTGGGGGGCGGAGGCGCTGGCCCGGGCCCGGGCCGAGGACAAGCCGATCCTGCTGTCCATCGGCTACTCCGCCTGCCACTGGTGTCACGTGATGGCCCACGAATGCTTCGAGGACCCGGCCATCGCCCGGGTGATGAACGAGCACTTCATCAACATCAAGGTGGACCGCGAGGAGCGGCCCGACCTGGACCGCATCTACCAGACCGCCCACCAGCTCCTCGCCGGCCGTGGCGGCGGCTGGCCGCTCACCGTATTCCTCGACCCCGACCAGGTTCCCTTCTTCGCCGGCACCTACTTCCCCCCCGCGCCGCGCCACGGCCTGCCCGCCCTGCCCGATCTGCTGCTGCACATCAGCGCGGCCTACCGCGACAAACGCGACCTGCTGCAGGAGCAGAACAGCGCCCTCCTCGCCGCCCTGGCCCAGACCAATCCCGCCGGTGAACTGGCTGGCCGCCTGGGCAACGGCCCCATCCACGAGGCGTTGGCCCAGCTGGCCGCCAGCCACGACAGCCTCCACCATGGCTTCGGCGCCGCACCCAAGTTCCCCCATCCCGGCAACCTGGAGCTGCTGCTGCGCTGCGGCGATGCCGCAGGACAGGCCATCGCCCTCGACACCCTGCGCGCCATGGCCCGCGGCGGCCTCCATGACCAGCTCGGCGGCGGCTTCTTCCGCTACAGCGTGGACGAGCGCTGGGACATCCCCCATTTCGAAAAGATGCTGTACGACAACGGCCCGCTGCTCGGCCTCTACACCGACGCCTGGCAGGTGAGCGGTGACGACGAATTCCGCACCGTGGCGCAGGCCATCGGCGACTGGGCGCTGCGCGAGATGCAGCACCCGGACGGCGGCTTCTACGCCACCCTGGATGCCGACAGCGAGGGCGAGGAAGGCCGCTTCTATGTCTGGGACGCCGCCGCGGTGCACGCCCTGCTGCCGGCGGAGGAATACGCCGTTGTGGCCCCCCACTACGGCCTCGACCGCCCCGCCAACTTCAAGGGCCGCTGGCATCTGCGTGTACACCAGCCGCTGGCCGCGATCGCCCGCACGCTGGGGCTTACCGAACAGGAGGCCGCCGAGCGGCTGGCCAGCGCACGGCAGCGCCTATACACAGCCCGGCACCTGCGTCCGGCGCCGGGCCGTGACGACAAAATCCTGGCCGCCTGGAACGGCCTGATGATCAAGGGACTGGCCAGCGCCGGGCGCCGCCTCGGCCGCAGCGACTTCGTCGCCGCAGCGCAGCGCGCCGCCGACTTCATACGGGAAAAGATGCTTGCCGGCGGCCGCCTCGCTGCCAGCTGGAAAGATGGTCAGGCCCGCCATATGGCCGTACTCGACGATTACGCCTTCCTGCTCGACGGTCTGCTGGAATTGTTGCAGGCGCGCTGGTGCGACGCCGACCTCGCCCTGTCCCGCACCCTGGCCGACGCCCTGCTGCACCACTTCGAGGATGAGGCCCACGGCGGCTTCTTCTACACCGCCGACGATCACGAAACGCTGATCCTGCGCCCCAAGCCCCTGGCCGACGAGGCCATACCGGCCGGCAACGGCAGCGCCGCCCAGGCCCTGGGCCGTCTCGGTCATCTCACCGGATCACTGGAATATCTCAGTGCCGCCGAAAACACCGTGCGCGGCGCCTGGCGTGCCGTGCAGGAGGCGCCCTATGCCCATGCCAGCCTGCTGCTGGCGCTGGAAGACCTGTTGCAGCCGCCGGCCCTGGTGCTGCTGCGTGGCGATCCGGCGCTGGTGCGGCCCTGGCAGGAGCGCCTGATGCAGGAGTACCGGCCGCGGCACTTTGTCGTTGCGGTGCCGCCCGACGCCCATGGTCTGCCTAGCGCTGCGCCACCGTCGACAGCGGCGCCACAGGCCCAGCTCTGCCAAGGTCAACAGTGCCATCCACCGCTGCACACCCTGGAGGCCCTGCTTGCCGCGCTGGTTTGATGCAGGTCAACCGGTAGGCACCCCCCCTGTGTTAGGGTGCGCCCTGGAATGTCGTAATCTCACACAGATTGTGAAAGAATCGCGTCAGCACCAGGGCCTCGGTCTGGGGCGCGAGCAATAACAACAAAAAATACAGACCACCAATTACGCAGGGGTTGTGATGTCGCCTTTCAAGACCATCAAGGCGTTCATTTTGAGCGCAGCTTTGCTCGTGTCGCTGGTGCTGTTTCTCGGCATGTACCTGGCCACCGCACGGGTGTATGACCGTGCCGTGAACGAAAGCGCCGCCGCCCTCGCCGACACCGTGGCCCAGGGCACCTTCAACGCCATGTACCAGATCATGCGCCGCGGCTGGACCCGCGAACAGCTGGAAGAGTTCATTGCCGAAATCCAGGCCTCTGCCAAAGGGGCGCCTTATCAGATCACCATCTACCGCAGTGATGTGGTAAGCGAACGCTTCGGTCCCATAGCCCAACCGCCCATCGACGCCCTGGTGGAAGCAACCCTGCACCTGGCGCGGCCGCAGACCGAAGAGGTGGCCGGCGGCGTCCGCAACAGCCGGCCGCTCATCGCCCGCGCCGAGTGCCTGCGCTGCCACAGCAACGCCCAGGCGGGCGACGTGCTCGGCGTCATCACGGTGCAGCAGGAACTGGCCCCGCTGGTGGCCAAGGCCAAGTCAGACCTGCTGCTGCCGTTGCTGCTCATCGCGCCGCTGCCCTTTCTCGTCGCTCTCGGCGTAGCGCTGTTCCTCAACCACCGCATCAATGATTCGCTCAACGTACTGCAGGGCAACATCGACACCGTCAACAAGGTGTCCGACCTGACCCATCTCGAACTGCATCACATCGACCTCGGCTTCAACGAACTGAACACCCTGTTCGCCAAGGTGGAGGAACTGGCGGGCAAGCTGCGCGCGGTGGCCGTGGACAAGGAGCTGTTGGAATTCGAGATCCGCCTGCTGGAAAAATTCGTCATCACCTCCGAGGTGGTACGCGACTGGCGCGAGTATGTCGGCTATCTGATGGTGGACATCAACAAGGTCATCGACGCCTACACCCTGTTCTCCATCTTCAAGGTGGACGACGAGCTGTTCGACCTGGAGATCTTCTGGATCCGCCCACCCTCCATCACCACCCGGGCCATGCTGGAAGAGTCGGTACGCCGCATCCTCGCCGGCAGCGCCCACTTTAGCGACATCAGCGCCGTGACCATCAATCACAACATTGCCCAGGCGGATGGCCCGGAGATCGTGCTGGACCACGCCGACATCGAGCTGCAGACCAAGTCCCTGCTGGTGGATACGCCGAAGATCGGTGGCATCGTCGGCATCGGCGTACATGCGGCGCTCAAGCGCGATGAGATGCGCATGCTGGTCATCGAGAGCATTCTCTCCACCCTGCTCAATGTGGTCGGCTCGGTAAAGGCCATCTACAAATACACCAAGGACCTGGAGTTCTACGCCACCCGCGACCCGCTCACCAATCTGTACAACCAGCGCCTGTTCTGGGAGATGCTCGGTTATGAAGTGAACCGCGCCGAGCGTCACAACTACCCCTTCGCCGTGCTGGTCATCGACCTGGACAACTTCAAGGCCATCAACGACAGCTACGGCCATACCTTTGGTGATCGCTTCCTGCAATCCTTCGCCAACTGCATCCACGGCGCCCTGCGCAACGGTGACGTACTGGCGCGCTATGGCGGCGACGAATTCGTGGTGATCCTGCCGGAGAGCGGCGCGGAACAGGCTTATGCCGTCAGTGAACGCATCCTGGAGAGCAGCGCCAAACTCAGCCTGGAGTCACCCGATCTGGCCGCGGTGCACGCCACGGTCTCCGTCGGCATCGCGGTCTACCCCGAGCATGCCAAGGACCCCAAGGATCTGTTCCTGTTCGCCGACAACATGATGTACAAGGCCAAGACCGGCGGCAAAAACCGCATCGGCTTCCCCACCGAGGAGGACGTGGTCGAGGTATTCCGCAGCATCGGCGAGAAGAGCCTGATCATCGCCAACGCCATCAGCGAAAAGCGCGTGGTGCCATACTTCCAGCCCATCCTCGAGGTGGCCAGCAATCGCGTCGTTGCGGTGGAAGTACTGTCGCGCATCCACCTCGAAGGCGCCCAGGTGCTGGGCGCGCACGAATTCATCGAGATCGCGGAAAAGACCGGCCTGATCCACAAGCTGGACTACGTGGTGATGGAAAAGGCCTTCGAGCAGGTGCGCGACACCGGTTACGATGGCAAGATCTTCGTCAACTTGTCGCCCCGCGCCCTGGTGCTGAACGAATTCATCCCCGAGGTGAAGCGCCTCACCACCACCTATCAAATCGACCCGGGCCAGGTGGTGTTCGAGATCACCGAGCGTGACACGGTGAAGAACATCACCCTGCTGGAGCACTTCGTCAACGACCTCAAGCTGGAGGGCTTCGGCCTCGCCATCGACGACTTCGGCTCCGGCTTCTCCTCTTTCCATTACCTGAAGCGATTCCCCATCGACTACGTGAAGATCGAGGGTGACTTCATCGTCAACATGATCAACGACCCGCGCGACCGCGCCTTCGTCCACAGCATCGCCGACCTGGCCCAGCAACTGGGCATCCAGGCCCTGGCCGAGTTCGTGGAAAACGAGGAAGTGCTGTCCTCCATCCGCCAGGCCGGCATCCCCTACGCCCAGGGCTATCACATCGGCCATCCCAGCCGCGACCTCCCGGCAGCGCTGGCTGCCGCCCTGCCTCCGCCGCAGTAGCCAGCCGTGGCAGGGATGCGCCTGCCGCCAAAACATGGTACACATGCCTCCGTCCGGCCCGGCGCCAGGCGCCGTGCCGAGACAGTGGAACTGTGACTGTCGACACTGTCCGTGTCGACGGCGTTGCAAACAATACGCAGGTTTTACTAACAAGGACTGCACGCCATGAGACACATCCTGTTCGCGCTGATGTTCGCCGTTGCGACGGCCGCCATGGCCGAAACCAATTACGTCGATGACACCCTGACCATCACCCTGCGCACCGGCCAGGGCAATGCCTACCAAATCCTGCGCACCCTCACCTCCGGTACCGCCCTGGAAATACTGGAACGCGAGGACAAGTACGCCCGCGTCCGCACCGCCGACGGTACCGAGGGCTGGGTGCTGACCCAATACCTCACGCCGCAGCCCATCGCCCGGGATCGCCTGACTCAGGCCGAGCAACGGCTGGCACGCTTCGAGACGGAGAATCAGCAACTCAAGAAAGACCTGGCGGCGCTACGCAACGAAAAGCGCGCCGTGGAAGGCGAACACAAGCAGATGAGCGGCACAGCGGAGAAATTGCAGGCCGAACTGGAGCGGCTGAAAACCGTCGCTGCGCGGCCGATGGAACTGGAAAAGCAGAATCAGGAAATGCGTCAGCGCCTGCAGGAACTGGAACTCAACGCGCGCATGCTGGGCGAGGAAAACACCGCCCTGCGCGATCGCGCCAACCGCGACTGGTTCCTGGCCGGCGCCGGCGTGCTGTTCGGCGGCCTGCTGCTCGGCCTGATCCTGCCCAAGCTGCGCAAGCGCCAGAGCTGGAGCGATTGGCGCTGACGACGCCAACACCTGCCACGTCTTCGCGGCAGGTGTTGGCGGTGCGATGGCTTACCTCGCCACTACCTCGCCGAACAGGTCGTGCTCGCCGGCGGCGGTGATCTCCACCTCGACGAACTGTCCGGCCTGCAGATCGGCGCCATTCTCGATGATCACCATGCCGTCGATCTCCGGCGCATCGGCGCTGGAACGGCCATAGGCCTCGTCTTCCCCCACCTCGTCCACCAGTACCGTCAGGGTACGCCCCACCTTATCCTGCAACTTGTCGGCACTGATCGCCGCCTGCAACTCCATGAAGCGCTCCAGCCGCTCTTCCTTGAGGTCTTCCGGCACCGGGTTGGCCAGGGCATTGGCCGGGGCGCCCTCCACCGGCGAGTAGGCGAAGGCGCCGACACGATCCAGCCGCGCCTCTTCGATGAAGGCGAGCAACTGCTCGAAGTCATCTTCCGTCTCGCCGGGAAAGCCGACGATGAAGGTGGAGCGCAGGGTGAGGTCGGGGCAGGCGGCGCGCCACTGCGCAATGCGCTGCAGGGTGTTCTCGATGTTGCCGGGTCGGCGCATGGCCTTGAGGATGGTCGGGCTGGCGTGCTGCAAGGGCACGTCGAGATAGGGCAGGATCACGCCCTCGGCCATCAGCTGCACCAGCTCGTCCACGTGTGGATAAGGGTACACGTAGTGCAGACGCACCCAGGCGCCCAGCGAGCCGAGGTTGCGCGCCAGCTCGGTGATGCGGCTCTTCACCGGTTTGCCGTGCCAGAACGCCGTGCGGTACTTGAGGTCGACGCCGTAGGCGGCGGTGTCCTGTGCCACGATGAGCAACTCCTTCACGCCGGCGCCCACCAGTTTTTCCGCCTCCTCCAGGATTTCTCCGGCCGGCCGACTCAACAAATCGCCGCGCATCGACGGGATGATGCAGAAGGTGCAGCGCTGATTGCAGCCCTCGGCGATCTTGATATACGCATAGTGGCGCGGCGTCAGCTTGATGCCGCCGGGCGGCACCAGGTCGGTGTAGGGGTCGTGGTGCGGCGGCAGCACGCTGTGAACCGCCGCCATCACCTCGGCCAGGGAGTCCGGCCCGGTCACCGCCAGCACCTGCGGGTGCGCGCTGCGTATGACATCCTCCTTGGCGCCGAGACAGCCGGTGACGATCACCCGGCCGTTCTCCGCCAGGGCCTCGCCGATGGTGTCGAGCGACTCCTCCACCGCCGCATCGATGAAACCACAGGTGTTCACCACCACCAGATCGGCATCGTCGTAGGTAGGCACGATGCGGTAACCCTCGGCGCGCAGGTGGGTGAGAATGCGCTCGGAATCCACCGTCGCCTTGGGGCAACCGAGACTGACAAAACCTACTTTGGGGATGGATTTGCTCATGGGGAAACACGGGGAGGAAAAGGAGCCATAGGATAGCAGGGCGGCGCGCGGTGGGCACATCCGGCTTGATCCCGGTGCCGCATTGGGTTACACCAACAAAAAGGTCTGAACAAGTCCATCCTGGACGTCTCAGCCCGCGCGAATTGAAAAATGTGATTTTCGATTCGCGGAAGCTCTGAACTTATTCCGAGCTTCCTCAAACGAACATTCAGGAGCAACCATGAACTGCATCTTCTGCAAGATCGCCGCCGGCGAGATCCCCGCCACCATCGTCCACCAGGACGAACATGTGGTAGCCTTCCGCGACCTCAACCCGCAGGCGCCGACCCACATCCTGATCATCCCGCGCCGCCACATCGCCACCGTCAACGACCTGGGCGAGGCCGATGCCGCCGTGGTGGGCCGCCAGTTCCTCGCGGCGCGCAAGCTCGCTGCCGAACTGGGTTTTGCCGAGGACGGCTACCGCCTGGTGATGAACACCAACGCTGCCGCCGGGCAGACCGTATTCCACCTCCATCTGCATCTGCTCGCCGGTCGCAACTTCGCCTGGCCACCGGGATAACTGAAAATGAAACCTGAACTCGTCAGCTTCAAACTGTGCCCCTTCGTACAGCGCTCGGTGATCGTGCTGCTGGAAAAGGGCGTGCCCTTCGACATCACCTACATCAACCTGAAGGAACCACCGGAGTGGTTCCAGGCCATTTCTCCGCTGGGCAAGGTGCCGCTGCTCAAGGTAGGGGCTACGGTGCTGTTCGAGTCGGCAGTGATCATGGAGTACCTGGACGAGGTCAACCCGCCCTCGCTGCACCCGGCCGACCCGCTGCGCAAGGCACATAACCGTGCTTGGATCGAATTTGCCTCCGGCCTGCTCGGCGGCCAATACACCCTGGCCATGGCGGCCAAGGATGTCGCCGCGTTCACGGCCCAGCGCGATGAACTGCGCATGCGGCTGACCCAGCTGGAACAGCAGATCAGCGGCCCACTGTTCAATGGAACGGACTTCGCCCTGGTGGATGCCGCCTTCGCACCGTTCTTCATGCGCCTGCAACTGCTGGAACAGTGGCACCCGTTGGGGCTGTTGGCTGGATTGCCGAAGGTAAGTGAATGGTCGCAGCAGCTACTGCAGCGACCGGCGGTGCGGGACTCGGTGGTGGCAGAGTTTGCGGAGCTTTACCGCAATCACATCAAGGGGGCCGGCGGTCACGGTGCCACGGTATTTTGCACGGCGTGAGTCAGAGCTCAAGACCACCAAAGCGCTGTGCGACACGCTCCTTGTCCCAGCGCACACCCAGATAGACGCCAAGGAAGAACAACGCGATCAGGGCGAGGGTGTAGAAAATCCAGGCATAACCGCCCTCTTTTGCCTGCAACTGCGCCGCCAACTCCGCCGCACGGGACTGCAACTGGGCATTTTCTTCCTGCAGTGCGGCAATGCGTGCGGCCTGCTCGGCGGCCTGTTCACCGCTTGCGCCGGCGCTGCTGCGCAACTGCTCCAACTCCTTCTTCAGGCGTTCGCGCTCCTGCTCCAGCCGCTCCAGGCGCAGCCGCGCCGGCACCTCGCTGGTGGCGTAAACATCACTGATCCAGCCCTCCACGCCGCCCGTGGTGCGCACGCGCATATGGCCGGACTGGCGCTCCAGTACGGTCAATTCCGCGCCGGACGTAACTACGGTGATGGGCACATCGGTCGAATTCGGCGCGGCGCGCACGCCCACGCGCAGAACGTCACTAATATAGACGGTCTCCGCCAGCACCGGCGCCAGGGCAAACATCAATAGTAGAAAGAGTGCCTGTCGCATCTCCTCATTCCTTTGTCGTTATTGTCGACCGCTCCGGCCCAATGATACGGGCTTAGGCCGCTGCCTGTCACCCGCATCAGACCAGCCAGGCGAACCACAGCGGCAGGGTCAGCATGCTCAATGCCGTAGTCACGGTCACCGCCATGGCGTACAGACTGGTATCCAGATTGTAGCGATCGCACAGCACGATACCGAGCACCATACTGGGCATCGCCGCCTCCAGCACCACGGCGGCCAGCAACTGCCCTTGCAGACCGATGGCCGCTGCCAGCCCCCAGATCAGCAACGGAGTCAGCAGCAACTGGATTGCCGCCACCGGCAGCACCAGCGGGATCTGGTGGCGCCAGGTTCCAGCCCAGCGCAAGCCGAGGCCGAGGGAAAACAGCATCAACGGCACCACGCCGGAGCCGAGCATGTCCAGCCAGGACCCCATGATGGCCGGCAGCGGCACCTGCGCCAGATTGAGACCGATACCGGCCAGCGCCGCCCACAGCGGCGGCACCTTGAGCAGGGCCCGTAAGGGGTGTTCCTTTTGTCCGCCGCCGCCATACCAGGCCGCCAATGAAATTCCGACGGACAGCAGCAGGGGCGTGCAGGCCAGCAGGTCATACTGGATGGCCACACTGCGCGCCCAAGGGCCGAACGTGGCTTCCAGTACCGGCAGGCCGAGATAGGTGGCATTGGGGAAGGCCGCTGCCAGCAGCAGCGCCCCCACCACCCGGTTGGGCTGGGCACCGCGGCGAAACCACAGCCAGGCGGCCAGCAGACCGAAGCCCACGGCAACGGCCGCGGACAGGGCGATCCGCACCGAATCGAGGCCCAGCGGCGCCTGCCACAACACCAACAGAACCAGGGCCGGCAGCAGCAACACATACACCACGCCAGTCAGGCTGCGCCGCACCTGCTCCGCCTCCAGACCGAGAGGCGTCAGCAGCCGCCACAACACGCCGCACACGATGAGTGCGGCCGCCTGCAAGATCACGTCCACCATCCAACCATTCCTCTCAGGTGCCGATATGTACCACGCAGCGGCGACGTCCCCGCTGCCGCCGGTGTTCCCACAGATAAATACCCTGCCAGGTCCCCAGCGCGAGACGGCCATCCATCACCGGGATGGCCAGGCTCACCGCCGTCAATGCCGCCTTGATGTGGGACGGCATATCATCCGGCCCTTCCTGCGTATGGGTATAGAGCGGGTCATGCTCCGGCACCAGCCGATTGAGCCAGCACTCCAGATCATGACGCGCCCCGGGATCGGCGTTTTCCTGGATCAGCAGGCTGGCAGACGTGTGCTGCAAAAACACCGTGCACAAACCTTCACGCACCCCCGATTGCCGCACCAAATCAGCTACCTGACCGGTGATGTCATGCAGTCCCTGCCCCGGAATATCGACACTGATTTCCCCAATCACACCACGCCACCTCCGCTTAGCGGACCATTGCCAGCGCATCCTAGCAGTTTCCCTCTGCCGCAGGTGGAGCGCAAAAATGGAAAAAGGTCTCGCAACTGGAAAAAAAGGGGGTTTGCGCCAGTTTTTTCCCTTGTATTTTGCAAATTATCGTTTCAAAATCACTCGCCGACGACAACTCACCGGTGAGTTGTTTCTACCATCGAACAAGGGAGATCACAGATGGCTGTTAAGAAAAAGACCGCTGCCAAGAAAGCTGTTAAGGCTGCACCGAAGAAAGCCGCTCCGGCCAAGGCCGCCGCCGCCCCGCTGAAGGCGACCACCGCCAAGCAGACCAAGACCCAGATCATCACCGCCATCGCCGAAGCCACCGGCGTATCCAAGAAGGATGTCGGCGCCGTATTCACCACCATGGCCGCCATGGTTGAGGCCCACATGAAGAAGAATGGCTCCGGCGAATTCACCATTCCCGAAGTCGGCGTGAAGATCCGCCGCCACAAGAAGCCCGCCACCAAGGCGCGCAAGATGATCTCCCCCTTCACCGGCGAAGAGATCACCGTCAAGGCCAAGCCGGCGCGCAACACCGTCAAGCTGACCGCGCTGAAGGGCCTGAAGGAAAGCGTCGTCTAAGACACCATCCTTTGGCAGCAGCGAAAAAGGCCGGCTCTATGCCGGCCTTTTTTTTTGCCCAGGGATGGCCGGGAGCGGTGCTTGGACAGGGATGGACGTATGCCGCGCAGACCAGGGATAACACTGGTTAGTGCCCTCCTCGCCAAGTCTTCTGTCCCCAAGGGACATACACACAGCTAATGGCCGACGAAATTTATTTGGTTCTGGTTCAATTGAAAAAACCGGTTTTTTGCATTATTTCTAACTCCACAGGGTAGAAAACATCACACCGCAGCACGCGACCACTGGAGACCCCACATGAGCCAGAACTACAATGCACTGCCCTACAAGCGACTGGATACAGGCACCAGCTATCAGCGTCCGCCGCAGCGCCTGCCGGAACGCGTTACCGCCGACAGCCCCGCCACCGACGTCATGACCGATTTCACCAAGGTGGCCGCCATGACCATCGGTCCCTGCGCCAGCCTGGAAGACGCCAACCAGCGCATGATCGCCTCCGGCATCCGCCTGCTGTTCGTCACCGGACGTGACAATGAAATCCTCGGCGTCATCACCGCCACCGACGTCCTGGGCGAAAAACCCATGAAGTACCTGCAGGAAGTCGGCGGCAAGCGTGAGGACATCTTCGTGCGTGACATCATGACGCCGCAGGAAAAGCTCGATGTGTTGTGCATGCCCGACGTGGCCCGTGCCAGCGTGGGCGACATCGTCGAGACCCTGAAACGGGTGGGCCGTCAGCACGCCCTGGTGGTGGAGCGCACGGCCGGAGATCGACAGATCGTGCGCGGCATGTTTTCCACCAAGCAGATCAGCAAGCAGCTGGGCATCACCATCGAAACCACCGAGGTCGCCCAGACCTTCGCCGAGCTGGAGGCCGCGCTCAACGCGGCGTGATTACATCACCCCAGAAACGACAAGGGGCGCCTGCGGCGCCCCTTGTCGTTTCTGGGACCACAATCAGAAATGATAGATAAGACCAAAGCCTAGGGCATTGACGTCAAACTTCTCGCCTTCCCAGCTCTTCTCGCTCAGGTAGCGCATATATTCGGCCACCACTGCGGCACGGCGTCCCACCGACAGCTCGATACCCACACCGTAGCTGGTGCTGTCCAATGACTTGTCAACTGAGCCAACACCGGCTTCCTCTGCCTTGGCTTTCACCGAGGCGTAGCCTCCGATGACATACAGATTGACCCGGTCCACCGGCAGGATGGCACGGGCATAGATACCGCTCACCCGCTGCGCCTCCATACGTACATTCGCGGCGTCCCAAGAGGACTTGTCGCCGGCGCCCAGGCGCCCCTCGACCGACAGATAGCGGCCCAGATCGTAACCCACCCGGACGATAGCGCCATGGGTGTTGTAGCTGCTGCCGCCCTTGTGCTCGAAATCGAAACTGGTGGCGGTCAGACCGGTATACCAATTGCCCGGTTCATCCGCCGCATAAGCCCCGGCACTGCACAGAGCCAAAGCCATCACCCAAGCGTTGCGAAGTTTCATATCCATTCCCCTGATCCTGGTTAATATTCTCGGCGGCTACCCCGCCGGTCCTTGCCATCAAAACATCAAGCGCATGCCCACATGCAGGTTGTCATCCACTTCATAGCGGCTCTTGTTCTTGATGTCGACTTCCACCTTGCGATAACCGACATAGACGAAGGCCTTGGTCAACAGTTGGTAATCCACGGACAGATTCCACTCCACATATTCTTCACTGTCGAGGAAGCTGGTGATCTTCGGCGCGTAGTAAAGTGAACCGCCGAAACCGAGACGCTGGACCGGCGAGAAACGCACATGGCCGCCAACGGCGATGTTGGCACTGTTGCCGGGCTTGGTGTCGACATAGACGACACGGCCACCAAGACCGATATCGAAGTTGCCCTGCTTGCTCCAGTTCTGGCCGGAGACCTGCAGGCCCACATGCAGCAGATGGTCGGTCTGAGCCGGATTCTTCGCATACAGGTAGCCCATATCCAGATCCAGGCCCTTGCTGGCACCGATGGCGCGGCTGTAGGTCGCGCGCAAGGCATCGTTATGCAGATTGAAATCCAGTGTATCGGCCGCCGCCTGTGCCGCCGCCATTACGCCAAGGATCACACCCAACACTCGCAGAACCATAAGCACCCTCTCCATTGTTTTGTAGCCGACCTGCGCCGCAGTGGCGCGCTAGCGCATAATACTATCGGTAAATTGTCGGCAAATACACCTGTCACTCGGCGATTTTGCCAGCGGCCGTCGCAATTTCGAGCCCATCGATACAGCGCTGTCACGCCAATTCCCTATAATCACCAAAACCCTCAGCCCCATAAGCCGCCATGAACCGTCGCCTGCGCCGTTATCTTCTGTTCACCGCCCTCGTTGCCGTCATCGCCAGCCTCACCTGGTATGGCGCCCGTCCCAAGCCGGTGTCTGTGGTGGCAACCACGGTACAAGCCGGCCTGGTCGAGGCCACGGTGGCCAACACCCGGGCGGGCACGATCAAGGCCTGCCGCCGCGCCCGCCTCGCACCACCCCAAGGCGGACAGGTGGCCGAACTGCTGGTGCGCAAGGGTGATCGGGTGGAGGCCCATCAGCTGCTGCTACGCCTGTGGAACGACGATCTGGCGGCCCAGGTGGCACTGGCGCGCAGCGAGGCCCAGGCGGCCATCGCCCGCGCCGACGAGGCCTGCCTGGTGGCCGATGTGGCACGGCGCGAGGCGCAGCGCATCGATGCGCTGCACCAGCAGAAACTGGTCTCCGACGACCAGCGCGACCGCACCAATACCGAGGCCCGTGCCCGCGCCGCCGCCTGTACCGCCGCGCGGGCCAGCGCCCGTGTCAGCAATGACCGCATTCATCTGAACGAGGCACTGCTGGAGCGCACCCTGCTGCGCGCCCCCTTCGCCGGCATCGTGGCCGAAACCACCGGCGAGGTGGGCGAGTTCGTCACCCCCTCGCCCCCCGGCATTCCGACGCCACCGGCGGTGGATCTGGTGGACAACAGTTGCCTCTATGTAGTTGCCCCCATCGACGAAATCGACGCCCCGCGCGTGGCCATCGGCATGCCGGCGCGCATCCTGCTCGATGCCTTCGGCAACCGCCCGTTTGCCGGTCACGTGGCGCGGATTGCCCCCTATGTGCTGGATGTGGAGAAACAGGCGCGCACGGTGGAGATGGAACTGGAATTCGACGATCCGCAGGACATTGCCCAGCTGCTGGCCGGCTACAGCGCCGATGCCGAAATCATTCTGCACCGGCGCGACGATGTATTGCGCATCCCCACCGAGGCCTTGCTGGAGGGCGGCCGGGTGTTGCTGTTCGATGCCGGCGTGTTGCGCGAACGGAAGATCGAAACCGGGGTCGCCAATTGGCAGTACACCGAAGTGACCGGCGGACTGGCCGCCGGTGATCTGGTGGTCACGTCCATCGATCGCGAAGGGGTGCGTGACGGCGCCCACGCCGTGCTGGAAGGCGGCGCTCCCAGGGGCGCACGATGATCCGGCTGCAGGGGATCGAACGCATCTTTGATGTGGGCGGGCAGCAGGTACATGCGCTGCGCCACATCAATCTGCACATCGAGCGCGGTGAATATGTTTCCATCATGGGGCCTTCCGGCTCCGGCAAGTCCACCCTGCTCAATATCATCGGCCTGCTCGATCGCCCCAATGCCGGGCGTTATCTGTTCGAACAGCGCGACATCACCTCCCTCGGCGACGAGGAGCAGGCCCGGGTGCGACGCGAACGCATCGGCTTCGTCTTCCAGTTCTTCCACCTGATCCCGCGCCTGACCGCGGCGGAGAACATCGAGTTACCGCTGGTGCTGGCCGGCGTGCCGGCAACGCAGCGGCACGGCCGCGTCACGCAGACGCTGGCCTCCTACGGCCTCAGCACACGTGCCCATCACCGGCCCGAGCAGTTATCCGGCGGCCAACGCCAACGCGTCGCCATCGGCCGCGCCACCATCATCGAACCGGGGCTGCTGCTGGCCGACGAACCCACCGGCAACCTGGATCGCGCGTCCGGCCATGAGGTGGTGGAGATCCTCGAGCAGCTCAATGCCCGCGGCATCACCCTGCTGGTGGTCACCCACGACCCGGAACTGGGCCAACGCGCACGGCGGCGCCTGCGCATGGTGGATGGCGCCATCGTCGAGGACACCGGGCCGGCATGAATCTCCACGACCGCCTCGGCTATGCCCTGACCGCCCTGCGCGGGGCGCGGCTGCGCTCCGGCCTGATGCTGCTGGCCATGGCCATCGGCGTGGCGGCCGTGGTGGTGCTGTCCGCCCTGGGCGAGGGCGCGCGCCGCTATGTGGTAGGCGAGTTTTCCTCCCTCGGCACCCATCTGCTCATCGTGCTGCCTGGCCGCAACGAAACCACCGGCGGCGCGCCGCCGCTGGTATCGGAGACACCGCGTGATCTCACCCTGGATGACGCCGAGGCGCTCAAGCGCAGCAGCCATGTGCGGCTGGTGGCGCCCATCAACGTCGGTGCCGCCAGCGTGTCCTACGGCGGGCGTGAACGCGACGGCGTGATCATGGGCGCCACCCATGAACTGTATGAGGTGCGCCACTTCCAGATGGGGCAGGGACGCTTCCTGCCGCCTGGCGACGTCCGCCACCCGCAGCCGGTGGTGGTGCTCGGCGCCCGTCTCAAACGCGAACTGTTCGGCAGCCAATCGGCCCTGGGCGAACGCATCCGCATCGGCGATCGGCGCTTTCGCGTCATCGGCGTGTTGCGGGAGCAAGGACAGTCGCTGGGCATGAACACCGACGACCTCGCCATCATCCCGGTGATGGCAGCGCAGTCGCTGTTCAACGTCAACTCCCTGTTCCGCATCCTGGTGGAGGCCCAGTCGCGCGAATCCATCGAGCCGGCGCGACGCTATGTGATTGCTACCCTCAAGGCGCGCCACGACGGCGAAGAGGACGTCACCGTGATTACCCAGGAATCGGTGTTGGCCACCTTCGACCGCATCCTCGGTGCGCTGACCATGACGGTGGCCGGCATCGCCGCCATCAGCCTGGTGGTGGCCGGGGTGCTGATCATGAACGTGATGCTGGTGGCGGTGGCGCAGCGCACCACCGAGATCGGCCTGCTCAAGGCGCTGGGGGCGCCGGCCCAGGACATTCTGCGCCTGTTCCTCACCGAGGCCGCCCTGCTTTCCCTGCTCGGTGCCGCCATCGGCCTCGCCGTCGGCCAGGCCAGCACGGCAGTGTTGCGTCATATCTATCCAGCGCTGCCCTTCGGCGCACCCTGGTGGGCCATCACCGCCGCCGTGCTGGTGGCGCTGGGCACCGGCCTCGCCTTCGGCGTGTTGCCGGCCCGCCGCGCCGCCCGCCTCGACCCGGTGCAGGCACTGGCGCGGCGCTGATAGGGGTGGACACCAAGGCATGATCACGCGCGACTTCATCCGCTTGACAGTAGGCTCGGTGATCGCGCAGCGGCTGCGCAGCTTTCTCACCGCACTCGGCATCGCCATCGGCATCGCGGCCGTGGTGCTGCTTACCGCCATCGGCGAGGGCATCCACCGCTATGTGCTCAATGAATTCACTCAGTTCGGCACCAACCTCATCGCCATCAACCCGGGCCGCACCACCACCATGGGCGCCTCAGTGGGCGCCTTCGGCAACACACGGCCGCTGACCCTGGAAGACGCCGAGGCGCTGAAAAGGCTGCCGCGCGTCATCAATGTCGAACCGGTGGTGGCGGGCAACGCCCTGGTCAGTGCCGGAGGGCGACAGCGCCGCACCAATGTCTACGGCGTCGGCTCCGCCTTTCCCGAGGTATTCAACTTCCAGGTGGCCAGCGGCCGTTTCCTGCCGCCGGACGATCCGCGCGCGGCACGCGCCTTTGCGGTGCTCGGCAGCCAATTGCGGCGTGAGTTGTTCGGCGATGCCAACCCCCTGGGCCAGACCCTGCGGGTGGGCGGCGATCGCTACCGCATCATCGGCGTGATGGACAGCAAGGGCCAGGTGCTCGGCTTCGATGTCGACGATACGGTGTATATCCCCGCAGCCAAGGCGCTGGACCTGTTCAACCGCGACGGCCTGATGGAGATCGACGTACTGTACGAACCCGGCGCCAACGTGCAGGAGATCGTCGAAAGTGTGCGGCGCGTGCTCACCGCGCGCCACGGCCGCGAGGACTTCACCATCATCACCCAGGAACAGATGCTGGATGTGCTGGGCTCCGTGCTGGGCGTGCTCACCTTCGCCGTCGGCGCACTGGGCGGCATCTCGCTGCTGGTGGGCGGTGTCGGCATCTTCACCATCATGACCATCGCCGTGCGCGAACGTACCCCGGAGATCGGCCTGCTGCGCGCCCTCGGCGCGGAGCGGGGCCAGGTGTTGACGCTGTTCCTCGGCGAGGCCACCGTACTCGCCATCATCGGCGGCCTGGCCGGCCTGGCCCTGGGCCTCGGCATCGCCTGGCTGCTGGTGCTAGCCGTGCCGGCACTGCCGGTACACATCACCTGGAGCTATGTGTTGATCGCCGAACTGCTCGCCGCCGCCGTCGGCCTGCTCGCCGGCGTCTGGCCGGCACGCCGCGCCGCCATGCTCGACCCGGTGGAGGCCTTGCGCACCGAATAGGCCTGTGTTTTGATGGGGCACCGGTCGCAGAGCCGGAGGAGTCCATCAATAAACCCAAAGAAGTGGAGGGAAACAATGAAACGAATCATCGCAGCAGCCCTGCTTTGCGCGGTCCCGCTGAGCAATGTGCTGGCCGACAATCACGGCAACCAGGAACGCATGGACAAAAGCAAGGCCGTGGTGCAGGAGTTCTTCGGCAAGCTGAAGGGCGAACTGGAGGCGGCCATGAAGGAAGGCGGTCCCATCAACGCCATCCAGGTATGCAACCGCGTCGCCCCGGGTATCGCCCACGAGATGTCGAGCAAGCATGGCATGCACGTAGCCCGCACCAGCCTGAAGACCCGCAACACGGACAATGCGCCGGATGCCTGGGAAACCGCCGTGCTGAAGAAGTTCGAGGAACGCAAGGCCGCGGGCGAAAACCCGGACACCATCGCCTTCGCCGAAGTGGTGGAGAGCAACGGCAAGAAGGAATTCCGCTTCATGAAGGCCATCATCATGCCGCCGGAAGACAAGATGCCCTGCCTGAAGTGCCACGGCACCAACATCGACCCCGCCGTGGCCGCCAAGCTGGACGCCCTGTATCCCAAGGACATGGCGCGCGGCTACAAGGCCGGCGATGTGCGCGGCGCCTTCAGCCTGCGCCAGCCCATGTAAGGCGACCGCACGTAATAGAAGAAAGGGGGCTGCGGCCCCCTTTCTTTTTCACGATACCCGCGGCGGACGCTCGCGCCGCCGCTGCCGCGACGCCTGCGGCCGGTTCTTCTCCTCCTTGCTGAAGGCGAAGCGACCGAACAGCACACAGCCCTTCATACCCGGATCACAGGCTCGACCCGGCACCTTCAGGCACGCGCCATTGCTGTCATGCGGACATCCCCAACCACTCATCGCCGCTCACCCCTCCACCGTTTCCGGCGGCACCACCTTGAGCACCTCCTCAATGGTGGTAAGACCGTTGGCCACCTTCTGCGCGCCGTTCAGCCGCAGCGGCCGCATACCCTCGCTGATGGCCTGGCGGCGCAAGCGGCTGATATCGCAATCGGCGCTGATCAACCTCTTCAACGTCGGCGTCAGGGCCATCATCTCGTACACGCCGACGCGACCGCGATAGCCGGTCTGGCGGCACTCCAGGCAACCCACCGGTCGGTACACGCTGGCCGGCGTGTTTACCTTCCAGGGTGCCACCAGCGATTGCCACATGTCCTCGTCCAGCGGCGCCGCCTCCTTGCAGTGCGGGCACAGCGTGCGCACCAGGCGTTGGCCCAACACGCCGAGTACCGTGGCCTTGATGAGATAGGGCGGCACACCGATCTCCAGCAGACGGGTGATGGCCGCGGGCGCATCGTTGGTGTGCAGGGTGGAGAAGACCAGGTGGCCGGTGAGCGCCGCCTGCACCGCCATCTCGGCGGTTTCACGATCACGTATCTCGCCCACCATGATGATGTCCGGATCCTGGCGCAGCAGGGTGCGCACGCCGCTGGCGAAGTCGAGACCGATGTTGTGCTGCACCTGCATCTGGTTGAAGCTCGGCTCCACCAGCTCGATGGGGTCTTCGATGGTGCAGACATTCACATCCGGCGTGGCCAGCTCCTTCAGCGTGGTGTACAGGGTGGTGGTCTTGCCCGAGCCGGTGGGTCCGGTGACCAGGATGATGCCGTTGGGTTCGGTCACCATCTTCTGCCACAGAACGGTTTCGCTGCTGCTGAAACCGAGTGCGGCATAGTCCTTCACCAGCACCTCCGGATCGAAGATACGCATCACCAGCTTTTCGCCGAAGGCGGTGGGCATGGTGGACAGACGCAGTTCCACCTCGCAGCCCTGGGCGCTGCGCGTCTTCAGGCGGCCGTCCTGTGGGCGGCGCTTTTCCGACACGTCCATGCGGCCGAGGATCTTGATGCGTGAGGTCACCGCCGCCGCCACCGAGGCGGGGATCTGGTAGACCATGTGCATCACACCGTCGATGCGGAAGCGGATATTGGTCTGGTCGCGGCGCGGCTCGATGTGGATGTCGCTGGCACGCTGGGCATAGGCGTATTGCAGCAGCCAGTCGACGATGCTGACGATGTGCTGATCATCCGCCTCCAGCTTGCCGGCACGGCCCAGCTCCATCAGCTGTTCCAGATTCTGCACGCCGGAGCGCTCGCCCTGACGGCTGTCGTCGCTGGCCGCACGTACCGAGTGGGACAGGGTGTAGAACTCCACCAGGAAGCGGCCGATCTCCTCCGGGTCGGCCAGCACGCGCACGATGCGTTTGCCAAGGATGCGCATCAGCTCGCGCTCCCACTCGCGCACCTCGGGCTCGGCCGTGGCGATCACCACCTCATCCGGCCGCACCTCCAGCGCCAGGATGTTGAAGCGGCGCGCATAGGCATAGGACATCACCGCGGTGGTCGCGGGCACGTCCACCTTGAGCGGATCGATGCGGCGGTAATCCATGCCGCTGCGCCCGGCGAGCCATTCGGTCAGTAGCGGCAGGTCCAGTACCCGCTGCGGTGCCCGTGCATCGGGCCACTTGTGCTGGGCGATGGTGATGAGCGGATGCTGCTTGCGCTGCATCGCCGGCTCCACCGCCTTCAGCGTGCGGCCGCGCTCTTCGTCCAGCAGGCCATCGGCCATCAGCATGTCGAGCACGCGGCCCAGATTCAGCGGTTGATCGTGCGGCAAGGTCTTGGCCATGGGTCTCAACGCTTGGTGAAGGTAAGAAAATAATTGACGCGCAGAAAATCGGGCCTGTCGCTCAGGGTGAAACCCGCCGCACCGACCTCATCGATCACCTGCGTCTCGCCGGCGCGCACGTGCCCCATTACCCAGGGCGAGCTGAATCCGGCCTCGCGGCGAAAGTCGATGATGATCAGACGGCCACCGGGACGCAACGCCTGATGGATGGACGCCAGCATGGCCTGCGGGTACTCGAAGTGATGATAGGTATCGCAGACAAAGGCCAGATCGATGGAGTTGGGCGCCAGGCGCGTCGCGCGCTGCTCGCTCACCACGCCGACCACATTGCCGAAGCCTTCTGCCGCGGCGCGTGCCGTGATGCCAGCAACGAACTCCGGCGCAATGTCCACCGCATACACCCGCCCGCCCGCGCCCACCGCGCGCGCGAACAGCAGGGTGAACAGGCCGCTGCCGGCGCCGATGTCGGCCACGGCCATGCCGGGCCGCACCGCGCTGGCGGCGAGGATATCCATGCGCCGCGCATACACCTCGCGCCCCGGCTGTTCAAAGGTGCCGCGCCACTGCTCGAAGTCCGGGCTTTCATAGTGGCGGTTGATGCCGGGCGCCACGTTCTGCTCGGCCTGCAACGGACCGAACGCCAGCGTAGCCAGCAGCCAGCACAACCACAGGAAATGACGGGATACGCGTTGCATGCTCCTGCCTCAGGCGAACTCACCCAGGGGACGATAGCAGAACACATAGGCGCCGTGGGCCACATCTACCAGCAGGGTACCGCCGCGGTTCTCCGCGTAGGCCACATAGCCCGGCGTGGCGCAGTGACGATGGCACTCGTTCACCCCCGCCGGCGACTCCAGGTCGCGGCCACGGTCATACCACGACAACAGCCGCGGCTCTGCCACCCGCTCCGCCGCCAGCGCATCGGCCAGCCGCTTGGCGCGGTTGAAGTCCAGCGCCTCACCCCCGCTTTCGATACCGACCCGCTCCATACCCCCTCACTTTGACATGCGGCCGTCCCCGGCTATGCTTACGGCTAACCAGAGTGTTTTACTCAACTATTTTCCACCCGACCTCTGCACCGGAGGACGCCATCATGAAACACATCGAACTTACCATCCGCGGCCTACCCGTCGACTACCCGATGGCCAATGCCATCGCCCGCGCCATGGCCCTGCAGCTGGAAACCGAGCCCACCCTCGTCGCCTGGCACGACGCGCCGGAAGGGCGCATGTCGCCGGTCATCGAGGGTGCCGACGTGCAGAGCCGCTGGCAGGACTACGGCGAAACCCACGGCGGCGACTTCGCCATCAGCGTCAACGGCGATTATGACTTCATCTTCGCCGACAGCTCGCGCTACGAAACCCTGGAGCACAGCCCCTACATCTCGTTGCGTGACAGCCAGGGCCACGAGTTCCTCTGCCTGGCCGAGCACCTGCGCGACCCCGCCAACCCGCGCAACGAGGCCTGCTTCCCGGTGGACGAGAGCACCTTGGGCGGCATGCACGAAGGCTGAGAACCGGCTTACCGCAAGGGCGCGCAGGGGCGCATGAATACCTTCGCGCCCCTTGCACCTTTGCGGTGGATAATCGGTTATCCCCGCCCCAGCGCCGCCTGCACGCAGCGCAACACGCCGTAGTCGTAGCGACCCTCGAACAATTCATACACCGGCTTGAGGCGCTTGCCGCCGTCCTGCGCCAGCAGGGCATCGGCGATGGCATTCACCTCCGCCTGCGCCAGCCCCACCGCGTCATTCAATTCCACCTGGCCGCGGGCAATGGCGCTGGCGAGGTGACTATGGATGGTATCGACGGTCAAACCCCGCTGGCGAGCAATGGCCTGCGCATCCATGCCGAGGCGGAACAGTTGCAGGGTGACCTCCACCGTATCACTGCGTTCCGTCTCGTCACCCACATGCTGCTGCAGCACATCCAAAAATGCCTCGCCATAGGCCTCCAGCTTGCGCGTGCCAACACCCGATATCTGTGACAGCTGCACCAGGGTTTCCGGCCGTGTCGCCATCATTTCCATCAGGGTGGCGTCGTGGAAGATCATATAGGGCGCCACACCCTGCTCCTCGGCCAGTTCGCGCCGCTTCGCGCGCAGCGCCTCCCACAACGCCGCATCGCTGCCGGCCACCGCCGCACCGCCCTTGCGCCGGCTGCGCGGCGCCTTGGCCGGCTTGCTGTCGCGGCGCAGCATTACCGTCTCCTCACCACGCAGCACCGGCCGGCAGCGCTCGGTAAGGTGCAACGCGCCGTGACCCTCGATGTCCACCGCCAACAGACCGCGGGCGATGAGCTGACGAAATACGCCGCGCCACTCGTTGGCACTGAGATCCTGACCGATGCCGAACACCGACAGTTGATGATGGCCGAAGCGCTGCATGCGCTCATCATCCTTGCCCAGCAGCACCTCGATGAGATAGTTGACGCCGAAACGCTGGCCGGTGCGGTGCACGCAGGACAGGGCCTTTTGTGCTGCCGTGGTGGCATCCCAGGTCTGCGGCGTTTCCAGACAGGTGTCGCAGTTGCCGCAGGGCTGTTCCATCACATCGCCAAAATAGCGCAGCAGCGCCTGGCGGCGGCAGGAGGTGAGTTCGCACAGGCCGAGCATGGCGTCCAGCTTGTGGTGCTCGACCCGCTTGTGGCTGTCGTCGGCCTCGGACTGCGCCAGCATCTGGCGCAGAGTGATCACGTCCTGCAGGCCGTAGGCCATCCAGGCATCGGCGGGCAGGCCGTCGCGGCCGGCGCGGCCGGTCTCCTGGTAATAGGCCTCCACGCTCTTGGGCAGGTTGAGGTGGGCGACGAAACGCACGTCAGGCTTGTCGATGCCCATGCCGAAGGCAATGGTGGCAACGATGATCACGCCCTCCTCACGCAGGAAGCGCTCCTGGTGCATGCGCCGCGTCTCCGCCGGCAGGCCGGCGTGATAGGGCAATGCGGCCAGCCCCTGTTCGGCGAGCCACTGCGCCACCTCCTCCACCCGCTTGCGCGACAGGCAATAGACGATACCCGCCTCGCCGTCGTGCTCGCTGCGGATGAAGCGCAGCAGCTGCTCGCGCGCGTTGCTGCCGCGTTCGACGATGCGGTAGCGGATGTTGGGCCGGTCGAAGCCGTTGAGAAAAACTTGCGCCTGTTCCAGTTGCAGGCGCGCGATGATCTCGCGCCGCGTCGGCTCGTCGGCCGTGGCGGTGAGGGCGATGCGCGGCACCTGCGCAAAG
>NZ_JBLJDO010000008.1:0-115369 GCF_059410345.1 Sulfurivermis sp. | reverse complement strand
CTCGTCGGTTTCGGTGACGGGGGCGGCGACAGGCGGAGCAACCGGAGCGGCCGTGGCGGCGCGCTCGGGCAGTGCAAGGCGCGGCAGGGCGTGGTCCAGGCTGAGACTGCTGGCACTGGCGCCCATGCGCAGCCGTTGGCTGGTGGACTCCATGGTGAGCTGCTGGCGGCCCTCGGCGCCGTCCTTCCATACCGTCAGTGATTCGTGGCGGCGCTGGTATTCCAGGTAACTGTGGCTGCTGCTCAGGCTCAGGTTGGAACCGGTGATGATCATGGCGTGCTCCGGGGGGACGGGCTATGCACGCATTAGCGTCGCGGGGCCGGAGAACTTTAGAGGGTAGTCAGTGTGGCGGCAGGCGGCGGTGAATCTTTAGCGCCTGGAGTGTCCATCATTGTTCGGCGGGCAGCAGCAGCTTTTCCAGCAGGCGCTCGTAGATGGCGCTCAAGGTGTCGAGGTCGGTGACGCTGACGCATTCGTTGACCTTGTGGATGGTGGCATTGAGCGGACCCAGCTCCAGCACCTGAGCGCCGGTGGGGGCGATGAAGCGGCCGTCGGAGGTGCCGCCCTTGGTATTGACCTCGGGCTCCACACCGGCGATCTCGCGCACGGCGGCGACGGTGGCGGGCAGCAGCTCGCCGGTCTCGGTGAGGAAGGGATGGCCCGACAGCGACCAGCGCAGGCTGTACTTGAGGCCGTGACGATTGAGCAGTGCCTCCACCTTCTGCTGCAATCCATCCGCCGTCTGCTCGGTGGAGAAACGGAAGTTGAACATCACCTCCAGCGCGCCGGGGATCACGTTGTTGGCGCCGGTGCCGGCATTGATGTTGGCGATCTGGAATGAGGTGGGCGGGAAGTAGTCATTGCCGCGATCCCATTCGATGCTGCACAGCTCCTGCATCACCGGCGCGAAGCGATGCACCGGGTTGTCGGCCAGGTGCGGATAGGCGACGTGGCCCTGCACGCCGTGCACGGTGAGATAGCCGGTCATGGAACCGCGGCGGCCGTTCTTGATGCCGTCGCCCAGCACCTTGACGCTGGACGGCTCTCCCACCAGGCACCAGGTGATCTTTTCGTTGCGCTGCTCCAGCACCTCGATCACCTTGACCGTGCCGTCCACCGCATCGCCTTCCTCATCGGAGGTGAGCAGGTAGGCGATGGAGCCGTGATGCTGTGGATGGCGCGCCAGGAAGCGTTCGGTGGCGGTGATGAAGGCGGCGATGGAGCCCTTCATGTCGGCGGCGCCGCGGCCATACAGCATGCCGTCGGCGACTGCCGTGGCGAAGGGCGCATGGGTCCAGTTGCCCTCCGGGCCGGTGGGTACCACGTCCGTATGGCCGGCGAAGCAGAACAGCGGTCCCTGGCTGCCGCGCCGTGCCCACAGATTGTCCACCGGGCCGAAACGCATGGGTTCGACGTGGAAGCCGAGCGGGCGCAGACGCTCGGCGATGAGCTGCTGGCAGCCGGCATCGTCCGGTGTTACCGAACGGCGGGCGATGAGTTCCTTGGCGAGTTCAAGGGTGGCGGACATGGTGGGGCTCAAACTAGTGGGTTGTCGCTATTAGGCCACAAAGTGCAACGGTGTTGTAGGCACCGCTGCTACCGGGCAAATATCTCTTCGTAGACGGCGGTGGTGAAGCCGACGGTAATCCTGCCGTCGTGCAGCAGCACCGGGCGCTTGATGAGCGTCGGATGTTCCAGCAGCAAGGCAATGGCGGCAGTCGTGTCGTCGATGCGGCGCACCGCTTCCGGCAATTGCCGCCAGGTGGTACCGCGGGTGTTGATCAACGTCGCGCTATCGACCTGGCGGAGCCAGCCGTCGAGCGTGGCGGCATCGAGGCCGTCGGTACGCAGGTCGTGAAAACGGTAGGAGACGCCGTGCGCGTCCAGCCAGGCACGGGCTTTGCGCACGGTATCGCAGTTCTTGATGCCGTAGAGGATATGCATGGTGGGCAGGATGCCGCTGAGATCCCTCCAGGCGGGGAGGGGCATGCCAAAGTTGCCCCCTCCCGGCCTCCCCCGCGCGCGGGGGAGGAGTCATGCGGCGTTGCAGCGATTAGATGTCGCGCAGCAGTTCGTTGATGCCGACCTTGCCGCGGGTCTTCTCGTCCACCTTCTTGACGATCACCGCGCAGTACAGGCTGTACTTGCCGTCCTTGGAGGGCAGGTTGCCGGACACCACGACGGAACCCGCGGGGACGCGGCCGTAATGCACTTCGCCGGTCTCGCGGTCGTAGATCTTGGTGGACTGGCCGATGTACACGCCCATGGAGATGACGGAGCCTTCCTCGACGATGACGCCTTCCACGACTTCGGAGCGGGCGCCGATGAAGCAGTTGTCCTCGATGATGGTCGGGGCCGCCTGCAGCGGCTCCAGCACGCCACCGATGCCGACGCCGCCGGACAGGTGTACGTTCTTGCCGATCTGGGCGCAGGAACCGACCGTCGCCCAGGTGTCGACCATGGTGCCGGAATCGACGTAGGCGCCGATGTTGACGTAGGAGGGCATCAGCACCGCGCCCGGGGCGATGTAGGAGCCGCGACGGGCGGTGGCCGGCGGCACCACACGCACACCGCCTTCACGGAAGTCGCGCGAGTTGTAGTCGGCGTACTTGGACGGCACCTTGTCGAAGTAGTTGGTGAAGCCGCCCTTCATGAACTGGTTGTCGTTGATGCGGAAGGACAGCAGCACCGCCTTCTTCAGCCACTCGTTCACCGTCCACTTGCCGACGGACTGGCGGTCGGCCACGCGCAGCTTGCCGCTGTCGAGCAGACGGATGGCCTCTTCGACGGCTTCACGCACGTGGGCCTCGGCATTGCGCGGAGTGATCTCGGCGCGGCGTTCGAAGGCTTCTTCAATGACGTTCTTGATATCGTTCATGCTTGTTCTCCGTAAAAAAATAAAGAATTCGGTGCACAGCCCTGATGGGCAGCTGCGCCTATAGACTTTCCACAAACTTGCGGAGACGGCGTGCCGCCTCCACGCATTCATCCATCTCCGCCACCAGGGCGATGCGCACACGGTTGCGGCCAGGGTTTATCCCGTGCGCCTCGCGCGACAGGTAGCTGCCGGGCAGCACAGTGACGTGCTGTTGCGCGAACAGCTCGCGGGTGAAGCGCTCGTCGTCCATGGGCGTCTCCACCCACAGGTAGAAACCGGCGGCGGGTTTTTCCACCGGCAACACCGGCTGCAAAATTTCCACCACCGCATCGAACTTGCGCTGATAGTAGGCGCGGTTCTCCGTCACATGGGTCTCGTCCTGCCAGGCGCGGATACTGGCGGCCTGGGTCGGCGGCGGCAGGGCACAGCCCTGGTAGGTGCGGTAGAGCAGGAATTTGTTCAGTACCTGGGCGTCGCCGGCCACGAAGCCGGAGCGCAGGCCGGGCAGGTTGGAGCGCTTGGACAGGGAGTGGAACACCACGCAGCGCCTGAAGTCGTCGCGCCCCAGTGCGGCGCAGGCCTGCAACAGCCCGGCGGGCGGTTGGGCCTCGTCGTTGTACAGCTCGGAATAGCACTCGTCCGAGGCGATGATGAAGTCGTGCTGGTCGGCCAGGGCGATGAGGCGCTGGAAATAGTCGCTGGGCGCCACGGCGCCGCTGGGATTGCCGGGCGAGCAGACGTAGAGCAGTTGGCAGCGGCGCCATGCCTCGGCCGGCACCGCATCCAGATCGGGCAGGAAGCCGGTGGCGGCGGTGGTGTTCATGAACCAGGGTTCGGCGCCGGCGAGCAGGGCGGCGCCCTCATAGATCTGGTAGAAGGGATTGGGCATCAGCACCAGCGCATCGCGGCTGCGATCCACCACCGCCTGGGCGAAGGCGAACAGGGCCTCACGGGTGCCGGCGACCGGCAGCACATGTTTTTCCGCGTCCACGCTGCCGCCCTTGAGACGGAAGCGCCGGGTGAGCCAGGCGGCGATGGCGGCGCGCAGTTCCACCCGGCCCTTGGTGAGCGGATAGTTGGCCAGGCCGCCCAGATGGGCGACCAGCTCGTCGCGGATGAAGGCGGGCGGCCGGTGCTTGGGCTCGCCGATGGACAGCACAATAGGGGACAGCGCCTCCGGCGGCGTCACCCCGGCCTTGAGCTGGGCAAGCTTTTCAAAGGGATAGGGCTGTAACCTGTCGAGGTCCGGGTTCATTGCCTGAGTGTCTGTGGGGCCGGAATTCAGGGTTGAAAAACGGCCCCGCATTATAAGAGGATGCCCCCTGGCCGTCCAACAAACCCGCTAAACAATTTAGTCCGCAAATGAACGCGAATGGACGCCAATGAGACAAAGGATGCTGGCTATGGGCTGGTCACTCACCGGGTGGGGAAGCCATGAATTATTCGCGGCCATTTGCGTTCATTCGCGGACTGATTGAGGTTTTCCCATGCGTATTCATCATGTCAGTCTGCTCGTCGCCGACACCGCCCGCGCCCTGGCCTTCTACTGCGACATCCTCGGCCTGGCCGAGGTGCCGCGCCCGGACCTGGGTTTCCCCGGCGCCTGGCTGGATGTCGGCGGCCAACAGATCCACCTGCTGGAGCTGCCCAATCCCGACCCGGTACAGGGCCGGCCGCAGCACGGCGGCCGCGATCGCCATGTGGCCCTGTCCTGCCCCGACCTGGATGGTCTCATTGTCCGCCTGGAGGCGGCCGGCATTACCTACACCCGCAGCCGCTCCGGCCGGGTGGCGCTATTCTGCCGCGACCCGGACGGCAATGCGGTGGAGTTGATCGCAGGCGTATAGGATGCGGTTGTGGTTTAATGTCGCCCCATGTTCCGGCCCCTCATCCTCTCTATCGGTTTGCGTTACACCCGCGCCAAGCGGCGTAACCATTTCATCTCCTTCATCTCGCTCATCTCCATGCTCGGCATCACCCTGGGCGTGACGGCGCTGATCACCGTGCTGTCGGTGATGAACGGCTTCGAGCATGAGCTGCGCACCCGCATCCTCGGCATGACCTCCCACGCCACCATCAGCGGCTATGGCGCGCCGCTGCGCAACTGGCTGGAGGTGGCGGAGCTGGCCCGGCGCGATGCGCGGGTGCTCGGCGCGGCGCCCTATATCCAGAAGGAAGGCATGCTGATCGAGGGCTCGCGGGTCAACGGCGCGCTGATTCGCGGCGTGCTGCCGGCGGAGGAGCCGGCGGTGTCGGAGGTGGGCGAGAAGATGCTCACTGGCAGCCTCGACGACCTGCGTGCCGGTGAATACAACATCGTGCTCGGCGTCGACCTGGCGCGCATCCTCGGCGTGATGGTGGGCGACAAGGTGACCCTGGTGACGCCGTCGGCCAACGTCACCCCCGCCGGTGTGTTGCCGCGGCTGAAGCGCTTCACCGTCAGCGGCATCTTCGAGGTGGGCATGTACGAGTACGACAGCGCCCTGGCCCTGGTGCACCTGGATGATGCGGCGATCCTGTTCCGCATGCCGGGGGAGGTGACCGGGGTGCGCCTCAAGCTGGAGGACATGTTCCGTGCGCCGTGGGTGGTGCGCGAAATGGCGCAGACCCTGCCCGGCAGCTATATGGTCAGTGACTGGACCCAGCAGCATGCGAATTTCTTCCGCGCCATCCGCACCGAGAAGACAGTGATGTTCGTGATCCTGTTTCTCATCGTGGCGGTGGCCGCCTTCAACATCGTCTCCACCCTGGTGATGGTGGTGACCGACAAGAAGACCGACATCGCCATTCTGCGCACCCTGGGCCTCGCGCCGCGCGAGGTGATGGGGGTGTTCATGGTGCAGGGCACGGTGATCGGTTTCATCGGCACCCTGTTCGGCGTCATCGGCGGCGTGTTGCTGGCGCTCAATGTGGAGACCATCGTGCCGGCCATCGAGCGCATGTTCTCGGTACAGTTCCTGCCGGCGGACGTGTACTACATCAGCAATCTGCCCTCGCGCCTGAATGGTGCCGACGTGGTGCGCATTGCGGTGGTGTCGTTCCTGCTCAGCGTCATTGCCACCCTGTATCCGGCCTGGAGCGCGGCGCGCACCCAGCCGGCGGAGGCGCTGCGCTATGAGTGAGATGGTGTTGAGTTGTCAGGGGCTGGGCAAGACCTACACCGAAGGTCCGCAGGCGGTGGAGGTGTTGCGCGACGTGAATCTCGGCGTGGCGCGCGGTGAGCGCGTTGCGGTGGTGGGTGCCTCCGGCTCCGGCAAGAGCACGCTGCTGCATCTGCTCGGTGGTCTCGATCTGCCGAGCAGCGGTCGCGTCGAGGTGGATGGCCAGGACATGGCGAGCCTCGGCGAGGCGGCGCGTGGCCGCCTGCGCAACCGCGCGCTGGGTTTCGTCTATCAATTCCATCATCTGCTGGCCGAATTCACCGCGCTGGAAAATGTCGCCATGCCGTTGCTCATCCAGGGCGCGCGGCCGGCCGAGGCGGCACGCCGCGCCGGCGAACTGCTGGAGCGCGTCGGTCTCGGCCATCGTCAGATGCACAAGCCGGGCGAGCTGTCCGGCGGCGAACGCCAGCGCGCCGCCCTGGCGCGCGCGCTGGTCACGCGGCCGCAATGCGTGCTGGCCGACGAGCCCACCGGCAATCTGGATCACAACACCGCGGAGCAGGTCTATGCGCTGATGCTGGAGCTGAACGAGGAACTGCAGACCAGTTTCGTGGTGGTGACCCACGACATGGGACTGGCGGCGCGCATGCATCGCATACTGCGGTTGGAAGACGGCAGGATCGTGACGTAGGCGCGACTCTGCCGCGATACACGGTGCAATCGCGGCAGGGCCGTGCCTACGGTTTGTTCTCGAATGTCTTGCGCAGCTCGCGCTCGCGCTTCTTGTGCTGCCAGTGACGAATCAGCTGCAGGCGCCACAGGCCACGGATGGCGAAGTAGCCGAGCAGGCTGCTGACTGTGGCCACCACCAGACAGCCGAGCAGGAACGGCTGCCAGATGACCGCCAGTTCGGCGCGCAGCCACTCCAGGCTGAAATGGGCCTCTACCGTATGTACCGGCATGTCCAGCAGCCAGCTGCCCACCTTGTAGCAGAAGTAGAAGATCGGCGGCATGGTGATGGGATTGGTGATCCACACCAGGGCAATGGACAGCGGCAGGTTGACGCGGAAGGCGATGGCGAACAGCGCTGCCGGCAGCATCTGGAACGGCATCGGGATGAAGGCCCAGAACAGACCGTTGGCAAAGGCGCCGGAGGCCGAGCGGCGGTTGAGGTGAAACAGGTTCGGGTCGTGCAGCAGGGTGCCGAAGATGCGCAAATGCTTGTGTTCGCGGATCATGCGGTGATCCGGCATCAGGCGCTTGAGGAATTTTTTCGGCATCGTGGGGCGGGAATACGCCTGGGCTGAACGGGCGCCCTATTATCCACCATCAGCCAGGGACAAGGAACATGGTCGCAGGGACGCTGGCCTTTCTTGGCGGTATTGTCATCTTTCAATTTCAGCCCGAGGTGCCGCGCCTCGCCTGGCTGGCCGTGCTGTTGCCGTCACTCGTACTGCCCTGGTTGGTACGCCCACGTTGGCGCCGCATCGCGCGTCCCCTGTCCCTGGCCGTCGCCGGCCTGCTCTGGGCCTGGCTCCATGCCGCCTACGTCCTGCACCGGGAGCTGCCCGCCGCGCTGGAAGGCGAGGATGTGGTGCTGGAGGGGGTGGTCGCGAGCCTGCCGGAAACGGATGAGCAGCGCGTCCGCTTTCTGTTCGAAGTAGAGCGGCTGCGCCATCGCGGTGACGACCTTCCTGCGCCGGGACGGGTGCGGCTGGCCTGGTATCGCCCCTACCCGGAGTTGGAGGCCGGTCAGCGCTGGCGCCTGCAGGTACGCCTCAAGCGGCCACACGGCATGGCCAATCCCGGCACCTTCGATTACGAGGGCTGGCTGTTCCAGCAGCGCATCCGTGCCACCGGCTATGTGCGCCCCGGGGCCGATACGGCATTGCTCGCCGCGGACAGCGGTGCCTTTCCGTTGCAGCGCCTGCGCCAGGGCCTGCATGAGCGGTTGCGTACTACGGTGGGCGAGCATCCCCTCGGCGGGCTGGTGGCGGCCCTGGCCCTGGGCGAGCGGCAGGGCGTGACGCGCGAGCAGTGGCAACGGCTGCGCGCCACCGGCACCAATCATCTCATCGCCATCTCCGGCCTGCACATCGGCATCGTGGCCGGCCTGCTGTTCTTCCTGGTGCGCCGCTTCTGGCCCTGGCCCGAGCGTGTGGCCGCCCCCAGGGCGGCGGCCGTGGCGGCCCTCATCGCCGCGGCGCTGTATGCCGCCCTGGCGGGTTTTTCCATACCGACGCAGCGCGCGCTGATCATGGTGGCCGTGGCGATGCTGGCGCTGTACGGCGGTCACGCCCTGCGGCCGGCGCGGGTCTTGTCCCTGGCCTTGTTGGCCGTGCTGCTGCTCGACCCGCTGGCGGTGTTGTCGCCCGGCTTCTGGCTGTCCTTCGGCGCGGTGGCGGTGATCCTCTACGGCATGGGCGGGCGTCTTGCCGCCTCCGGCTGGTGGTGGCGTTGGGGGCGGGTGCAGGTGCTGGTGGCGCTGGGTCTGGCGCCGCTGCTGGCGGTGTGGTTCCAGCAGGTGCCGCTGATCTCGCCCCTGGCCAACCTGCTGGCAGTGCCATGGGTCTCGCTGCTGGTGGTGCCGCTGGTGCTCTTGGGTACCGTGCTGGTGGCGCTGTGGTCGTGGGGCGGGACGGCGGTGTTGTCCCTGGCCACGCTGGGGTTGGATGTCTTGTGGTGGTGGCTGGGGTGGTGTACCGGGTTGTTGCCGCCGCAGTGGAGTGTATGGGCGGCGTCTCCCTGGACCCTGCTGCCGGCGGCGCTGGGCCTAATTTGGCTGCTGGCGCCGCGGGGCTGGCCGGCCCGCTGGCTGGGGGTGTTGTGGTTGCTTCCCATGCTGCTGGTGCGGCCGGCGGCACCGCTGCCGGGCGAGGCCTCGGTGACGGTACTGGACGTGGGGCAGGGGCTGGCGGTGCTGGTACGTACCGCGCAGCACACCCTGCTGTACGATACCGGCCCACGTTATGGTCCGGACAACGATGCCGGGGAGATGATCATCGTGCCGGTGCTGCATCACTACGGCATCCGTCGCATCGACACCCTGGTCCTCAGTCATGGCGACAGCGATCACGCCGGCGGTGCCGGGACGGTGTTCGAGGCGCTGGAGGTGGGGCGCTTCCTCAGCGGCGCCGCCGCGCCCCTGCCCTGGCGCGAGCACCAGCGCTGTGGCCGCGGTCAGCGCTGGCACTGGGATGGCGTGGATTTCGAGTTGCTGTTTCCGCCGCCCGAGGGTGTGCCCAGCGGGCGCGGCAATGACAGTTCCTGTGTGCTGCGCATCAGCACGGCCGGCGCCGCAGTATTGTTGAGCGGCGACATCGAGGCGGCGGCGGAGCGCGAACTGCTGGCCAGTGTGCCGCAGCAACTGGCGGCCGAGGTGCTGGTGGCGCCCCATCACGGCAGCAAGACCTCGTCCACCGTGCCGTTCGTGACGGCAGTGGCAGCGCGCCACGTGCTGTTTGCCGTAGGCTACCGCAACCGCTACGGCTTCCCGCATCCGACGGTGGCGGCACGCTACCGCCATGCCGGCGCCGAGCTGCACGACACGGCGGCGCAGGGCGCCATCACCGTGCAGCTCGGCGCGGAGGGCGCGGCAGTGGTGTCGTGGCGGCAGCAGGCGCGGCGTTACTGGTTCAGTCAATGATGGTGTGGGGTGGGCCACATTTGGTACAGTGTCGCCACTTTTTGTGGCTGTAATTTCGAGGGGAATGACGGGTGTTTGAGATTATTGTCGCCGGCGGCTGGCTGATGGTGCCGATTATCCTCTGTTCCATCGCCGCCCTGGCCATCATCGGGGAACGTTTCTGGAGCCTGCGTCAGGACAAGGTCACGCCGAAGAATCTGGTGGCGCAGGTATGGAACTGGCGCAAGAACAACCAACTCACCCCGGAGCGGGTGCGGGCCCTGCGCAACAGCTCGCCCCTGGGCCGTATCCTGGCCGCCGGCCTGCTCAACATGGCCCACAGCCGTGAGGTGATGAAAGAAAGCCTGGAGGAGACCGGGCGCCAGGTGGTGCTGGAACTGGAGCGCTACCTCAACACCCTCGGCACCATCGCCTCCATTTCACCGCTGCTCGGCCTGCTCGGTACCGTACTCGGCATGATCAAGGTGTTCACCGCCATCACCACTCAGGGCGTCGGCAATCCCGGCGTGCTCGCCGGCGGCATCTCCGAGGCACTGATCACCACCGCCGCCGGTCTTACCGTCGCCATCCCCAGCCTGATGTTCTACCGCTACTTCCGCGGCAAGGTGGATGCCCTGGTACTGAAGATGGAGGAGGAGGCGCTCAAGCTGGTGGAAGTGATCCACGGTGAGCGCGAGGCCGGCGAGGTCAGTGGCGGATGAATTTCCAACCTAAGCGCCGCGAGGAGCCGGATGTCAATCTGACACCGCTCATCGACGTGGTGTTTCTGCTGCTGATCTTCTTCATGGTGTCGACTACCTTCAATCGCGAAACCGAGATCGCCATCGAGCTGCCCGAGGCCAGCGGCGAGATCCTACAGAGCGAACGCAAGGTGGTGGAGATCAGCATCGACGGCGAGGGCCGTTTCTTCGTCAACCAGCAGGAGGTGATCAACACCCGGCTGGAGACGCTGAAGCAGGCCATCGCCAAGGCCGCCGGCGATGAAGCCAAGCCGCAGGTGATCCTGAGCGCCGACCGGCGCACGCCGCACCAGGCGGTGATCACCGCCATGGATGCGGCTCGCCAGCTCGGCTTCGTCCATCTCACCTTCGCCACCAGCCAGCCCGCCGAGGGACAGTAAGCAGATGCCTAACCCATTGCCGGGCGAGTCGCTGCGCCTCTACCGTCGCCTGCTGCGCTACGTGCTGCCGCACTGGCGCGTGTTCCTCGCCGCCTCTCTGGCGCTGATTGTGGTTGCCGCCAGCGAGGCCGCCTTTGCTGCGCTGATCAAGCCGATGATGGATGGTACCTTCGTCGAGCGCGACAGCGCGGTGATCAAATGGGCGCCGGTGGTGATGATCGTGCTGTTTCTGTTCAACGGCATCGCCAGCTACGGCGCCGCCATGGGCATGCAGTGGGTGGCGCGGCAGGTGATCAAGACGCTGCGCGGCGAGATGTTCCGCCGCCTGCTCAAGTTGCCGGTGGCCTATTTCGACAGCACCGCCTCGGGCAATCTCATCTCCAAGCTGATCTACGATGTGGAACAGGTCTCCATGGCCAGTACCGAGGCGGTCAGTGTCCTGATCCGCGACACGCTGACGGTGATCGCCCTGCTGGGCTGGATGCTCTATCTCAACTGGCAACTGGCGCTGATCCTGTTCCTCGGCGCGCCGATCATCGCCAAGGTGATCAACACCATCAGCGGCCATGCGCGCCGCTATAGCTCGCGCATCCAGCACTCGGTGGGTGATGTGGCCCATGTGGCGGAGGAGGCCATCGAGGCGCAGCGGGTGGTGAAGACCTTCGGCGGCCAGGCCTACGAAACCGGACGCTTCGACGAGGCCAACGAGCGCAATCGCCGCCTCACCCTGCGACTGGAATCCAATGTCGCCGCCAGCGTGCCCATCGTGCAGTTCATTGCCGCCACGGCCTCTGCCGGCATCATCTATGTCGCCACCCTGGATTCGATGCTGGACAAGATCACGCCGGGTGCCTTCGTGTCGTTTCTCGCCGCGATGATGATGATGTACGCCCCGGCCAAGCGGCTGACACGCGTCACCGTGGTGTTGCAGCGCGGCCTGGCCGCCGCGGAGAGTATCTTCGGTTTCCTCGATACGCCGCTGGAGGTGGACGCGGGCAAGCAGCGTATCGAGCGCGCGCGCGGCGCGGTGGAATACCGCGGCGTCACCTTTCATTACGACAGCGCGCAGGCACCGGTGCTGCACGACGTATGTCTGAACATCGAACCAGGCCAGACCGTGGCCCTGGTGGGGCGCTCGGGCAGCGGCAAGTCCACCATGGTTGCCCTGTTGCCGCGTTTTTACGATGTGCAGCAGGGGCAGATCCTGCTCGATGGCATCGATATCCGCGACCTGGAACTGGAGAACCTGCGCGATCAGATCGCCCTGGTGAGCCAGCACATCGTGCTGTTCAACGACACCATTGAGCACAACATCGCCTACGGCCGCATGAGCGGCGCCAGCCGCGCCGAGGTGGAGCGCGCCGCCGAGGCGGCCCACGCCATGGAGTTCATCCGCGACCTGCCGCTCGGGCTCGACACCCTGGTGGGGGAGAACGGCGTGCTGCTGTCCGGCGGTCAGCGCCAGCGCCTGGCCATTGCCCGCGCCCTGCTCAAGGATGCGCCGATCCTGATCCTCGACGAGGCCACCTCGGCGCTGGACACCCACTCCGAGCGCCACATCCAGCAGGCGCTGGAGGCCTTGATGCAGAACCGCACCACCCTGGTCATCGCCCACCGTCTGTCCACCATCGAAAACGCCGATCTCATCGTGGTGATGGACAAGGGGCGCATCGTCGAGGCGGGCAAGCACCGGGAATTGCTGGCGCACAATGGCCATTACGCCGCGCTGCACAACCTGCAATTCCGCGACGAACCGGCGGCAGCAAAAACCGAAGGCTGACAACGGTCGGACTGAAGCACCGAGATCACGGAGAACACGTTTTTCGGCGTTCTTTCTCCGTGGCTCTCCGTGGTGGACTCCGGGGAGTTGAACTTGAAGCGACTCGATCACTACTGGTACAGCCTCAACCCGGTGGCGCTGCTGTTGTTGCCGCTGTCCTGGCTGTTTTGTGCCCTGGTGGCGCTGCGCCGTGCAGCCTACCGTCATGGCTGGCTGCCCAGCGAGCGGCTGCCGGTGCCGGTGGTGGTGGTGGGCAACATCACCGTCGGCGGCAGCGGCAAGACGCCACTGGTGATCTGGCTGGCACACTTCCTGCGCGCGCAGGGTTACCGCCCCGGCATCATCAGCCGCGGTTATGGTGGTCTGGCCGCGCAGTGGCCGCAGCCGGTCGACAAGGATTCCGATCCACGGCTGGTCGGCGATGAGCCGGTGCTGATCGCCCAGCGCAGCGGCTGCCCCCTGGCGGTGGGGCCGGATCGCGTCGCGGCGGCGCGCCTGCTGCTGCAACAGCATGACTGCGACATCCTCCTCTCCGATGACGGCTTGCAGCATTACCGTCTGGCGCGCGATGTGGAGATCGCCGTGCTCGATGGGCAGCGCCGTCTGGGTAATGGCTTCTGCCTGCCGGCCGGGCCATTGCGCGAGGCACCGGAGCGACTGCGCGGAGTCGACCTGCGCGTCGGCAATGGCGCGGCGGAACAGGGTGAACACCTGATGACGTTGCAGCCGGCGGGCGTGGTCCATTTGCGTGACGGCACCCGCCGGAGTCTGGAGGATTTTCGTGGCAGCGAGGTACATGCGGTGGCCGGTATCGGATACCCGGCGCGATTCTTTCAACTGCTGCGCGGGCAGGGGATCAATGTCGTCGAACATGCCTTTCCCGATCACTACCGCTATAGTGTGGCCGATGTGCAGTTCGGTGACGGATTGCCGGTGCTGATGACGGAAAAAGACGGCGTAAAATGCCGCCGCTATGATGATGAACAACTCTGGGTGGTCGCCGTCGATGCGCAGTTGCCCGATGAGTTTGGAGCCCGACTGCTCTCCCTATTGGCGAGGTGATGGAAGATGGACAAGAAGCTGCTCGATATCCTGGTGTGCCCGCTGTGCAAGGGGCCGCTGGTGTACAAGAAGGATCGGCAGGAACTGATCTGCAAGGCCGATCGCCTGGCCTATCCGATCCGCGATGATATTCCGGTGATGCTGGAGGATGAGGCGCGCCCGTTGGCGCCCGAGGAGGAGGTCTGATGTCCTTCCGTGTGCTGATCCCGGCTCGCTACGCCTCCACGCGTCTGCCAGGCAAGCCGCTGCTTGATATCGGTGGCAAGCCGATGCTGCAACGCGTCTACGAGCAGGCTGTTGCCAGCGGCGCGGCCAGCGTGGTGATCGCCACGGACGATGCGCGTATCGAGTCGGCCGCGCGCGGTTTCGGTGCTGCGGTGTGCATGACCTCCCCGGAACATGCTTCGGGCAGTGATCGCCTGGCCGAGGCGGTAAGGACTCTTGGGTACGACGACGACGAGATCGTGGTCAATCTGCAGGGCGACGAACCCTTGATGCCGCCGGCTTTGCTCAAGCAGGTGGCCGATAATCTGGCGGCCCATCCTCACGCTGAGGTCGCGACCTTATGCACGCGTATCCATACGGCAGCGGAGCTGTTCGACCCCCATGTGGTGAAGGTGGTGATGGATCGCGAGGGTATGGCGCTGTATTTCAGCCGCGCCGTGATTCCCTGGGACCGCGACGCCTTTGCCGTCACCACCGCGGAACTGCCGGCCCAGGCCGTGCACTACCGCCACCTCGGCCTGTACGCCTACCGCACCGGCTTTCTCAAGCGCTATGTCACCCTGGAGCCCTGTGCCCTGGAGCGCATGGAGGTGCTGGAGCAGTTGCGTGTGTTGTGGCACGGCGTCGGCATCCATGTCGCCGAAGCCACCGTGCCGCCGGCACCGGGCGTCGACACCCCGGATGACCTGGAGCGCGTCCGCCGCGCCATCGCCGGTTGATCTTCCGGGGAGCTTAATCGCAGGCCAGCAGGCCGAGGCGGGCAAAATCCGGATGGACGGCGCCGCCGCCGTCATCGAGCAGGGGGATGGTATAGATGCGCGGCACATAGCGTCCGGGGTCGCCGAACTGGTTGTCCTGCATGTCGGTGGTAGGGCCGGCGTCCTGCAGCACCAAGGTCGGTCCATCCACCAGTACCTCGATGACGTGGCAGGCGGCACCGCGGTGGGATACCGGCTGACCAATTAGGCTGCGTAGCTGGCTCAGGGACAGATTGATACAATCCATACGGCATTACCAAAGTGTAATGGTCTGGAATTGAGTGTAGCGGAAACAGGTGGTGAGCGACATGGTGAAGGTTTTGATGGTGTGCATGGGCAATATCTGCCGGTCGCCCATGGCCCATGGTTACTTTGAGCATTTGGTGCGTGAGGCGGGATTAGAGCGGCAGATCCAGGTGGATTCTGCCGGTACCCACGCCTACCACGTGGGCAATCCGCCCGACCCCCGTGCCCAGCAGACGGCGCGGCGGCGTGGCATCGATCTGAGTACGCAGCGGGCGCGCCAGGCGCTGCGGGAGGATTTCCACATCTTCGATTACGTGCTGGCCATGGATCGGGACAACCATGCCCTGCTGGCCGGGTTGTGTCCGGAGGGGCAGGAGCATAAGTTGCGCCTGTTCCTGGAGTTTGCGCCCCAGTTGGGGGAGCGCGAGGTGCCGGATCCCTATTACGGCGGCGCGGAGGGGTTTGAGAGGGTATTCGATATGGTGGAGGCCGCAGCGCAGGGCCTGCTGGCGGAGATTCGCAGCCGCCACGGCCTTTAGGTCTGGCAAGGCTGTAGCCGGATAAAACAAAACGGGGAGCCAAGGCTCCCCGTTTTGTTTTATCCGGTGTCAGAACATCAGTTCTTCGGCTCTTCCTTGTTTTCTGCCGGGAACAGGCTCGGCTGCGGTGCAAGTATGCTCGCACGTTCCACTTCCACGGGCGCGACCGGTTTAGCCGTTTCCACCTGTTGCAAGGCCGGAGCCGCTTCCATGGCCGCCGGTCTGGAAGTCTCCACCGGCTGCGGCGCCAATGCTGCCGGACGCTCAGCCGCGACAGGCGCCGCAGGCTGAACGGTTTCGGCCACCTGCGCTACCGGGCGGGGTGCCGGTGGCGTAATTTCCTCACGCGGCTCCTCTCGAACCGGTGCGACCTCTGGGCGCGGCTCGGGCGAGAAGACCTCGGCTACGGGTGTGGCGACGGGACTTTCGGTGCGCGATTGTATCTCTGTCGCCACCGGTTCGGGACGCGGGGCAGGTTTCTCGCGCTGCGATGCCTCGTCAGCTCCGTCGCTACCCGTATCGGCGTCGCTATCCTGCTCCTGGGGGGCTTCGGTGTCCGCGTTATCCGCACCCTCGCTACCGGAACGACGGCGGCGGCGACCGCCACGGCGGCCGCGGCGGGAGCCGCTGCGCTCTTCACGGGCCGGCTGCTGTTCGCCCTCGCTGCCCGGCAGTTGCTCGGCGCTGGCTACGACTTCCTCTTCGGCTGGGGGAGCGGCGGCTTCCTCTTCAGCCACCGGGCGCGGCGGCCGCGGTTGGCGTGGTTGCTGCGGTTGGGTGTTGCGTGGCTGCTGCTGACGTTGCTGGCCGCGTCCGCGCTCACCACGTTCGCCGCCGCGTTCACCACGCTCGCTGCGCTCACCTCGTTCGACGCGTTCGCCGCGTCCTTCGCCCTGACCACGGCGCGAACCCTGCTGGTTGCTGCGCTCACGGCGCGGCTCGGGGCGGGCCGGTTTCGTTTCCTCTGCCGCCTTTTCCGCCGCGCCGAACAGGCTGCCGAACAGGCGGCGCAGCAGGCCGGGCTGGCTCGGCGCCGCTTCTGCGGTTGCAGCCACCGGGGCCGGGGCCGTCGCGGGGATGACGGACTTCACGGCCGGCTCCTCGGCACGCAGCTTGGGTGTCTCACCGCTGGTTTCGGCGGTCTCTTCCGGGCGGACAATCAATTCATAACTGGGACGCTGACGCGGCATCTGTTCCAGGTCGTCGGCACGGATGCGCTCCACCTCGTAGCTGGGGGTCTCCAGGTGGGGGTTGGGCACCAGTACCACCTGCACGTTCTGGCGCTCCTCGATGGCATTGAGCACGTGGCGCTTCTCGTTGAGCAGGAAACTGGCCACGGCCACCGGCAGCTGGGCCTGCACCTTGCCGGTCTTCTCCTTCATGGCCTCTTCCTCGATGACGCGGAGGATGGAGAGGGCGAGGGACTCGACGCCGCGGATGGTGCCCTGGCCGCGGCAGCGCGGGCAGACGATCTGGCTGGATTCGCCCAGGGAGGGGCGCAGGCGCTGGCGCGACATTTCCAGCAGGCCGAAGCGGGAGATGCGGCCTACCTGGACGCGGGCACGGTCCTGCTTGAGGGCATCGCGCAGGCGGTTTTCCACCTCGCGCTGGTTCTTCGCCGGGGTCATGTCGATGAAGTCGATGACGATCAGGCCGCCCAGGTCGCGCAGGCGCAACTGGCGGGCCACTTCATCGGCCGCCTCCAGGTTGGTGTTGAGGGCCGTCTCCTCGATGTCGCCGCCCTTGGTGGCGCGGGCCGAGTTGATGTCGATGGAGATCAGGGCCTCGGTGTGGTCGATGACCAGGGCGCCGCCGGAGGGCAGTTGCACCTCGCGGGTAAAGGCCGACTCGATCTGGGTCTCGATCTGATAACGGGTGAACAGCGGTACCTTGTCCTGGTACAGCTTGAGCTTGTTCAGGTGCTGCGGCATGACCTGCTGCATGAAGTCGCGGCCCTGTTCGAATACGCCCGGTTCGTCCACCAGGATTTCGTTGATGTCGTTACGCAGGTAGTCGCGGATGGCGCGGATGATGACGTTGCTTTCCTGATAGATCAGGAAGGGGGCGGGGCGCTCCTGGGCGGCGGATTCGATGGAACTCCACACCTGCAGCAGGTAGTCCATGTCCCACTGCAGCTCTTCGGCGCTCTTGCCGACGCCGGCGGTGCGGATGATGAGACCCATGTCCTCGGGGATGTTGAGCTGGGCCATGGTATCGCGCATTTCGCTGCGATCTTCGCCCTCGATACGGCGCGAGACACCGCCGGCGCGCGGATTGTTGGGCATCAGTACCAGATAACGGCCGGCCAGGCTGATGAAGGTGGTGAGGGCCGCGCCCTTGTTGCCGCGTTCCTCCTTCTCCACCTGCACGACCACTTCCTGGCCTTCGCGCAGCACATCCTTGATGTTGATGCGGCCGGACAGATCCGCATCAGCCCGGAAGTAGCTGCGGGAGATTTCCTTGAGGGGGAGGAAGCCGTGGCGCTGGGCGCCGTAATCGATGAAGGCCGCCTCCAGGCTGGGTTCGACGCGGGTGATGCGGCCTTTGTAAATATTTGATTTCTTTTGGGCCCTGGAGGTGCTTTCGATATCCAGGTCGTACAGACGCTGGCCGTCGACCAGCGCCACACGCAACTCTTCGGGCTGAGTTGCGTTAATCAGCATGCGTTTCATGTTGTCGTCTCTCGGGCGCTCGACTGCCGTCCGGGCACATGGCGGTTCAGGGGCGGCGGGGAGCGGCTGCGGGACGCCTGCGGGCGGGACTCGGCCAGCTCACCCCGTTCCGGCCGAACCTGTGTCCGGGGGGGAGGAGCACTTTGTTGTTTGGGTGACGGTATTGCCGCCACTGCATCTCTTTTTAACCCTTTCGCCGGCCAGGCGGGAAAGGGACCAAAATAATCTTTGCGTCCTAGGGACGCCGCCATGGCATGCAGCGCGATCTGGCAGAAAAGACAAGCGGCTACATGAGTGGCAGCGTGCAACTATATCAATGATGTAAAGGGGCATCAATCGCCGCGGCGAATTGATATGATTTGCTTATGACTCAGCCAGCTGCCCGTACGATCGAGGTTGCCGCCGCCGATGAGGGGCAGCGCATCGACAATTATCTCCTGACCCAGCTCAAGGGGGTGCCGAAAAGCCGTATCTATCGCATTCTGCGCACCGGCGAGGTCCGGGTAAATAGCGGCAGAATCAAGCCGACTTACCGCATAAAGGCCGGAGATGCCATCCGTATTCCGCCTATTCGCGTCAGTGAGGAGGAGGCTCCGGCCCGTCCCGGCGATCGGGCGCTGGAGCGGGTCAACGCCAGTATCCTGTTTGAGGACAAGGGCTTGCTGATAGTGAACAAGCCCTCCGGCCTGGCGGTCCATGGCGGCAGCGGCCTCAGCTATGGCCTCATCGAGGCCCTGCGGGCCTTGCGGCCGGAGGCGCCGTTCCTGGAACTGGGCCACCGGCTGGACCGCGATACCTCGGGCTGCATCGTCATCGCCAAGAAGCGCAGCGTGCTGCGCGCCTTTCATGAGCTGTTGCGCGAGGGTGGCAGCGACAAGCGCTATCTCGCCCTGCTCAAGGGATGCTGGCGCGGTGGCGAGCGCCGGGTGGAGGCGCCGCTGTTGAAGAATGTGACCCAGTCCGGCGAGCGTATGGTCAAGGTGTCGCCGGAGGGCAAACCGGCCCGGACCATCTTCCGGCCTTTGACCGTGTTCAGGGACGCCACCCTGGTCGAGGCGGAACTTATCACCGGCCGTACCCACCAAGTTCGCGTACACGCCGCCCACATCGGTCATCCCATCGCCGGGGATGACAAATATGGCGATGAGGCTTTCAACAAGCGCATGGCCGAGGTAGGGCTGAAGCGCTTGTTTCTCCACGCCAGCGCCCTCAGTTTCACCTTGCCGGAGAGCGGCCAGGTGGTGAGCGTGAGCGCCCCTCTGGGCGACGAGTTGCGCAGCGTGCTGGACAGACTGGAAGCGGAGTGATGCAGAGATTCGACTTGCTGGTGTTTGACTGGGATGGGACCCTGATGGATTCCGAGGCCCGTATCGTGGCCTGCCTGCAAGGGGCGATCGGTGACCTCGGCCTGCCGCCCAAAGACGTGGCGGCGCTGCGCAACATCATCGGCCTGGGACTGGCCGAGGCCATCAACACCCTGTTTCCCGGCAGCGATACGGCCACCCAGCAGGCCCTGGTGGAGCGTTACCGTCACCATTTTCTGGTGGCCGATCCCACGCCGTCGGCCCTGTTCGAGGGGGTAGCCGAGGTGCTGCACGGCCTGGCCGCACAGGGCTATCTGCTGGCTGTGGCCACCGGCAAGGGGCGCCGCGGGCTGGACAAGGTGCTGGAGGAGACCGGCCTGGGGCCGCTGTTCCACGCCACCCGCTGTGCCGACGAGACCTTTTCCAAGCCCCACCCGCAGATGTTGCTGGAACTGATGGAGCACCTGGGCGCCGAGCCGCAGGCGACCCTGATGATCGGCGACACCGAATACGATATGGAAATGGCACGCAACGCCCAGACCCATGCGTTGGCGGTGAGCTACGGCGTGCATCACCCGGAGCGCCTGTTAAAACATGGCCCGCTGGGTTGCCTGGATCGCATCGGCGATCTGCCCTTGTGGCTGCAGGATGACGCCAGACGCCGTATCGCGTAAACCGGCTGTCACCCTCTATCCCTGAAGTTTTGACGAGGACTGCCTGACGATGGAACCGACCGAAGAGAGAAAACTGGACAAGGATGCGGCCTGGGAGCGTGATGTACTCAACCGCCTGGCCTTTGCCTCGCTCAACGAGCAGCGCCGTGCCCGCCGTTGGAGCATCTTCTTCAAGGGGCTGATGTTCCTCTACCTGTTTGCCTTGCTGGTGCTGATGATGCCCGACAGGTTGGGTAGCGGCAGCGTTAAGAGCGGGCGCCACACCGCGCTGGTGGAGGTGAAGGGCGTGATCGCCGACGGCACCGAGGCCAGCGCCGACAATATTGTTACCGGCCTGCGCAATGCCTTTGCCGACAAGAATACCGCCGGTGTCATCCTGCGTATCAACAGCCCCGGCGGCAGCCCAGTGCAGTCCGGCTATGTCTACGACGAGATCAAACGGCTGCGCCAGAAATATCCCGAGACACCTGTCTATGCCGTGGTCAGCGACATGTGCGCCTCCGGCGGCTATTACATCGCTGCCGCCGCGGATTCGATCTATGCCAACAAGGCCAGCGTGGTGGGCTCCATCGGTGTGCTGATGAACGGCTTCGGCTTCGTCGGCACCCTCGACAAGCTGGGCGTCGAGCGCCGCCTGCTTACTGCCGGCGAGCACAAGGGCTTTCTCGATCCCTTCTCGCCGTCGCGGCCTGAAGACGTGGAGCACATCAAGACATTGCTGGGGGACATTCACCAACAGTTCATCACCGCGGTGAAGGAGGGGCGCGGCGAGCGTCTGCCCGACAATCCCGCTGTATTCAGCGGTCTGGTCTGGACCGGTGAGCAGGGGATGGAGCTGGGACTGGTGGATGGTCTGGCCAGTGCCAGCCAGGTGGCACGCGAGGTGATCGGCGCCGAGAACATCGTCGACTTCACGCCGCGCCCGCGCTATTTCGAACGCCTGGCGGCCAGTCTGGGCGCAGCGATGGCCACCAGCTTTGGCAACCTGCTGGGGATGGGGCAAGTCAGGTAGTCAAATTCAGTTTCGAGTTTCGGCAAGAATGTGTTGCGATTTTCGAAACGCGAAACTTACAAGACGTTCACCCCTTCCGCCCCCAGCATGTCGATGAGGCGGATCAGCGGCAGCCCGATGAGGGCATTGGGGTCGTCGCCTTCCATGCGGCGGAACAGGCTGATGCCCAGGCCTTCCGACTTGAAGCTCCCGGCACAGTTATAGGGCTGCTCGCGCCTGAGATAGTTCTCGATCTGCACGGCGTTGAGGGCACGGAATTCCACCGTATACGGCACCACATCCACCTGACCGCGATCATTGCTGCTGTTGTACAGGCACAGGCCGGTGAGAAAGGTTACCCGACGGCCACAGGCGGCGGTCAGCTGTTGCACTGCGGTGGCGTGATCGCCCGGTTTGCCCAGGATACGATCACCAAGTACCGCCACCTGATCCGAGCCGATGATCAGCGCATTGGGGTGACTTTTCGCCACGGCGCGTGCCTTGGCTTCGGCCAGGCGGCGCACCAGTTGTTTCGGCGTTTCGCCCGGCAGTCGCGTTTCATCGGTGTCGGGGGCCGCGGTTTCGAACTCGAGACCGAGGCGGAGCAGCAGTTCGCGCCGATAGGGCGAGGTGGAGGCGAGTACCAGCATGATTTATTCTGAAAGCCTCAATCAGTCCGCAAATGAACGCCAATAGACGCGAATAGTCGTAGTGTTACGCGGGTGGCCTGCCCATCCGCAGCTGAGGTGGCGTCGCAGTCTCACCGTCTCGATCCGGCCGCCTGATTGCGTCCATTCGCGTTCATTGGCGGACTTGCCGTTGTTGGGTTTATTCAATCTCGACCAGGGCTTCATCCGGTGTGACGCGGTCACCCTTGACCACATGCACGGCCACCACCTTGCCGGCCACCGGCGCCTGGATCTCCGACTCCATCTTCATCGCCTCGGTCACCAGCACTGGGGCACCGGCCTTCACTTCGTCGCCCACCTTGACCATCACGTCGACCACGGCGGCCGGCATGGAGGTGGTGACATGGCCCTGCTTGGTGGCGCGCGGCCGCTTGCTGCTGCCGTTGCTGGTCTTGGCGGGGCTGGCGTCGGCCACCTCGGAGAACAGCTCTTCCAGTATCTCGACGTTCACCTCTTCCGGCTGGCCGTCCACAGTGATGTAGAACGGACGCTGCTGGCGGTTCTTGTGGCCGGTGCCGGTGACCTTGATGTGGTAGGTCTCGCCGTGCATGGTGACGTTGAACTCGGTGGGGGCGGCGCTGATGTGGCCATTCTCGCTCGGCAGCGGCTCCAGCGGTTCCGGCTTCAGTTCGCCCTTTTCGCGCTGCTCGAGGAATTCGCGGCCCACCTCGGGGAACATGGCGAAGGTGAGTACATCTTCCTCGCTGTGGGCGAGGGCGCCGGCCTGATCGCGCAGGTTGTCCAGCTCCGGCTTGAGCAGGTCGGCGGGACGGCATTCAATCACTTCTTCGTTACCGATCGCCTGCTGGCGGACGATGGAGTTGACCGTGCCCGGCGCCTTGCCGTAACGGCCCTGTAGATAGAATTTCACCTCGTTGGTGATGTTCTTGTAGCGCGCGCCGGTGAGCACGTTGAGCACCGCCTGGGTGCCGACGATCTGCGAAGTGGGGGTGACCAGCGGGGGATAGCCCAGGTCCTCACGCACGCGCGGGATCTCGGCCAGCACCTCGTTCATGCGCCCCAGCGCACCCTGTTCGCGCAGTTGGTTGGACAGGTTGGAGATCATGCCGCCCGGCACCTGGTTGATTTGCACGCGGGTGTCGATGCCGGTGTATTCGCTTTCGTATTGGTGATACTTCTTGCGCACCTCGTGGAAATAGAAACCGATTTCCTGCAACAGGGCGAGGTCGAGGCCGGTGTCGTATTCGGTACCGCGCAGGGCCGCCACCATGGACTCGGTGGGGGGGTGCGAGGTGCCTCCGGCGAAGGCGGAGATGGCCGTATCGATCTGTACTGCGCCATGCTCGATGCCCTTGAGTTGGCACATGCTGGCGAGGCCGGCGGTGGCGTGGCTGTGTATGGCGATGGGCAACTTCACGGCAGCGACCAATGCATCGACCAGTTCGGTGGCGGCGCTCGGTGTAAGCAATCCGGCCATGTCCTTGATGGCAATGCTGTCGCAGCCCATGGCTTCCATTTCCCTGGCCATGGTGACGAATTGCGGGATGCCGTGGACCGGGCTGGTGGTGTAGCTGATGGCGCCTTGGGCGTGCTTGCCGTTCTGTTTCACCGCCTCGATGGCAGTGCGCAGGTTGCGCGTGTCATTGAGGGCGTCGAAGATGCGGAATACATCGATGCCGTTGCTGGCCGCACGCTCGACAAAGGCGCGCACCACATCGTCGGAATAGTGACGGTAGCCGAGCAGGTTCTGACCACGCAGCAGCATCTGCAGGCGGGTATTGGGCAGGGCCTTGCGCAGCGCGCGTAGACGCTCCCACGGGTCTTCCTTCAGAAAGCGCAGGCAGGCATCGAAGGTGGCGCCGCCCCAGACCTCCAGTGACCAGAAGCCCACCTGATCCAGTTTTGAGCAGATGGGTAGCATGTCCTCGGTACGCATGCGGGTGGCGATCAGCGACTGATGACCATCGCGCAATACGGTTTCGGTGATATGAACCTTGGGCATTGTGTCAGTTTCCGTAGGTTGGCAGGCTTAAAGCCCCATGGAGGCAACAATGGAGGCGGCGATGGCAGCGGCGATCTCACGCTGCGGCCGTTTGATGGAGTAGTCCACCAGTTCCGGGTGGGCATCGACAAAACCGGTATCGAAGCGCCCGCTGCGGAATTCCTCGTTCTTGAGGATCTCCTGGTAGTAGGGAATGGTGGTCTTCACGCCGTAGACCGCAATGTCGCGCAGGGCACGCTGGGCGCGGTTGAGCAGGGTTTCCCAGTCTGGTCCCCAGACGATCAGCTTCACGCACATGGAGTCGTAGTAGGGCGGAATCTCATAGCCGGTGTAGAGCGCACCGTCGGTGCGCACGCCGGGGCCGCCGGGCGCGAAGTAGCGGGTGACCTTGCCGAAGCTGGGCAGGAAGCCGTTCTTGGGGTCCTCGGCGTTGATGCGGAACTCCATGGCGTAGCCGCGCGGGCGCAGGGTCAGGCCGGCATGGCGCAGCGGCAGGCCGGCGGCGACGCGGATCTGTTCCTGCACGATGTCCACACCGGTGATCTCCTCGGTGACGCAGTGCTCCACCTGCAGGCGGGTGTTCATTTCCATGAAATAGACGGTGCCGTCCTTGTCCAGTAGGAACTCCACCGTACCGGCATTGCGGTAGCCGACCGCCGCTGCCGCCTTCACCGCCAGGCCGCCGATGTAGTCGCGCTGCTCCTGATTGAGCTGGGGGGAGGGGGCGATCTCGATCAATTTCTGGTGCCGGCGCTGGATGGAACAGTCGCGCTCGTTGAGATGGATGACGTTGCCGTGGGCATCGGCCAGGATCTGCACCTCGATGTGGCGCGGGTTGACGATACACTTCTCCAGGAATACCTCGGCACTGCCGAAGGCCTTGGTGGCCTCGGAAACCACGCGGGAGAAATTGCGGCGCAACTCCTCCTCGCTCTCGCAGCGGCGGATGCCACGGCCGCCGCCACCGGAGGTGGCCTTCAGCATCACCGGGTAGCCCAGGGTCTTGGCGACCTCGACGGCGTGTTCCAGCGACTCCACGTTGCCGTCGGAGCCGGGGGTGACGGGAACCCCCGCGGCAATCATCGCCTCACGGGCGGCGGTCTTGTCGCCCATGCGCCGGATCACGTCGGCGTCGGGGCCGATGAAGATGATGCCGCGGCGGGCGCAGATCTCGGCCAGTTCGGGATTTTCCGACAGGAAGCCGTAGCCGGGGTGCAGGGCGTCGCAGCCAGTGGCGACGGCCAGGTTGACCAGGCGGTGGGCGTTCAGATAGCCGGCGACGGTGTCGGGACCGAGGCTGTAGGCCTCATCGGCCTTCTTGACGTGCAGCGCGTGGCGGTCGGCCTCGGCATAGACCGCCACGGAGCGGATGCCCATCTCGGCACAGGCACGCACGATGCGCACGGCAATTTCGCCACGGTTGGCGATGAGGATTTTCTTTATCACGGGCGGCTCTCGCTGTCGTTCCGGCCGCCATCACCATATATAACCAGTGCGGCAGACCGGTCCGGGTCCGACTAGCTTCCTTGGGTGAATTAAATCCAGAAAGTCGGTCAGGAAACGCGCCGGGGTTGTGTCGCGGCTCCCAAATGGACTTGCGGGATTAAAGGCAAAAAAAACGGCATAGGGGGATATGCCGTTTTCTGCCCCATGCTATTTAGGGAAATCGCCCCGCCTTGTCAAGACAAAAGTGTGACCCCTGCCATGGAAGCTACGGAATCAGAAGGAGTTTCCGAGTAAAACGGTTTTGACAAAAAGCGGGCGTGCGGAGTAAGATGCGCCGCTTATGTCGGACGAGCGTCTTCCCCTCCATATTGATCCGCTGCGTCTGGCCCGGGCCGGCGCGCAACTGCGTGGCCGTCTGCCCCTGGCGGAGATGGAGCGCTTTGCGCCCTTGCTGGCTGACGCGCAGGGCGAGGTGGAGGTGGCGCTGGATTTCGATATCGATGCCGAGCGGCGCACGTTCATGCGCCTGCACCTGAAGGCCGAGGTGAGCCTGGTCTGTCAGCGTTGTCTGGGGCCGGTACGCCACGTTATCGAGGTGGAGCGCCTGCTGGGAGTGGTGACCAGCGAGACCCAGGCGGAAAACCTGCCGGGGATCTACGAACCACTGTATGTCACGGAGGAACCGCTGTTTCTGCGTGAGGTGATTGAAGACGAATTGATTCTTTCCCTGCCCATCGTGCCGCGCCACGCCGAAGGTGAGTGTGCGCCGGCGGTAACGGGGGTGGGGGCGGACAATAAGGCCGGGGCCGCGCGCGAAAATCCGTTCGCAGTCCTGGCCGGACTTAAAAACCATTAGCAAGACTCTTTAACGAGGTAACACCATGGCTGTTCAGCAAAACCGCAAGACCCGCTCCAAGCGCGACATGCGCCGTTCGCACGATGCACTGAAGGCGGGCGCCATTTCCATCGAACCGACCACCGGTGAGACCCACCTGCGTCACCACATCAGCCCCGATGGCTACTACCGTGGCCGCAAGGTGCTGAACGTCAAGGGCGAGTAAGATCAGGCGGTGCCACTGTGAGAGCGGCCTCGCGTGCCGGTTGCCAGTGCAACCGGTTTCGTTGAGGCCGCTTTCGCGTGTCTGACCCAAACTGATCCATTGCGATGACGGCTCCGACAACGATTATTGCGCTCGATGCCATGGGGGGCGATCACGGCCCCGGCGTGGTGGTACCAGCAGCCCTGCAGGCCATCGAGACCCACCCTGAACTTTCCATCATCCTGGTCGGTGACCAGCAAATCCTCGACACCGAGCTGCGCCGGCATCCGGCCGTAGCTGCCGAGCGCCTGCGCGTGCACCATGCCTCCCAGGTGGTGAGCATGGACGATCTGCCGTCCCACGCCCTGCGCAACAAGAAAGACTCCTCCATGCGCGTCGCCATCAATCTGGTGAAGGATGGCGTGGCGCAGGCCTGTGTCAGCGCCGGCAACACCGGCGCGCTGATGGCCACCGCCCGTTTCGTGCTCAAGACCCTGCCGGGTATCGACCGTCCGGCGATCCTCACTGCCCTGCCGACCATCCGCGGTCAATCCTACGTGCTCGATCTCGGCGCCAATATCGACAGCAGCGCCGCGAACCTGTACGAGTTCGCCGTGATGGGCTCGGTGCTGGCGCAGACCGTGGGCAACATCGAGGCGCCCAGCGTCGGCCTGCTCAATATCGGCGAGGAGGAGATCAAGGGTAACGAGCAGGTGAAGGAAGCCTCGCGCCTGCTGCAGCAAAGTGGCCTGAATTATGTCGGCTTCGTCGAAGGCGATGACATCTACAAGGGCACCGTGGACGTGGTGGTGTGCGACGGTTTCATCGGCAACGTGGCGCTCAAGGCAAGCGAGGGCGTGGCCAAGATGATCAGCCACTACATGCGCCAGGAGTTCAAGCGCAATCTGCTGACGCGCCTGGCCGGTCTGGTCGCCCTGCCGGTGCTGAAGGCGTTCCGTGCGCGTATCGACCCGCGCAGCTACAATGGCGCCAGCCTGGTAGGCCTGCGTGGCATTGTGATCAAGAGTCACGGCAGTGCCGATGTATTCGCCTACACCCGCGCCATCCATGAGGCGGTGGTGGAGACGCGCAAAAATGTCCCCGAGCGCATTCGGGAACAACTGACCAACCTGTTGGAAGAAAGGCGCGCGGTTTGAATTACTCACGCATAATCGGTACGGGCGGCTATCTGCCCGACAAGGTGCTGACCAACGCCGATCTGGAAAAGATGGTCGACACGTCGGACGAGTGGATCACCGATCGGACCGGCATCAAGGAACGTCACATCGCCGCTGATGGTCAGACTACCTGCGACCTCGCCGAGCAGGCCGCGCGCCAGGCACTGGACGCCGCCGGCATCGGCAAGGACGAGATCGACCTGATCATCGTCGCTACTACCACGCCGGATCGCGTATTCCCCAGCACCGCCTGCCTGCTGCAGCAGCGTCTCGACATTCATGGCTGTCCCGCATTCGACATTCAGGCGGTGTGCACGGGTTTCGTCTATGCCCTCGGCGTGGCCGACAAGTTCATTCGTGCCGGCGGCGTACGCAACGCGCTGGTGATCGGTGCCGAGACCTTGTCGCGCATCGTCGACTGGACCGACCGCAACACCTGCGTGCTGTTCGGTGACGGCGCCGGCGCTGTGGTGCTGCAGGCAAGCAGCGAGCCGGGCATCCTCTCCACCCACATGCACGCCGATGGCAGCTACGAATCGCTGCTCACCACCAATGGCGGCGTGTCGGAAGGAGTGCAGGGTGAGGATGGCCCGTACATCGAGATGCGCGGTAACGAAGTATTCAAGATGGCGGTCAATACCCTGGGCCGCATCGTCGATGAAACGCTGGAAGCCAACCACATGGACAAGGGCGAGGTGGACTGGTTGGTGCCGCACCAGGCCAACACCCGCATCATCCAGGCCACCGCCAAGAAATTGAAGATGACCATGGATCGGGTGGTGATGACCGTAGCGGAGCATGGCAACACCTCGGCCGCCTCGGTGCCGTTGGCGTTGAACGCCGCGGTGCGTGACGGTCGTATCCAGCGCGGTGATGTGCTGCTGCTGGAGGCCTTCGGCGGCGGCTTCACCTGGGGCTCGGCCCTGGTGCGCTACTAATCCGTTGTTAAAATCGTAAGTCCGCAAATGAACGCGAATGGACGCAAATACCGGGTTTCCATTCGCGTGAATTTGCTTTTATTTGCGGACAGTTTTGATCTTTAAGTAAAAAAGATAACGTCTGGGGGATTTCATGTCTTTAGCCTTTGTCTTTCCCGGTCAGGGTTCCCAGTCTGTCGGCATGCTGGCCGAGTTGGCCGGTACCTATCCGGTGGTGCGCGATACCTTTGCCGAGGCATCCAAAGCGCTGGGCTACGACCTGTGGCAGCTGACCCAAAACGGCCCGGCCGATGAATTGAACCAGACCCACATCACCCAGCCGGCCATGCTTACCGCGGGTGTGGCGGCCTGGCGCGTATGGCAGGAAAAAAATGGCCAGGCGCCGACGGTGATGGCCGGCCACAGCCTGGGCGAGTACACCGCGCTGGTATGTGCTGGAGCGCTGGCCTTTGCCGACGGCGTGGCCCTGGTGGCCGAGCGCGGCCGCTACATGCAGGAAGCCGTTCCTGCCGGTACCGGCGCCATGGCGGCGATCCTCGGTCTGGAGGATGCGCAGGTGGTCGAGGCCTGTGCCGGTGCGGCGCAAGGCCAGGTGGTTGCCGCAGTCAATTTCAATTCCCCGGGTCAGGTGGTGATCGCCGGCCATGCCGCGGCAGTGGAGCGCGCCATGGAGGCGGCCAAGGCCATGGGCGCCAAGCGCGCGCTGCCGCTACCGGTGAGCGTGCCGTCCCACTGTGCCCTGATGCAGCCCGCCGCCGATCGTCTGGCCCAGCGTCTGGCCGGCATCAACCTGCAGGTGCCGCAGATCCCCGTCATCAACAACGTGGATGTGGCCGTGGCCGCCGACGCCGCTGCCATGCGTCAGGCGTTGGCGCGCCAGTTGTATAGTCCGGTGCGCTGGGTGGAGACGGTGCAGAAGATGGCCGCCGAAGGGATCGATACCCTAGTCGAGTGCGGTCCCGGCAAGGTGCTGGTGGGTCTCAACAAGCGCATCGTCAAAGAGATGAAGACTTTCGCCATCGTCGATACCGCCAGCCTGGATGAGGCCCTGGCGGCTCTGAGCTGAGGAGAAAAGCATGTCCATGGAAAACGAAATCGCCCTCGTCACCGGCGCCAGCCGTGGTATCGGCAAGGCCATCGCCCTGGCCCTGGGCCAGCGTGGTGCCACGGTAATCGGCACTGCGACCTCCGCGAGCGGCGCCGAGCAGATCACCGCCTACCTGAAAGAGGCGGGGGTGAAGGGCAAAGGCGTGGTGCTGAACGTCACCGAGCAGGAGAGCATCGATGCGGTGCTCGATGCCATCACCAAGGAGTTCGGCGCGCCGACCGTGCTGGTGAACAACGCCGGCATCACCCGCGACAACCTGCTGATGCGCATGAAGGACGACGAGTGGGATGCCATCATCGACACCAACCTGAAGTCCGTCTACCGCATGTCCAAGGCCTGCGTACGCGCCATGACCAAGGCGCGCAAGGGCCGCATCATCAGTATCGCCTCGGTGGTGGGCGCCTCCGGCAATGCCGGCCAGACCAACTATGCCGCCGCCAAGGCCGGCATCTTCGGCTTCACCAAATCGCTGGCGCGCGAAGTCGGTGCCCGCGGCATCACCGTCAACGCGGTGGCGCCGGGCTTCATCGATACCGACATGACCCGTGCCCTGGCTGATGAGCACAAGGACACTTTGCTCAAGCAGATCCCGCTCAATCGCCTGGGGCAGCCGGAGGAGATCGCGGCGGCGGTGGCCTTCCTGGCCTCCCCGGAAGCGAGCTACATCACCGGTGAGACCCTGCACGTGAACGGCGGTATGTACATGGCGTAGTGTGATAAATACGCCTTGATAAACATTTGGTTATTTCATTTTTGTAAAGCTTTTTCGAGAGTTTGGCGGCACCATCTTTTGTCTGGCATAGGGCGGTGGATTTAAATACAATACCGCGGTCAATTATCTTTGGAGGATATACCTGTCATGAGCAGCATCGAAGAACGCGTCAAGAAGATCGTTGTCGAGCAGTTGGGAGTTAAGGAAGAAGAGGTACAAACCAGCTCCTCCTTCGTCGACGATCTGGGCGCTGATTCCCTCGATACCGTCGAGCTGGTGATGGCTCTGGAAGAGGAGTTCGAGACCGAGATTCCGGACGAAGACGCCGAGAAGATCACCACGGTTCAGCAGGCTATCGACTACATCAACGCCCACCAGGGCTGATTGCCTGTTGTACCTGACGAGGCCGCCGAACCACGCTGAGTGGTCGCGGCCTCGCGCTTTAACAGGAAGCAAATTTCAAAGAGGTGTGTCCCTTGGCTAAGCGGCGCGTTGTGATCACGGGCTTGGGCATGGTTTCCCCTGTCGGCCTGACCGTTAAGGAATCGTGGGAGAGCATACTGGCCGGCAAGAGCGGTATTGCCCCCATCACTCATTTCGATACCTCGGCATTCACCACCCATTTTGGCGGTTCGGTGAAGGGTTTCAATGCCGAGAACTATCTTTCGCCTAAAGAGGCGAAGAAGATGGACCCCTTCATCCACTACGGCATCGCCGCAGCGAAGGAGGCCATCGAAGATTCCGGCCTGACCGTGACGGAAGAAAACGCCGAGCGCATCGGTGTGGCCATCGGCTCCGGCATCGGTGGTCTGCCCGGCATCGAGCGTGCGCACGAAAGCCTGATGTCCAGCGGCCCGCGCCGCATTTCCCCGTTCTTTGTGCCGAGCAACATCATCAACATGATCTCCGGTCATGTGTCGATCATGTACGGCATGAAGGGCCCGAACATCGCCCTGGTCACCGCCTGTGCCACCGCCACCCACAGCATCGGTGACGCCGCACGTATCATCGAGTATGGCGATGCCGACGTGATGATCGCCGGTGGTGCCGAGATGGCCACCTCGCCGCTGGGGCTGGGTGGTTTCTGTGCCGCCCGTGCCCTGTCCAGCCGTAACGACGACCCGACCACCGCCAGCCGGCCGTGGGACAAGGACCGCGACGGTTTCGTGCTGTCCGACGGCGCCGGTGTGGTGGTGCTGGAAGAGTATGCGTTCGCCAAGGCGCGCGGCGCACGCATCTACGCCGAAATCATCGGTTACGGCATGAGCGGCGACGCCTACCACATGACCCTGCCGGCTGCCGGCGGTGACGGCGCCAAGCGCTGCATGCAGGCGGCCCTGCGCAATGCCGGCATCAACCCGGAGCAGGTGGATTATATCAATGCCCACGGCACCTCGACGCCGGCCGGCGACAAGGCCGAGACCGATGCCGCCAAGGCTGCCTTCGGCGACCACGCCTACAAGCTGGCGATGAGTTCCACCAAGTCCATGACCGGCCATCTGCTTGGCGCCGCCGGTGGTATCGAGGCGGTATTCACCACCCTGGCGATTCGTGATCAGGTGGCGCCGCCCACCATCAACATCTTCAATCAGGATCCGGAGTGCGATCTGAACTATGTGCCGAACACGGCACAGGAACGCAAGATCGAGGTTGCCCTGTCGAACTCCTTTGGTTTCGGCGGCACCAACGGCACCCTGGTGTTCAAGAAGATCTAAGCCAATACACAGGCCCGCGAGTGCGGGCCTGTGTTTTTCCCATGTTGATCGACGGCAAGGACAGCGACCGCATAGCAGCCGATGACCGCGGCCTGCTCTACGGCGACGGCCTGTTCGAGACCATCGCCGTACGTGATGCTGTCCCGCAGTTGTGGCCGCAGCACATGGCACGGCTGCAACGGGATAGCCGCCGTCTGGGTATTACGCTTCCGGCAGAGGAACTGTTGCAGAGTGAGGCGCAGGCTCTGTGTGCGACGAGCGGGCGGGGGGTACTCAAAATCATCATCACACGCGGCTCCGGTGGGCGCGGTTATCGGCCTGCACTGCAGAGCGTGCCGCGCCGCATCCTTTCGCTTCATCCCTGGCCCGACTATCCCGCGCACTGCTGGCAGCAGGGTGTCGCGGTGCGCCTGTGCGATACGCGCCTGGGCCGCAATCCGCGATTGGCCGGCATCAAGCACCTCAACCGTCTGGAACAGGTATTGGCGCGCAACGAATGGGATGATGCGGCCATCGCCGAAGGGCTGATGCTGGATACCGATGGCCTGCTTATCGAGGGCACCATGAGTAACGTCTTTCTGGTGTGTGACGGGGAGCTGCGCACCCCGGCATTGGAACACTGCGGCGTGGCAGGGGTCATGCGTGGCCACGTGATGGCGCTGGCCGCGGAGCTGGGCATTCCCTGTGCGGCGATGCCGCTGGGACTGACGGAGGTGGGGCGGGCCGACGAACTGTTTGTCTGCAACAGCCTCATCGGCATCTGGCCGGTGCGCCGTTTTCAGGAGCGCGAGTTTATCCCTGGCCCCCTGACGCGACGCCTGCAACAGGCCGTTGGAGCCGTCTCCCATGGGTGAACGTTTGTTTCGTCTGTTGGGCGCATTGTTGCTGCTGCTCAGCCTGGTGGGTGGCTGGTTCGGTTTCGGTTATCAATCCTTCGTCAGCGCGCCGCTGTTGGTGGCGGAGGAGGGGACGCTGATCGAGGTGCGCCCCGGTGCCTCGCTCACGGCTGTGGCGCGTCAGTTGGAAAGTGAAGGTTACATCAGCAGTGCGCGCTATTTCGTCTGGATGGCGCGCCTGTCCGACACGGCGCACCAGATCCGCGCCGGCGAGTATCGTATCGACCGCAGCATGACCGCGCGCCAACTGCTGCAGGCGATGGTGGAGGGGCGCGTGCAGCTTTACGCGCTGACCCTGGTGGAGGGCTGGAACTTCCGCCAGGTGATGGACGCGGTGCGCACCAGCCCCTACCTGATGCAGACCCTGGCCGGACTGACCGACGGCGAGGTGATGGCGCGGCTGGGCTATGCCGACGAACATCCGGAGGGGCGTTTTTTTCCCGATACCTATCATTTTCCGCGCGGCCTGAGTGACGTGGAGTTTCTGCGTCGCGCCTACCGCCAGATGAGTGATGTGCTGGCCTATGAATGGGAGCGACGCAGCGAAGGACTCCCACTGCGAACGCCGGACGAGGCCCTGGTGCTGGCCTCCATCATCGAAAAGGAGACGGCCGTGCCGAGCGAGCGGGGCGCCATCGCCGGCGTGTTCGTGCGTCGCCTGCAAAAGCGCATGCGCCTGCAGACCGACCCCACCGTCATCTACGGCATGGGACTGGATTTCGACGGTAACCTGCGCCGGCGTGACCTGGTGACTGATACGCCTTACAACACCTACACCCGCCACGGTCTGCCGCCCACCCCCATCGCCATGCCGGGGCGCGATAGCATCCACGCCGCGCTGCATCCGGCACCGGGCGAGGCGCTGTACTTTGTCGCCCGCGGTGACGGCAGTCATCACTTTTCCGCCACCCTGGAAGAGCACAACCGGGCGGTACGTTACTACCAACTGGGACGCGGCACGCCGCCTTGAGGCAGTCAGCCGCAAACCGTGGGGCAAGGCTGCTCCTCCCAAAACGACAAACCCGCCTTACGGCGGGTTTGTTTTTTAGCGGGTGACTGTCTGGTCTCAGTCGTCGCCGTTGAAGGCGCCGAGCAGGTGCAGCAGGCTGGTGAACAGGTTGTAGATGCTGACGTACAGGGTCACCGTGGCCATGATGTAGTTGGTCTCGCCGCCGTTCACGAGGGCGCTGGTCTGGTACAGGATCAGGCCGCACATCAGCAGCACGAACATGGCGGAGACGCCCAGGGCCAGACCGGGCAGGGTGAAGAAGTAGGCCGCCAGACCCGCCAGGAAGGCCACCAGGATGCCCGCCAGCAGGAAGCTGCCCATGAAGCTGAAGTCCTTGCGGGTACTGATGGCGTAGGCCGACAGGCCGAGGAAGATCACGCCGGTCATACCCATGGCAGTCATTACCAGCTCGGTGCCGTTGGGTAGGCTCAGGTAGGCGTTGAGCAGGGGACCGAGGGTCAGCCCCATGAAGCCGGTGAGGGCGAACACCGAGGCCAGGCCCCACACACTATTACGCAGCTTGGTGGTAAGGAACAGCAGGCCGAAGTAGCCCACCAGGGTGATGAGCAGGCCGGGGTGGGGCAGGTTCAGAGTCATGGATAGACCGGCGGTGAAGGCGCTGAACAACAGCGTCATCGCCAGCAGGGTATAGGTGTTGCGGATCAGCTTGTTGCTTTCCTGTACCGCGGTAGTCGAACGGGCAACGGCAAACTCGTTGGAGCTCATGGGTCTTCCTCATGTTGTTGTTGGTTGCGTCTGGACACTGTGACCCGTGCACACGGGTGCAGGTTCCCCATCGGCTGCCGACAGCATAGCGGGCTGGGCGGGCAGGTCAACCCGCTGGCAGAAAAGGGGGATGATGGGGTATCCTTCCGCCTCCTCCGGAGAGGTGGCTGAGCGGTTGAAAGCGGCGGTCTTGAAAACCGTTGTAGATGCGAGTCTACCGTGGGTTCGAATCCCACCCTCTCCGCCAGTCAAATGCCTATCATCCGGCAAAGCCTTACTGTAGTTGCGGTCGGGATTCGAACCCACGGTATCGAAATGGCGGGTTCGACAAAACGGCATCGCCGTTTTGAACGGCCGCAGGCCGGCCCGCAGGGCAAGCCCCAACGGGGCGCGTCATCCCACCCTCTCCGCCAATCCCATCGTATCCCGATACCGGCGCAATGCGTGAACCCCGTCACACAAGCAACAAAGGCGCGCTATTGGTAAGGGTTTTGTCGGCCAGGTAAGCTTGATTATTACGCCGAATGCTGTATTTTCGGGGGTTGATTTCTGGGCCGGCAAGAATCTGTACATGATTAACGTCCTTCTGGTTGACGACCATGAGCTGGTGCGCACGGGTATCCGGCGCCTGCTTACTGACGTCAAGGGCATCAAGGTGTATGCCGAGGTCGACAGCGGGGAGGCCGCCATCGATTCGGTGCGCAAGTTTCAGCCCGATGTGGTGTTGATGGATGTCAGCATGCCGGGTATGGGCGGTCTGGAGGCCACCCGCCGCCTGGTCCATTCCTATCCTGCGATCAAGGTCATTGTTCTCACGGTACATACGGACGATCCCTTCCCCAGCCAGCTGCTCAAGGCCGGTGCCGTTGGTTATCTGAGCAAGGGCTGCAATGTGGATGAGATGGTCCAGGCCATCCATCAGGTGGCAGCCGGCAAGCGCTACATCAGCCCCACCATTGCCCAGTCTCTGGCCCTGTCCTTGTTGCCGGGCACCGACTCGCCGTTCCAGCGCCTGTCGCGGCGCGAGCTGCAGGTGTTGATGATGCTGATGCAGGGCAACAAGATGGCCGACATCTCGGAACAGCTTTGCCTCAGCCCCAAGACCATCAGCACCTATCGCTACCGCTTGTATGAAAAACTTGGTGTGCGCACCGATGCCGAGCTGACCCGCCTGGCCATGCGCCACGGCATGCTGGACAACATCGCCTGATCGGCTCCTTGTACCGCCACGCCGCACCATGGCGTGGGTCTGCTAAAGTCTGCGCATGCCATCCCCGCTTCCTCCTTTCGACAGCAAGGCCTTTCTCAAGACCCTGACTGCCCGGCCCGGCGTGTACCGCATGTTCGACGCCGCCGGCGATATCCTCTACGTCGGCAAGGCGCGCAATCTGAAAAAGCGCGTTGCCAGTTATTTCACCCGCAGCGACAGCGGCGCCAAGACCCAGGCGCTGGTGGCGCAGATCCAGCACATCGAGGTGACCGTCACCCATACGGAAGGTGAGGCCCTGTTGCTGGAGAACAATCTGATCAAGGCGTTGCAGCCGCGTTATAACATCCTGCTGCGCGACGACAAGGGCTACCCCTACATCCATCTGTCCGACGACGAATTTCCGCGGCTGAGTTTTTACCGCGGCAAGCGTGGCGGCCGCGGCCGCTACTTTGGCCCCTATCCCAGCTCCAACGCGGTGCGCGAAAGCCTCAACCTGATGCAGAAGCTGTTTCCGGTGCGCCAGTGCGACAATACCTTTTACAGCAACCGCTCTCGCGCCTGCCTGCAATACCAGATCAAGCGCTGCAGCGGTCCGTGCGTCGGCCTGGTAACGCGCGAGCGCTATCTGGAGCAGGTGCGCCATGCGGTGATGTTCCTGGAGGGAAAAAACAGTGAGGTCATCGATGAGCTGGTACGCCGCATGGAGGCCGCGGCAGCAGAACTCGACTTCGAGGCCGCGGCACTCTATCGCGATCAGATCGCCAACCTGCGCCGGGTGCAGGAACGGCAATACATCAGCGGCAATGTCGGCGCCGACTGCGATGTGATTGCCGTGGCCAGCGCGGCCGGCGCGGCCTGCGTGCAGGTGTTTTTCATCCGTGGCGGCCACAATCTCGGTAACAAGATATTCTATCCGCGCAACGCCGCCGGGGCGGATCCGGCCGAACTGCTCAGTGCCTTCCTGCCGCAGTACTATCTGACCGATGCCCAGGGCGAGCGTCCCATTCCACCGGAAATCCTGCTCGGCCAGCCACTGGAGGAGGAGGCGGCGCTGGCCGAGGTGTTGAGTGAGCAGGCCGACCGCCGTGTGGCCCTGAGCAGTCGCCTGCGCGGTGAGCGGGCACGCTGGGTGGAGATGGCGCGCAGCAACGCCCAGCATGCCCTGGCCGCCCACCTGGCCTCCAAGGCCAATCTGCTCGGCCGATTCGAAGCCCTGCAGGAGGCGCTGAAGCTGGAGGCCATGCCGCAGCGCATCGAGTGTTTCGACATCAGCCATACCATGGGCGAGCGCACCGTGGCCTCCTGCGTGGTGTTCGACTGGGAGGGGCCGGTGAAGTCCGACTATCGCCGCTACAACATCGAGGACATCACTCCGGGCGATGATTACGCTGCCATGCACCAGGCCCTGACGCGCCGTTTCCGCCGTTTGCAGGAGGGTGAGGGGAAGGCGCCGGACATCCTGCTCATCGACGGTGGCCTCGGTCAGGTGCGGCAGGCCCATGATGTGCTGGAGGAGCTGGCGGTGGCCGGTATCCTGGTGGTGGGCGTGGCCAAGGGGCCGACACGCAAGGCGGGGCTGGAGCAGCTCGTCTTGTCCGGGGGGGAGGCGCCCACTATACTGCCGCCTGAATCGCCGGCCCTGCACCTGATCCAGCAGGTGCGTGACGAGGCCCACCGCTTCGCCATCACCGGACATCGCCAGCGCCGTGCCAAGGTGCGGCGCACATCGAGCCTGGAGGATATCCCTGGCCTCGGCCCCAAACGCCGGCAGGAGCTTTTGCGCCAGTTTGGGGGATTACAGGAGGTGGCGCGTGCCGGCATCGAAGACCTGAGCAAGGTCCACGGCATCAGCCGCCAGCTCGCCCAACGTATCTACGATGCACTGCACCCGGAATAAGGTTCGATGCTCAACATCCCCAACAGCCTGACCCTGCTGCGCATCGGCCTGATCCCGATCTTCGTGCTGTTCTTCTATCTGCCGGTGGGCTGGTCACACCTGATCACCACGGCCATCTTCGGCCTGGCGGCGGTCACCGACTGGCTGGACGGCTATCTGGCGCGGCGCCTGGGGGCGACCTCGGCCTTTGGCGCCTTTCTCGACCCGGTGGCGGACAAGCTGATGGTGGCCACAGCGCTGGTGCTGCTGGTGGATCGCAACCCCACGGAGTACCACGGCATACTCATGGCTCTGCCGGCCGCCATCATCGTCGGCCGCGAGATCACCATTTCCGCCCTGCGCGAGTGGATGGCGGAGGTGGGGGCGACGCGCAAGGTGGCGGTCAATTACATCGGCAAGGTGAAGACCACGGCGCAGATGCTGGCCTTGCTGCTGTTGCTGTATCGCGAGCCGCTGTTCGGCATCGATATGGCGGAGGCCGGGTTTTATCTGCTGTATGTGGCGGCCCTGTTGACACTGTGGTCCATGACGGTTTACCTCATGGCGGCCTGGCCCGTGCTGAATGGCGATAAAAAAACAGGCACTAACGGCTGAAATGGCGCTTGACAGAATCCACGCTGTCACTAAAATAGGCGGCTCATTTGGCAGCGCGGGAATAGCTCAGTTGGTAGAGCACAACCTTGCCAAGGTTGGGGTCGCGAGTTCGAGTCTCGTTTCCCGCTCCAATTCCGAAACCCCGGACAAGTAGCTGCCCGGGGTTTTTCATTTAGGCGCTGGCAGCGCCTGACAGCAGTTTCGGCTGGATGGCAGAGTGGTTATGCAGCGGCCTGCAAAGCCGTGTACCTCGGTTCGATTCCGGGTCCAGCCTCCACTTAACTCTTCTCCGCATAGGCGTATCTGTGCGCCGGCTTGTCCGCTAGGCGCATGCGTCGCGCGCGGCCCTTCTATTGTTCTTTTTCTGCAATAGGTGGCACCAGCGTCAGACGCGGATCGCCACATACCCAGGCAATCAACGGTTGCCATTGGGTCAAATCAACAATCACCTCACGCCGCGGCAATTCGAAGATGCCGAGCCCGCGTTCGGTGGCGCGCAGATAACTCTGGGTGTCACGCAGGCGTGCAATGAAGGGGATACCGAGGCGTGCCAGAAACCGCTCCAGGGCACGGTAACTCTGAGTCGCTGTACGCACCCGGTTGGCCACGACACAGACACGTAACTCCGGCGTGTAACCCTCGCTCTGCAACAGCTCGGCAATGAAGCGCCCGGCGGCACGGATGTCCATGGGCGAAGGCAACACCGGGATGATCACCGTATCGGATAAGCGCAGCAAATGTGCCAGTGCCGGGCCGTGAATGCCGGCCGGCACATCCAGGATGCGGTAGTCGCTGTCTGCCGGAATGGGCTGGCCGCTATCGGCGCGTATGGCGCGAATGGTGGGGCAGGTTGCCGGTCGTGCTGCCAGCCAATCCAGGGCGGAACCCTGGCGGTCGAAATCCACCAGGGTGACGCGGATCCCCCAGCAGGCAAGAAAACTGGCCAGATTACAAGCCAGGGTGCTTTTGCCGCTGCCGCCCTTGGCGTTTATCAGGGTTATGGAACGCACACGAGCCTCCATAGCAAGGAACGTAAGACATTTTGGTATATTGCCTGCAAATCAGTGAAAGGGCACGACTCCAGGCATGGCCACATTCAGGGAACAGGAGGCGAGGAATAGTGAGCAGAGCAGCCGACAGCGGCTGATTACGCTTACTGCGTTGCTCACCCTGACAGCCATGGCGACCGGGGCGGTGGGTATATTCTTTATGTACCACCTAGTATTGCAGCAGGCCCGCCACAGTCTGGCCGCCCTGGCCGACGGCGAGGCGCGGGTCATCATGGCGATCGCCGAACAGGTACATGCAACCCGGTCGGTGCCGTTGGATGCGGGCGAGTTGTTGCAGCAGACCCTGGCTAGGGTCGCTGCCATGCCCAAGGGGTATGGTCTGGTGGAGAATCAGACCGACATACAGGTTGTACAGGAAAAGGATGCACGGCTGTATCGTGTCCTGACGCGCAGCCATGGAGGAACGACACTGCATGATGCGCCCGGGTTGGCGCTCGGTCCTGAGGAGCAGCGAGCCATCGCAGAAGTCAGCCGGGGGGATGCCATTGCCGTACGGCTGGCCGATGGCCCCCGGATGATGATGGCCTATGAACCCTTGCCATTGCTGGAGGCGGGCGTAGTCGCCCGAGTTCCGTGGCGTAACATCATGCAGCCGCTGTTTGCCGCGACTGCCGGTAGTTTGGGTGTGGCCTTGCTGCTGATCCTGTTTGGTGCCGCCTTGTTTACCCGCAGACTGAATCCAGTGCTCATGCGCATCGAGCGCAATGAGGCGCGCCTGCGCAGCGTGCTGGGCACGGCCGCAGAGGGCATCATTACCATCGATGAAACTGGCACCATCGTCGAGTTCAATCGGGCGGCCGAGGAAATATTTGGCTATAGCACGCAAGAGGCCATCGGCCAGCCCTTGGCCCTGATCATCCCACCCCACTACCGCAACAAACATCAGGGGTTCGTCGCGCACTATCTTGCCGGCGGCGAGGCCAAGCGTTTGCGCCAACGCACGGAATTTCTTGGTGTGCGCCGCGATGGCAGCCAGTTCACCATGGAACTGGCCGTCAGTGAGGCCTGGGTCGGCAAGCAACGCCTGTTCACCGGCATAGTCAGCGACATCACCGCGCGGCGCGAGGCAGAGGATGCCCTGTATCAGGCCAAGGCCGAGCTGGAGCGACGCGTGACCGAACGTACGGCAGAGCTGCTGCGCAGTAACCGGTTGTTGCAGGCGACACATGAAACCCAGAATGCCTACTTCACCGACGGCTCGCCTCATGCCGTCTTTGACTATGCGCTACACAAATTATGCGCCCTTACCGATAGTACGTATGGATTCTTGGCCGAGCTGATGCCGCCGTCGCAAGATAGATGGTGTTACCTGGCAGTGATGGAGGATGCCAAAGTAGCAAGCGTACCGGCCAGCGACCAGTTGGCCACACACTGGCCCACTGTCGTTGCACAGGGGATGCCGCATGTGGTTGCGGACGCATCCTCTCTGTTGTTGCTGCCCCTCAACTACGCCGGTCAACGGAATGGCGTTGCCGTACTGGGGGGCAGTGCCGCACCCTACGCCCTGAGCCAGGCCGCCTGGCTTGAGCCTTATCTGAATGTCTGCGGCACGCTGATCCATCAGGCGCAATTGCGCCACCAGGCCGAGCAGGCGCGTAACCGGCTGGTGGCTGCCGAGCGCCAGCTGGATGGCATCGTGCGCAATGTGCAGGATGTGATCTTCCAGACCGACATGAATGGCACGCTGCGCTGGGTGTCGCCTTCGATAGTCGATTTGTCCGGGCGCACGCCGGCGCAGGTGCTCGGCTGGAATGCGGCGCGCCATATGGTGGAGCACGGTGTCATGGAACGCCTGCACGAGGCTCTGCGGCAAGGCGATGGCAAGGCGAGCAATTTCGAGGCGCGCCTGCGTCATGTGGATGGCAGCGTGCACTGGATATCGGCCAATTGCCATTACATGTTGGATGCGGACGGTGTGGCGGTAGGTATCGAGGGCATCATGCGTGATGTGACCGCCTACAAGGAGGCGCTGCAACGCATCGGCGAACTCAATCGCCTGTATGGGGTTTTGCGTGAAACCAATCGGGCGGTGCTCGATAGTGCGGAGCGGGATCCGTTGTATCATGCCATCTGTCGCAGTCTCACCAGCACCGGCGGTTTTCTGATGGCTTGGATCGGTGAGCTGGATGCGGAGCAACAACGGGTGCTGCCCGTCAGTTATGATGGCTTTGAGCATGGCTATCTGCACGCCTTGCGTGCCATTGCCATCGCCGATCCGGCGCAGGGGCGGGGACCTACAGCGCAGGCGATCCTCAACGATCAAACCATGGTGGTAAACGATATCGCCACGGATCCGCGCATGGAACCCTGGCGCGACGCGGCCCTGTCCCGGGGTTACCGTTCGTCGGTGGCATTGCCATTTCGTGTCGCAGGACGACCAGCTGGCGCTATGATGGTCTATGCCGAGGTGCCCGGTTACTTTACCCGCGACGTGCTTGGCTTGCTGACAATTCTGGCCGACGACATCTCGCATGCCCTGGATGTGCAGGGCAAGGAGCGGGAGCGGCAGGAGGCAACCGGACGTCTGCGCGATCTTGCCACTCATCTGGATACGGTGCGTGAAGACGAGCGAGCGCATCTGGCGCGGGAGATTCACGATGACCTCGGCGGTTTGCTCACCGCTATCAAGATGGACCTGGCCTGGCTAAAGCGGCGCTGCCCCCCGGCGGATGAGCGCGTGAGTGAGAAGATGGGTGACATGACCCGCCTGGCCGATACGGCCATTCAGTCGATGCGGCGCATCATTACCGAGTTGCGCCCCGCCATTCTAGATGACCTGGGGCTAATTCCGGCTGTGGAGTGGCAGTTGCATGAGTTTGGCAAGCGGAGCGGCATCAAGACCGAACTGCGGCTGGGTATGACTCCTGACGTTAGCCACATGACGCTCTCTCCAACGTTGGCAGTAGCTGCCTTCCGTACCCTGCAAGAGGCGCTGACCAATGCCCTGAAACATGCCCATGCGCGGCGCGTGACTGTCGAGGCATTGGTGGAGGATGAGGTTTTCGTATTGAAAGTTGCCGATGATGGTCAGGGAGTTGAGCCTGAACAGTTGCGCAAACCGGGCTCCTACGGTGTGCTCGGCATGCGTGAGCGCGCCCACTCCCTGCACGGGACGCTTGATATCCAGTCCATCCGCCACCAGGGGCTGACGGTGACATTGCGCCTGCCACTGAAGGAACTGCAGGCGCCAGAAGAGGTGATGCCATGAAGGTGTTAATCGTCGATGATCACGCCATCGTGCGTGCCGGCATGAAGCAGATCCTGGCTGAACATCCCGAGCCCATCGAGGTACTGGAGGCCGGTGATGGTAACGAGGCATTGCGGCTGCTGCGCGCGCACGATTGTGACGTGCTGCTGCTGGATATCGCCCTGCCCGGCAAGAACGGCATTGAGTTGTTGGGCCTGATCAAGGCTGAATGGAAGAAACTGCCGGTATTGATCTTGAGCATGTATCCCGAAGACCAGTATGCGGTGCGCGCCCTGCGTGCCGGTGCCTCCGGTTATATGACCAAGGAGAGCGCGCCGGATGAGTTGTTGCAGGCCATACACAAGGTCTCCGCCGGTGGACGCTATATCAGCCCGAAAGTGGCCGAGGTGCTGGCCTATGAGCTGGACAGCCTGGGCGAGAAGCCGCCACACACGCAGCTATCCAATCGCGAATATGATGTCATGTGCCGCATCGCCTCGGGCAAGACGGTGTCGGAGATCGCGGAGGAGATGGCGCTGAGCGTCAAGACGGTGAGCACCTACCGTACCCGCATCCTGGAAAAGATGAAAATGAAGCACAACGCCGAACTTACCCACTACGCAGTCAAGCATGGCCTGACCGGATAACCTTCCGGCTAATATGCTGCACCGTCTCCCGGGTCTACCACTGAGGTGATAACTGCTGTAGGACAGACACGGACACCCCCTAAGACAGACCCCCGCACAAAATAGCGGCTTCGTCCGCTACTTACGTCCTTTCCCTTCCAGCACTATGGCGTCCACTCGAAGAGGACGCACAAGGTGCTGAACATGCAAGCAACACAACAGTTGATGGTCCCCGGCAATCTGCCGGCTGCCGTTGGTGCGCAGGAGGCCGTACAGAAAGTGCTGTCTTTCAGCGCGGCCGGTGAAACCTATGCCGTGCCCATCGATGTGGTCAAGGAAATCCTCGAATTTGGCAGTGTGACCCGCATCCCGATGACGCCGCCCCATGTGCGCGGCGTATTGAATCTGCGTGGCAGCGTGGTCCCCGTCATTGACCTTGCCGTAAGGCTGGGGCGTCGGCGTAGCGTGCTGGGCAAGCGTACCTGCATCGTGGTGCTGGGAGTGCAGGCCGAGGATGAATCCATGAATGTCGGCGTGGTGGTGGATGCCGTGAATGAGGTACTGGACGTGGCTGCCGACGATTTGGAACCGGCCCCCAGCTTTGGCCTCAGCGTGCGCCCGGACTTCATCGCTGCGATGGCCAAGGTGCGCGGCAAGTTCGTGACCATTCTGGCGCCGGCCAATACCTTTTCCATCGAAGAACTGGCAGAGCTGATCGGCGGTGGAGCCGTCGCTCATGCGGTATGAGTGGGACATGGCCCATGTCGATTTCTGCCGTAGCCCCGATGCGGGTCTTCATCGCAGAGGCGGTGGACCAGGTACGCAATCGTTTGCTGGAACTGGTACGGGAACAATCCGGTTTGGAACTGGTGGCGCAGGAGCAGTCCATTGCGCGCTTTGCCGCCCGCGTTCATACCACCCGGCCGCACCTGCTGTTGCTGGGAACGCGTCTGTCCGATGCCAGCAGCTTCGAGGCGCTCGAGCAGTTGGGGGCGCGCCCGCACGGCCTGGCCGTGGTTCTGCTGTGCGATCGGCTCGACGGGCAATACCTGTTTCACGCCAACTCGCTGGGTGTGGATTACGCCCTGGAGCTGAACCGTGATTTCGAATACCTGCCGATATTGCTGCGGCAGCTGGTGCGCAGTCATGAACGGGCGCAAACCGCGCGCCACCACGTTGTGTGAGGTGTAATGCATGGAAACGGAAATCAACAAACGTGACGGTATGCTGTCGCTGGCCCTGCCGCTCAGTGTCGGACTAGTAGGGGCGGGCGGTGCCATGCTGCCCGGCTGGCCCATGGCCATGCTGGCCATCGCGGCGGGCGGTATGGCGGCTTGGGTGCTGACGGCAACCAGCCGCGCCCAGGTGGCGCGTCTGCACGGGCAGTTGCGTGCGGCGCGGACCGAGATCGGCATCTTGCACAATCAGCGTCAGGTCGCCGGTGTGCAGCAGGCATGTGAGAGCGCACTGCCGTTGTGGGCGAACCATGTGGAATCGGCCCGAGGCCAGACCGAGGCAGCAATTACCGCACTGGCCGGCCGCTTCTCGGCCCTGGTGCAGAGATTGGAGAACGCGGTCAACGCGTCCCAGTCGGCTGGTGGCCATATGGGCAACGAAGGGGCGCTCAACGCCCTGTTCGCCGACAGCCGCCGCGAACTCATGGCGGTGGTGCAGGCCTTGCGCCAGGTGTTATCCGCCAAGGATGTGATGTTCCGCCAGATCGCCGAAATGGGTGACTTTGTCGACGAACTGCAGAAGATGGCCGAGGCGGTGGCGATGATCGCCTCACAAACGAACCTGCTGGCGCTGAATGCCGCCATCGAGGCGGCGCGTGCCGGCGAGGCCGGGCGCGGCTTTGCCGTGGTGGCCGACGAGGTGCGCAAGCTGTCGACCCTGTCAGGCGAAACTGGGCAGAACATCGGCATCAAGGTGCAGAACATCGGTGTCGCCATCACCGCCACCCTGGCGGCGGCAAAGAGTGCCGAGCAGCAAGACGCGCGCGTGGTCGATGATGCCGATGGTGCCATTCAGCGTGTACTGGCCCGCCTGGAGGAGGCCGCCGGTGGCCTGGGACAGTCGGCGGAAATCCTGCAACAGGAAAGCGCCGGTATTCGCGACGAGATCGCCGACATCCTGGTGTCACTGCAATTCCAGGACCGCGTCAGCCAGATCCTGGCGGCCATCACCGGCACCATGAACCACTTCCAGCAGGATTTGGGACAGCAGCGTGAGCGGTTGGCCGAGGGCGATGCTACGGCGCATCTGGACCTGGAGCGGTTCATGGCCGTGATGCACAGCAGCTACACCACCAGCGAACAGCGGGCAATTCACGCGGGCAGGCATGTGGCCCAGACCGCCGATGACGATATTACGTTCTTCTAAGGAGACAAAACATGGCAAAGAAAATACTGGTCGTCGATGACTCCGCCTCTCTGCGTCAGGTAGTAGCCATCGCCCTGCGTGGCGCGGGTTATGACGTGACCGAGGCAGCGGACGGACGCGACGCGCTGGGAAAACTGAATGGCGACAAGATTCATCTGGTCATCAGCGACGTGAACATGCCGAACATGGATGGCCTCACCTTCGTCGAGGAGATGAAGAAGAACGCGGCCTACAAATTCACGCCGGTGATCATGCTCACCACCGAGGCCGGTGATGACATGAAGGAGCGCGGCAAGGCCGCCGGCGCCAAGGCCTGGGTGGTGAAGCCGTTCAAGCCGGATCAGATGCTGACTGCCGTTTCCAAGCTGATATTGCCCTGAGGCGGAGAGATTACATGAACAAGGTTGAGCCAGTGCAGACGGTGGAACTGGTCGGTGAGTTGACCATTTTTCGCAGCATGGAGCTGAAGGAGCTGCTGCTGCCCGTGGCTGAATGCGGCGGCTGTGTGGCGCTGAATCTCGGTGCGGTGTCCGAGGTCGATACCGCCGGCATACAGCTGCTGCTGTCCCTCAAGCATTCGATCGAGGCCGGCGGTGGTGTGGTGCAGATTGCCAGTGCCAGCCCGGCCATCCATGAGGCATTGCATCTGCTGGGCATGAGCCAGGCCTTTGCCGCCTGATCCCGACCGCAAGGAGGAGGGGAATATGAGTTTCGAGGAAGCGCAAAATACGTTTCTGCTGGAGAGCCGGGAGCTGCTGGAGGATATGGAGGCGGCCCTGCTGAGGATTGAAAACCAGCCCGATGATAAAGATCTTATAAACGCCATCTTCCGCGCCGCCCATACCATCAAGGGGTCGAGCGGGGTATTTGGCTTCGACGCGGTCGAGGCCTTTACCCACGTCGTGGAGAATGTGCTGGACCGTGCCCGCAACGGCAAACTGATCATCAATGGTGAGCTGGTGGCCCTGCTGCTGCTGTGCCGCGACCACATGGCGGAGCTGGTAGAGCGCGCCGTTTCCAATAGCGGAAGCGATGCAGCACTGGAGGCGACGGATAGCAACTTGCGCGCCGGGCTGGAGCGCTTTCTCGAAGCTGGTGTGTCGGCGGTTCCGGCGCCTGTGGCGCCGGGACGTGTGCGCGGCACCGCGGCCCGGCCGGTGCAGACCGATACCTGGCATATCTCGCTGCGTTTCTCCGCCGACGTCCTGCGCAACGGACTCGATCCGCTGGGGTTGCTGCGCTATCTGGCGCGACTGGGCGATCTGGTCTGCGTCACTGCCATGACCGACCGTGTTCCGCCGCTTCCTGCCATCGACCCCGAGGCCTGCTATATGGGACTGGAGATCGACCTGCGCAGCGGTGAGCACCGTCAGGCCATCGAAGAGGCATTCGACTTCTTTCGCGACGATGCGGAGATCCGCATCATCGAGCCGCGTGCCGATGTGGGCGAATACATCCGCCTGATCAACGAACTGCCTGAGGAAGACCTGCGCCTGGGAGAAATCCTGGTGCGCGGAGGTGCCCTTACGGCGGAAGAACTGGAGGCGGCATTGCGCTTCCAGCGTGCCGAAGATGCGGCACATATTCCCCACGAGCGCATCGGTGAGCTGCTGGTGGAGAGTGGTTTGGTCGAACCCCAGGTGGTGGAGGCTGCCGCGGCCAAGCAGCAGCAGAGCCGGCAGACGCAGGAGCGCGGTCGCAACAGCATACGCGTCGATGCCGACAAGCTGGATCACCTGATCAACCTGGTGGGGGAACTGGTCATCGCCGGTGCTACCACCACCTTGCTGGCCCACCGCCGCGGTGACGAGGAACTGCTGGAATCCAATTCTGCCATGGGGCGCCTGGTGGAAGAGATCCGTGACAGTGCCTTGCGCCTGCGCATGGTGCAGATCGCCGATACCTTCAACCGTTTCCAGCGCGTGGTGCGTGATGTCAGCCAGGAGATCGGCAAGGACATCAGGCTGGAGATCAGCGGTGGCGAGACCGAGCTGGACAAGACGGTGGTGGAGAAGATCGGCGACCCGCTGATGCATCTGGTGCGCAATGCCATGGATCACGGCATCGAGGCGGCGGAGCAACGCCTGGCACGCGGCAAGCCCGCCCACGGCACGGTACGTCTCAATGCTTATCATGACTCCGGCAGTATCGTCATCGAGGTGTCCGATGACGGCAAGGGCCTGGACAGCGAGCGCATTCTAGCCAAGGCACGGGAAAAGGGTCTGGTGCCGGCCAACCAGCAGCTGACGGCGCAGGAAATCGTGCGCCTGATCTTCGAGCCGGGTTTCTCCACCGCGGACAAGGTGACCAACCTGTCCGGACGCGGGGTCGGCATGGATGTGGTCAAGCGCAACATCGAGGCCTTGCGCGGCACGGTGGACGTGGATACCACGCCGGGTGTCGGCACTGTCTTCAGTATCCGCCTGCCACTGACCCTGGCCATCATCGATGGATTCCTGGTGCGCGTCGGCGAGTCATCCTGCGTCATCCCCCTCGATATGGTGCTGGAGTGTATCGAGGTCAGTGACAGGGATAAGCAAGACAACCCCGATGCCCGCTATATCAATCTGCGCGGAGAAATCCTGCCCTTCCTCAAGTTGCATGAAGTATTCGATGAACAGACCGGAGGTAGCGGCAGGGAGAATATCGTGGTGGTGCAGTACGCCGGCACCAAGGCCGGGCTGGTGGTCGACGAGCTGCTGGGCGAGTTCCAGACCGTCATCAAGCCGCTGGGCAAGCTATTCCGTTCCCTGCGTGGTGTCAGCGGCGCCACGATCCTTGGGAGTGGCGATGTGGCCATCATTCTTGATATCCCCCAACTGGTACAGGCGGCCGCGTCCGGTTCTGGTATGACGGCGCGAAACAGCCAGCTGGCTGCCGCATGAATTGTTGTTATCCAAATAACGCAAATACGCGCCACGGCGCATGAGGAGACAGAGCATGTTCAAGAACATGAAGATTGGCACCCGGCTTGGCCTTGGGTTTGGTCTGGTGATTGTGTTGATGATTGTGGTGGCGCTGGTCGGCATCACGCGGATGGCGCAAATCAACACCAGTACCGACCTGTTGGTGGAGGACCGCTGGCCCAAGGCAGTACGTGCCAACGACATCATCGACAACATCAACACCATCGCCCGCGCCATGCGCAATGTCGGACTGCTGGAATTGACCACGCGCGACAGGGCGCAGATCGATCGTGAGTTGGCCCGTATCGAACAGGCGCGCAAGACCATTGTCGAGCGCATCGAACAGCTTGATCCGACGATTACCTCGGAGGAGGGCCGGGCGATGATGACGGCGGTGAAGACGGCGCGTGCCGCCTATGTTCCTGTTCAGGACACCTATCTGAAGATGATAGCCGATGGCCGTGGCAGGGAGGCGGCGGATTATCTCTTGACTACGGTGCGCCAGGGGCAGGGTACCTATCTGGACGCAGTAAGCGCGTTGATCGATTTCCAGGGCAAAGCGATGGAAGAGACCGGCGCAGAAACCACAGCTATCTATAACGCCGCCCGCAACCTGATGATCGGTTTGGCGGTGCTCGCCACCCTGTTGGGCAGTGCCATCGCCTTCTGGATCATGCGCAGCGTCACCCGTCCGCTGAATGAGGCGGTGAGCGTGGCAAACCGCATGGCCGATGGCGACCTAACCATGGATCTGGTGGTACAGAGCAAGGACGAAACTGGTCAGTTGCTGCAGGCGATGCAGAACATGGTGCAGCGCCTGTCCAAGGTGATCGCCGAGGTGGGCGGTGCCGCCGACTCCCTGTCCTCTGCCTCGGAAGAGGTGAGTGCCACCGCGCAGTCGCTGAGTCAGGGCGCCTCCGAGCAGGCGGCCAGTGTGGAAGAGACCAGCGCGACCCTGGAGCAGTCTGCGGCTTCGGTGCAGCAGAATGCCGAGAACGCCAAGGTGACCGAGGGTATCGCCACCAATGCGGCGCAGCAGGCGACCGAAGGTGGCAAGGCGGTGACCGATACGGTAAAGGCGATGAAGCAGATCGCCGAGAAGATCAGCATCATCGAGGACATCGCCTACAAGACCAATTTGCTGGCCCTCAATGCCGCCATTGAAGCGGCTCGTGCTGGCGAACATGGCAAGGGCTTCGCGGTGGTGGCCGACGAGGTGCGCAAGCTGGCCGAGCGCAGCCAGGTGTCGGCGCAGGAGATCAGTGACCTGGCAGGCAACAGCGTGAGCATTGCCGAGAATGCCGGTCGCCTGCTGGAAGAGCTGGTACCGTCCATCAAGCGTACCGCCGACCTGGTACAGGAGATCACCGCCGCGTCCGAAGAACAGTCCACTGGCATCGTGCAGCTGAATCAGGCCGTGTCCGAGCTGGACAAGGTCGCTCAGCAGAGTGCCTCGTCGTCCGAGGAGTTGGCCTCCACCTCCGAAGAAATGAGCGCCCAGGCACAGCAACTCATCGAAACCATCAGCTTCTTCAAGCTGAAGCAGGGGCAAATCCTGGCAGCGCCCAAGCGCGGCAAGGTGGCGAGCATGAAGCGCACAACAATCACCCGGCCAGCCCAAGGTGAGCACCACGACGATGACTTTGAGCCGTTCGAGCGCGAGGTGGCTTGATCATGAATCTGGCCGGTGCCCACAGCAACAGCTCCCCCCGTGCGGGGGGGGCGGAGTTGAACAAGTATCTGTCGATCTCCCTGGGTGACAACCGCTACGGCATCGAAGTGCTGCGTATCCGCGAAATCATCGAGTACGCCGCCATCACACCGGTGCCGATGATGCCACCGTTCGTGCGCGGTTCCATCAATTTGCGTGGACGCGGCGTGCCGGTCATCGATATGGCGCTCCGCTTTGGTCGCGGTGAAACGACAGTGATCCGCCGTACCTGTATCGTCATCGTGGAAGCCGATGTTATTGGCCTTTCCGGCGACATGGTTGGCCTGTTGGTGGATGCGGTCAATGAAGTTGTGGACCTGGATGTGAGCGAAATCGAACCGCCGCCAAACTTCGGCGGCAAGCTGCGCACGGAGTTCATGCGTGGCATGGCCAAGGTCAAGGGCGAGTTCGTGATCTTGCTGGACGTGGAGCGCATCCTGGCCGTGGATGAGTTGACCCAGACGAATTATGCCCAGGCGCAAGGCCAATAGCCGCAAAGGACTAGGGCAGGAGGGAGGGGGTATGGGTTGGTTCTATAATATGCGCATTGCGCACAAGCTTCTGGTGCTGACGGCAGTTATGCTAGTGCCGGTCATCTATTTTTCCTTCGACGCCACCGCACGTCGTATGCAGGCGGCGGTAGAAATGGAACAGCTGCATGCCATGGCCGAACTGTCCACGGCAGTGGGCGACCTGGTGCATGAACTGCAGAAGGAGCGCGGCATGACCGCCGGCTACCTGGGCAGCAAGGGGGGGCGCTTCGGCAACGAGCTGACCGAGCAGCGCCGCATCACTGACGGGCGTTACACCGCCATGCAGCGGGTAGTGAGTGGTACCTATGCTCAGGTGGAGATAGTCGCCCTGCGCACGGCCGTCGAGACCGCCGCGGCACAGTTGAATCGGCTGGCCACGGTGCGTGGTGAAGTGAGCCAGCAGACCATCGCCGGTCCGCAGGCCATCGGCTACTACTCGCAGACCATCGGTTCACTGCTGACGGTCCCCTCCCTGATCGCCTCGCTCAGCTCCAATGCCGAAGTGGCCCGGCTGGCCTCCGCCTACGCCAACTTCCTCGAGGCCAAGGAGCGTGCCGGTATCGAGCGCGCCATTCTGGCCAATGTGTTCGCCGCCGACCGTCTCACTCCAGAGATGCAGCGACGCTATTACCTCAATCGCTCCGCCTTTGAAACCTACCTGGACGTGTTCAACCGCTTTGCCAGCATCGGGCAGCTGGCCCTCTTCGAGCAGACCGTGCGCGGGTCGGCGGTGGATACGGTGGCCGCGCTCAAGGCGCGGGTGGAGGCGGAGGGCGCGCTGAGCTTCGGTGTGGATCCGACCCACTGGTTCGATGCCGCCACCGCGCGCATCGACCGTCTGCGCGAGGTGGAGGAGCGGCTGTCCAAAGACATTGATCACGCCGTGATGAATCGCCTGGATGTGGCCCTTGCTGCGCGTAACCTGTCCATCGGCATCACCTTGGTCGCGGTGCTGTTTGCCCTCGGCACCACCTGGTTCATTACCCGGGTCATCAGCCGCGCGGTGCAACAGGCGGTGGAGGTGGCGAAGCGCCTGGCGGACGGCGATCTGACCGTGCAGGTGCAGGCGAATTCCACGGATGAAACCGGCCAGATGTTGGCGGCCTTGAAATACATGGTGCAGCGCCTGGCGCGCGTCATCGGCGAGGTGGGCGGCGCCGCGGATGCGTTGTCGTCGGCCTCGGAGGAGGTCAGTGCCACGGCACAATCCCTCAGTCAGGGCGCCAGCGAACAGGCGGCATCGGTGGAAAATACCAGTGCCGTGCTGCACCAGACCGCCGGTGCCGTACAGCACAATGCCGCCGAGGCGCGCACCACCGCCGCCAGCGCAACTGCAGCGGCGCGCCAGGCCGAAGAGGGTGGCAAGGCGGTAGCCGAGACGGTGCTGGCGATGCAGAAGATTGCCGAGAAGATCGGCATCATCGAGGATATTGCCTACAAAACCAACCTGCTGGCCCTAAACGCCGCCATCGAGGCAGCCCGCGCCGGCGAACAGGGTAAGGGCTTTGCCGTGGTGGCCGAGGAGGTGCGCAAGCTGGCCGAGCGCAGCGAGGGGTCGGCGAAGGAGATCGGTGAGTTGGCGGCCAACAGCGTGAGTGTGGCCGAAAATGCCGGCCAATTGTTGCAGAGCCTGGTGCCGGCGATTACCGGGACGGCAGATCTGGTGCAGCAGATCGCCCAGGCCGCCGAAGGTCAGACCGGAGCGATCGGCCAGCTCAATCAGTCGATGTCCGAACTGGATCGCATGGCGCAGCAGAATGCCTCCTCGTCGGAAGAGTTGGCATCCACCGCCGAAGAGATGAGCGCCCAGGCCCAGCAGCTGATCGAAGCAGTGGCCTTCTTCCGCTTGGCACAGACCACGGTTGCCGCAGCCCCGCACCCGGCCATGCAGGGCGTCATGGCCATGGGCGATGGCGACTATTGCCCGCAGCCGGCCTAGGAGACAGTCATGCAAATCTTGAATTTCGGGATGGTGCGGCAAGGCAATGTAATTCATGACAGTGCCGAGTTGAATGAGGCCATCAAGCAGGTGGTGCGCCTATCGCGCCAGGTTTATCTCGGTTCACTCAATGCCATGTTCACCGCGCGTACCGCCGGGGGATCCGCACAGGGTTTCGTCCGCGTGACCGCCCAGCTGCGCAGCTTCAGCAGTCAATTGGGGCAGGTGATGGCACAGCTGCAACAGGAGGTGGAACGCCTGGTGGAATATGCCGTGGAGTACCAGCGTGACATGCACTACGGCGAGCTGGCGGCAGACGCCTTGCAGCAGTGCAGCGATGGTCTGGAACAGCTGGCCATGGCCGGTTTCCGCCGTCGCGTACTGGCCAAGCGCGAACATCGGATGAAACGTTTGGCGGAGGCACGTAGCCAGGTGGGCAATGCGGTGAAGCGGGCACTGCGCCTGTGCCAGATCGGCGCCAGCCTGGCGGTGCTCGGCAAGATCGAGGCGGGCAGTGCCGGCGCCACCGCCGAAGCGCGCTTGCGCAGTGTGGCGGATGAAACCGGCCTTACGGTAGAGGCCATCGAATCACTCTTACTTGAGGCGCTGCACCATCTGGGTGGGCGCAGGGAGCTGGCAGCATGAAAAAACTGGAAACCATTTACGCCGATGGCGATCACCGTTGGGCGGTGGTGGCGCGCGACCCGGCACGCCCTGATTACATCATCGACACCAACGAATATCTGATCGCCAAGGGCGAGCAGTCCCTGCTGACCGATCCGGGTGGTATGGAGATATTTCCAGCGGTGTTCTCCGCCATCAGCCGCGAGTATGACCCGACGCGCATCGCCGCGATCTTTGCCTCGCATCAGGACCCGGACATCATTTCGTCGTTGGGCCTGTGGCTGGACTTCAAGCCGGAGCTGAAATGCTACCTCAGTCGCCTGTGGACTGGATTCATCCCCCACTTCGGCGGTACTGATGAAACATTCATCGCCTTGCCCGATGAGGGGATGACCATGGATTTCAATGGTCTCAAGCTGGAGTTCATTCCGGCGCACTACCTGCATTCTTCCGGCAATTTTCACCTGTATGACCCCAAGGCGCGCATCCTCTTCTCCGGCGATGTCGGAGCCGGCCTGCTGCCGGACCATGACGCCGGTCTGTTCGTGGACGATTTCGCCAGCCACATCCGCCATGCGGAAGGCTTTCATCGCCGCTGGATGGGGTCCAATTATCACAAGGATCAGTGGTGTGAACGTGTCTCCAGCATGGAGATCGACATGCTATGCCCGCAGCACGGCGCCATCTACCGCGGTGACGATGTCAAACGCTTCATCGATTGGTTCCATCGCCTTGATGTGGGGTTGAAATGATCATGAATGTGCCGTTGAGCGACAATGAGTTTGATCGCTTCAGCCGCCTGATCTACGAACTGGCCGGCATCCATCTGTCCAGCGCCAAGAAGGCGCTGGTCAGTGGCCGGCTCGGGCGCCGGCTGCGTCACCATGCGCTGAACAGCTACAGCGAGTATTACCGTCTGGTGACCAGTGGCCAGGAACCGGCGGAGCAGCAGGTGCTGGTCGACCTGCTCACTACCAATGAAACCTATTTTTTCCGCGAACCGCGCCACTTTGAATTTTTGCGCGAGCAGATCCTGCCGCACCATCGCGGCGGTGAGTTCAAGGTATGGAGTGCAGCCTGCTCGTCCGGTCAGGAACCCTATACCTTGGCCATGGTGCTGGCCGATCGTCTGGGCCATGGCCGCTGGAGCCTGCTTGGCACCGATATCAGCAGCCAGGTGTTGGACAAGGCGCGACGTGGTGTCTATACGCTGGCCGAGGCACGTCATATTCCGGCCGAGTATCTCAAACGCTACTGTATGAAGGGTGTACGGGAGCAGCAGGGCAACTTCGCCATCGAACGCCGTTTGCGCGAGGCGGTCAACTTCCGCCAGCTCAATCTGAACGGCGCCTGGGAAATGGCACAGAAATTCGATCTGATTATGTTGCGCAATGTGATGATCTATTTCGAGCGTGACACCAAGGCGCGCCTCATCGAGCGGCTGGCCAACCAACTGGCACCCGGCGGCCATCTTATCATTGGCCACTCCGAGACGCTCAACGGCGTCAGTGAACGATTTCGTACGCTGTCGCCGTCCATCTATCAGCTTAAATGACCCTCCCGACCGACGATGTCCTGTTCCTCCATCCGGGGCAGATATTCTTCGGACGAGGGCAGGGGCGGGTGCGTACGGTGCTCGGCTCCTGCGTAGCCATGGTGCTGTGGCATCCGCGCCGCCTGCTGGGCGGCATGTGCCATTACGTGCTGCCGCAGCGCCACGGCACCGACGGCCCGCTGGATGGTCGCTATGGTGACGAGGCGATAGAGCTGCTGCGTCTGGCGGCATTGAAGGAGGGCAGTTCCCTGCGCGAATACAAGGTCTGGCTGTTCGGCGGCGGCAATATGTTTCCTCACGTGCCAGCCAACGCGACCCCCTTGGTGGGGGCGCAGAACATCGAGATGGCCGACCGGCTCAGCCGCCGCCTCGGCCTGCGCATCATGCAGCGGGATGTGGGCACGGCGCGCTATCGCAATGTCCTGCTCGACCTGCAGGACGGCACGGTGAGTTGTGTGCGTACCGATATCACCACCGTTATTCCTAGGAGTTGAGATGGCTGCCATCAAGGTATTGATCGTCGACGACTCTGCGGTAATCCGTCAGGTCATCAAGGAGGTTCTGGCTACCGACAGTGAGGTGGAGGTGATTGGCGCGGTGGCCGATCCGGTGTTCGCCATGAAGCGCATGGAGGTGGAGTGGCCCGACGTCATCATCTTGGACGTCGAGATGCCGCGCATGGATGGCATCACCTTTCTGCGCAAGCTGATGGCGGAACGGCCGACGCCGGTGGTGATGTGCTCGACCCTCACCGAGCGCGGCGCCGAGACCACCATGCAGGCCCTGGCGGCGGGTGCGGTGGAGATCATCACCAAGCCCAAGGTGGGGGTGAAGGACTTTCTGCAGGAGGAAACGGCCCATCTGCTCAAGGCGGTGCGGGCCGCCGCCCGTGCCCGGGTGGGGCGCACTGCGTCACTTCGCGACGTGGCGCCTGCCATGGCCACTCCTGACGCTGCGTCAAGCTTTTCGTTACGTACCACCGAACAGCTGGTGGCCATCGGCACCTCCACCGGCGGCACCCAGGCGCTGGAGGTGGTGCTGACCGCATTGCCGGCCAATTGCCCCGGCATCGTCGTGGTGCAGCATATGCCGGAAAAATTTACCGCCGCCTTTGCCAGCCGGCTCAACGGTCTGTGTCAGCTGGAGGTGCGCGAGGCCCGCGACGGCGACCGCGTGCGCCCCGGCCTGGCCCTGATAGCGCCCGGCGGGCGTCATATGCTGTTGAAGCGCAGCGGCGCGCAGTATCTGGTCGAAGTGCGCGACGGCCCGCCGGTGAACCGCCACAAGCCCTCGGTGGATGTATTGTTCCGCTCGGTGGCGCGCCATGCCGGGGCCAACGCCGTGGGCGTGATCATGACCGGCATGGGGGACGACGGCGCCAGCGGCCTGCTGGAGATGTCGCGTGCCGGAGCCCATACCATCGCCCAGGACGAGGCCAGCTGCGTGGTATTTGGCATGCCCAAGGAGGCCATCAAGCTGGGCGGCGCCCGCAGCGTGATGCCGCTGGAGGCACTGGCGGGGGAGATCATGCGCCTTACCGGCTGATGGCCATATGCCATCTCATCTGGGGTGAAACTTTTATTACATGGTTGATTCTCGGTAGAATGCCGGCCTCCGCAGCCTTGCCCGGGTGGCGAAATTGGTAGACGCAAGGGACTTAAAATCCCTCGGTGGCAACACCGTACCGGTTCGATTCCGGTCCCGGGCACCATTCTTTCCAATCCATCCCTGTATAGGGCATTCGCCCCGTGCCTGCGGCAGCACGCACGGGTGATGCGGCTGTTTCAGCCGGACAGACGACGTTTGAGTCCGGCCGTTTGCAGGATGGTGGTGGAAATCTCTTCGATGGACATGTGGGTGGTGTTGAGGAAGCGGATGCCTTCCTTGCGATACAGGCTTTCCACTGCGTCCACTTCCAGTTGGCACTGGGTGGACTGGGCGTAGCGGCTGTTGGGACGGCGCTCGCTGCGGATCTGTTGCAGACGGTCCGGGTCGATGGTGAGGCCGAACAGTTTCTCGCGGTGCGGGCGCAGGGCCTCGGGCAGGGCGCGCAGTTGCAGGTCTTCCTCGGTGAGCGGGTAGTTGGCGGCGTAGACGCCGTATTGCAGGGCGAGGAACAGCGAAGTCGGCGTTTTTCCCGAGCGCGACACGCCGATGAGGATGATGTCGGCGGAGCCGTAGTTGCGCGTGCTGACGCCATCGTCGTTGTTGAGGGCGAAGTTGAGGGCCTCGATACGTGCGGTGTAATTGGCGAAGTTGCCCATGCCGTGGGAACGCCCCATGACGTGGGAGGCCTTGATGCCCAGTTCGATTTCCAACGGCGCGTTGAAGGCATCGAAGAAATCCAACACCAGTCCCCGGCAGTCGCGCCGCATCTGCTCCAGTAGTTCAGCATCCACCAGGGTACTGAACACGATGGGGCGCACGCCGTCCTGCGCCATCACCGCATTGATGCGTTGCACCGCCTCGGCCATCTTATCCGCCGTATCGAGAAAGGGCAGACGGGTATAGCTGAACTCCACGCCGTCGAACTGCGTCATCATGCTGTGACCGAGGGTCTCGGCGGTGATGCCGGTGCGATCGGAGACAAAGAAGACGGGCCGGTGTTGCGGTTCAGTCACATTGATATCCAGGGTTTAAAAATGAATCCGCAAATGAACGCGAATGTACGCAAATGATAATCGTACTGCGGTATTCACGTTTATTGGCATTCATTTGCGGATGATTTTGGTTTACTTCCCCTGCTGGCTGGCAATATACAGCCAGGTATCGACCACGGTGTCGGGGTTGAGCGACACGCTGCTGATGCCTTCCTTCACCAGCCAGTCGGCCAGGTCGGGGTAGTCGGACGGGCCCTGGCCACAGATGCCGACGTATTTGCCCTTGGCCTTGGCTGCCTTGATCGCCATGCTGAGCAGTTTCTTCACCGCCGGGTTGCGCTCGTCGAACAGATGGGCGATGAGAGCGGAATCGCGATCCAGGCCCAGGCTGAGCTGGGTCATGTCGTTGGAGCCGATGGAGAAGCCGTCGAAGTATTCGAGGAACTCATCGGCCAGCACGGCATTGGACGGGATCTCGCACATCATGATCACGCGCAGGCCGTTCTCGCCGCGCTTCAGGCCATTCTCCGCCAGCAGCTTGACCACCTGCTCCGCCTCTTCCAGGGTGCGGCAGAAGGGGATCATCACCTCGACATTGGTCAGACCCATGTCGTTACGCACCTTGCGGATGGCGCGGCACTCCAGCGCGAAACAGGGACGGAAGTCTTCCGACAGGTAGCGCGAGGTGCCGCGGAAACCGATCATCGGGTTTTCCTCGTGCGGCTCGAAGCCGTCGCCGGCCAGCAGATTGGCGTACTCGTTGGACTTGAAGTCCGACATGCGCACGATCACCGGCTTGGGGTTGAAGGCGGCGGCGAGGGTTGCGATGCCTTCGGTGAGCTTTTCGACGTAGAAGCTCACCGGGTCGCGGTAGCCGGCCATGCGCTTGGTGATGGCCTGCTTGATCTCATCGCTCTGGTTGTCGAAGTCGAGCAGCGCCTTGGGGTGCACGCCGATGGTGGAGTTGATGATGAACTCCAGGCGGGCGAGACCGATACCGGCATTGGGGATGTTGGCGAACTCGAAGGCGTGGCCCGGGTTGCCGATGTTCATCATGATCTTCACCGGCAGGTCGGGCATCTTGCCGGCGTCGGCGCGCTGCACCTCGAAATCCAGCTTGCCCTTGTAGATGTGGCCGGTATCGCCTTCGGCGCAGGAGACGGTGACATCCACGCCGTCCTTGATGTGCCTGGTGGCATCACCGCAGCCGACTACTGCCGGAATGCCCAGCTCGCGGGCGATGATCGCCGCATGGCAGGTGCGGCCGCCGCGGTTGGTGACGATGGCGGAGGCGCGCTTCATGATCGGTTCCCAGTCCGGGTCGGTCATGTCGGTGACCAGCACGTCGCCGGGCTTCACCGAACTCATCTGTGAAATGTCCATGATGATGCGGGCCGGGCCGGCGCCGATGCGCTGGCCGATGGCACGGCCCTGGGACAGCACCTCGCCCTTTTCCTTCAGGCGGTAGCGCTCGATCATCTGGCCGTTGCTGCGGCTCTTCACCGTCTCCGGGCGTGCCTGCACGATGTAGACCTTGTTATCGGTGCCGTCCAGCGCCCATTCGATGTCCATCGGACGCTTGTAATGCTGCTCGATGATCACCGCCTGGCGGGCCAGATCGAGCAGTTGCTCGTCGGTGAGGCAGAAGCGCTGACGCTCGGACTCGGCCACGTCCACGGTCTTGGTGGTCTTGCCGTGGGCGCTGCTGTCGCCGTAGATCATCTTGATCGCCTTGCTGCCCAGCTTGCGGCTGAGGATGGCGTGCCTGCCCGCGGCGAGGGCCGGTTTGTAGACGTAGAACTCGTCCGGATTCACCGCGCCCTGTACCACGGTCTCGCCCAGGCCGTAGGCGCCGGTGATGAACACTGCGTCGCGGAAGCCGGACTCGGTGTCCAGGGTGAACATCACGCCGGCGGCGCCGATGTCGGAACGGGCCATGCGCTGGATGCCGGCGGACAGCGCCACCTCGTGGTGCTCGAAGTTGTGGTGCACGCGGTAGGCGATGGCGCGGTCGTTGTAGAGCGAGGCGAAGACGTGATGGATCGCCGTCAGCACGTTATCCAGGCCGCGCACATTGAGATAGGTTTCCTGCTGGCCGGCGAAGGAGGCGTCGGGCAGGTCCTCGGCGGTGGCGGAGGAACGCACCGCCACGGCGACCTCACCACCGGCTTTTTCTTCCATCTTGCGCCAGGCGGCGGTGATGGCGGCGTTGAGCGAGTCGGGGAAGGGGGTGTCGATGATCCACTGGCGGATCTCGGCGCCGGCACGGGCCAGTTCTTCGACGTCGTCGATGTCGAGCTTGCTGACGCGGGCGTTGATGCGCTCGGCCAGATGGCCATGACGCAGGAACTCGCGGAAGGCGGCGGAGGTGGTGGCAAAGCCATCCGGCACCCGCACGCCGGCGGCGGTGAGCCCCCGGATCATTTCCCCCAGGGAGGCATTCTTGCCGCCTACCCGCGCCACATCATCCATGCCGAGAGACTCGAACCAGATCACGCGTTCGTCCACTGTTACACCCCTTTGTTCGGTTGGTGGTTGGATCACGGAATTCATCACCATTCCCCAGTCGTTATTAATGTTCGACATCGCGTTTGCGACAGTAATCGGCACTGGCGCAGGCACACTTGCCGGTTCCACACCCGGCGCCCGCCTCGCGGTAGGCACCGAACTCGGGGTGACGGCGGGCAAAGGCCCGCGCCACCTTCTGTACGGCGATCCATCCCAGCAACAACAACAGGATAGCACCGCCGGCCATGAGAAATTGTTTCAGCAGCATCAGGCCCCCAGTCCGGCAAAGCCCATGAAGGCCAGCGACAGCATGCCGGCCAGCATCAGGCTGAGCGCCGCGCCCTGGCTCACCGTGGGCACCTCGGCCAGCTCCAGCTTCTCGCGCAGACCGGCCATCAGCACCAGGGCCAGGATGAAGCCGGTGCCGGCGCCCAGGCTGTAGCTGACCGACTGCACGAAGTCGTATTCCTTGGCGGTCTGGAACAGGGCCAGGCCGAGGATGGCGCAGTTGGTGGTGATCAGCGGCAGGAAGATGCCGAGGGCGCGGAACAGCGCCGGGCTGAACTTCTTCATGCTCATCTCCACCAGCTGCACCGCCGAGGCGATCACCGCGATGTAGCTGATGAGGCGCAGGAACTCCAGGTCGTAGGCTACCAGCACGCTGTTGATGAGGTAGGCGCAGATGGAGCTGATCAGCATCACCAGCAGGGTGGCGAAGCCCATGGATACGGCGGTCTTCAGCTTGCCCGACACGCCGAGGAAGGGGCAGATGCCGAGGAACAGCGCCAGCACGAAGTTGTTGATGATGGCGGCGTTCAGAAAGATGTAGGTGAGCGAATCAGCGTGCATGGACCGCCTCCTTCACTTCGGCCTTCGCCTTGCGTTCCTTCAGCCAGTTGAACAGCAACAGCCAGGCACCCAGCACGAAGAAGCCGCCGGGCGGCAGGATCATCACCACCCACGGCTCGAACTGGGCACCGAACACGCTGTAGCCGAGCAGGGAACCGCTGCCGAGCAGCTCGCGCACGCTGCCCAGGCAGAGCAGGGCGATGGTGAAACCGGTGCCCATGCCGAGCGCCGAGACGACGGACTTGAGCGGCCGGTTCTTCGAGGCATAGGCCTCGGCACGGCCGAGGATGATGCAGTTCACCACGATGAGCTGGATGAAGGCGCCCAGGGCGTTATACAGGTCCAGGCTGATGGCCTGGATGATGTAGTCGACGATGGTGACGAAGGTGGCGATGATCACGATGTAGGTGGCGATGCGCACCTGCTTGGGGATCACATGGCGCAGCAGGGAGACCAGGGTACTGGAACAGATCAGCACGAAGGTGGTGGCCACGCCCATGGCGATGGCGTTCATCACCGAGTTGGTCACGGCCAGCACCGGGCACATGCCGAGCAGCATCACGAAGACCGGATTCTCGCGCCAGATGCCTTCGAGGAAGGTATCGGCGGTGATGGTGTCGTCCTTCTTCCGCCCGGCCATCAGTCTTGCACCTTCAGTTGTTCCACATGCGGTTGCAGGCGTGGCAGCAGCACCTGCGCACTGTTGTTCAGGCCCTTGCCCACCGCCGTGGAGGTGATGGTGGCGCCGGAGATGGCGTCGAGTTGCCAGGGCTCGGTCTTGCTGCCGTGCTTGACGGTAAGGATGGCATTGGCCAGCTCCCTGCCGTTGGTGGCGAGGCGCGCGTCCAGCGGGAAGTTGGCCAGGAACCTGGCATCCTTGGTGATCTTGTCGCCCAGGCCCGGCGTTTCGGTGGATTGCAGCACGGCGAAGCCGGTGATGCACTGACAGGCCGGGTCGTAGCCGTAGAGGATGCGTACGATGTCCTGATAGCCGCGCGCGCCGGCCTCGGCAGCGATGCCCTTGAGCTTGCCGTCGGCATCGTAGGCAGCGTAGACCTTGGTGCCGGGCCCGCCGGTGGCGGCCGGGCGCACGCCGTTGTCATCCACCAGGAAGTCGCGCCGCGTCATTGCGCCGGGCAAGACCTGGAACACCGCACGTTCGATGGCGCGCTGGCGGTTTTCCTCGATGCGCGGCAGGGTGAGCTGATAGGTGAGCACCACCAGAAAGCCGGACAGCATGGCGATGCCGCCCAGCACCTGGATCATGCGCGCACTGGAGGGCTGCGGCGTGGCGGGCAGCGGTGCCGTGCTGCTCATCATGGTTTGGCTCCGGTTTTGCGCGCGCCGTAGATACGCGGCTGGGTGACATGCTCGATGAGTGGCGCCAGGGCATTGCCAAGCAGGATGGCATACATCACACCTTCGGACAGGCCGCCGAAGTAACGGATGATGACGGTGAGAAAGCCGATGAACAGGCCATAGATCCACACCCCCCACGGCGTCACCGGCGAGGCCACCATGTCGCTGGCCATGAACATGGCGCCCAGCATCAGGCCGCCGGAGAACAGCACGAACAGCGGCGGCGGGTAGTACTGGCCGTTCACCAGATACAGCACGCCGGCGGTGATGAAGGCGCCGAGCAGCACGGCGGCAGGGATGCGCCAGTCCATCATGCGCCGCACCACCAGGTAGGCGCCGCACAGCAGGATCAGCAGGGCCGAGGCCTCGCCGGTGGAGCCGGCGGTCATGCCGGTGAACAGATCGGCGGTGGGGACGATGACGCCGTCGAATTTCCACTGCGACAGCGGCGTGGCACCGGTGAAGCCGTCCACCGCCTGCCGGCTCCATTCGCTCACCGACGGCGGCGTGGTGAAGGGCAGGGTGAAGGTGGAGGGAATGAATTCCACGAAGCGGCCCGGCGCGTAGGCCGGCGTCCAGGTGGTGACCGCCACGGGAAACGCCGCCTGCACGAAGGCGCGGCCGATGAGGGCGGGATTGAAGACGTTGTAGCCGAGGCCGCCGAACAGGGCCTTGCCCAGGGCGATGGCGACGAAACCGGCCACCACGCCCATCCACAAGGGGAAGCCAGGCGGCAGGGTGAGCGCCAGCAGGATACCGGTGATGGCGGCGCTCCAGTCGCTCAGGGTGTTGCCGCGGCCGGCGCTGCGCGAGAATACATATTCGGTGGCGAGGCAACTGGCGGTGACAGTGAGGATCAGGGCCAGGGCGCTGAGGCCGAACTGCCACACGGAAAACGCGGCGATGGGCAGCAGCGCATACACCACGTTGCGCATGATCTGCTCGACCGTCGGCGCCGCCTTGATGTGCGGCGAGGTGCGCAATTCAATCTGCGGCTTGTTCGTCATGCCGCGCGCTCCCGCAGGATGGACTTGGCGATGCGGAAGTATTGCACCAGCGGGATGGAGGAGGGGCAGACGAAGCTGCAGCAGCCGCACTCGATGCAATCCTTGAGATGAAAACGCTCGGCCATCGGCTCGTATTCGCGTTTGACGGCGAGCAGGCCGAGCTGGGTCGGATTGAGGTGCATGGGACAGGCCGCCACACACTTGCCACAGCGGATGCAGGGATGGATGCGGCGTGTCTCGGCCTGGATCTCGCTATTGGACAGCACCAGTACGCCGGAGGAGCCCTTGGTCACCGGTACGTCCAGCGAGGCCACGGCGTTACCCATCATCGGCCCGCCCAGGATCACCTCCTGCTCGCTGCCGGCAAAGCCGACATGATTGAGCAGAAAGCGCAGCGGAGTACCGATGGGGGTGAGGTAATTGCCAGGCTTCTTCACGCCGGGACCGGCGACGGTGATGACGCGTTCGATGAGGCCCTCACCGCGCGGCAGCAGACGGCCCAGGGCGGTGAGGGTGCCGACATTGTTGACCACCACGCCGATCTGCGCCGGCAGGCCGCCGGAGGGCACCTCGCGGCCGAGCAGGGTGCTGATCAGCATCTTCTCGGCGCCCTGCGGATATTTGGTTTCCACCGCCTCGACGGTGATGTTGCCGTCGGCGGGCAGATGTTTGCGGATTGCCGCGATGGCGTCGGGCTTGTTGTCCTCCACGCCGATGATCGCCTGCTTCGCACCTACCACACGCATGGCGTACTGCGTGCCACGAATCAGGTCCGCTCCCTGTTCCACCATCACACGATGATCGGTAGTCAAATAGGGTTCGCACTCGCAGCCGTTGACCAGCAGGGTGTCGATGACGGCGCCGTCGGGCACCTTGAGCTTGACATGGGAGGGGAAGGCGGCGCCGCCCAGGCCGACCAGGCCGGTGTCCTGCACCGCCTGCACGATCTCGGCCGGCGTCAGCGCGTCCATGTCGCGCGGTGTGCGCCACAACACCTCCTGATTGGAGGCCTCATAGACCTTGAGCACGATGGAGGGGACGCGCGGACCCTGCGCGCTCGGCATCAGGGTGATGGCTTCGATCACGCCGGTGGCGGGCGCATGTTGCGGCACCGACATGAAACCGTCGGCCGCGGCGATGATCTGGCCGCGGCCTACCTCTTCGCCGACCCGGACGATGGGGCGCGAAGGTTTGCCCAGGTGTTGGGACAGCGGCACGATCAGGCGCGGCGCGAACGGCAGGCGGCGGATCGGCTTGTCCGCCGTGTCCTCCTTGTGCGCCTGCGGATGGACCCCGTGCGAGAAGGTCTTCCGTCCGAACCAGCGTAACAGTGTCATCGCGTGTTCTTCCCCACCACTCGGTTACCACAACCTGGAAGGATACTTCCGGGCTGCGTACAAAATTCGTTATTCCAGTCTCCAGTCCAGTCGAAAAAAAATCCTCTCCCCAAGACGGGGAGAGGCAACTTCTCGGAGGGAGCACCGAAAGAAACTGTTGTTTGCGGAATTTCCGCCGGATGCGTTTCGCACACCCGTTGCAACCAAACTCCTTTAGCGCGGCATCGCCGCGTCTACTGGTACTTCGCGGCGCGCTGGATCAGTTTGTCCAGGCCCGCTTCGCCGCGGTTGAACGGCGTGCCCGGGTGGATGCAGCCCGCAGTACATTTTTCCGCTGCCTTCACGATGTCCTTGAACGAACCGGCCTTCGGGTCGACGATGATGGCCTTCTTGTCGTCGTTGTAGGCGAAGATCTTCGGATTGATGTTGATGCACTCATCGCAGGCGGTGCATTCCGGCGTCTCGACCCATACCGGTTCGTAATCGCCGGCCGCTGCGGCGTGGGCCGCGCCGTTGCCATTGCCGTTGGCGGTTACCGCGCCACCGGTGAAGGCGGACATGTCGCCGGAGGCGGCCAGCGAGAGCAGGGTGGAAGAAAGCTTCTGCGCCATCTCCGCCTTGGTCTGCTGCACGATGGCACCCACGTCCACCTGGCGATCGAGGCCGGCGACGGACTTGAGCTGGCGCCAGAAATCGCGGCGCTCCTCGGCGGCCAGCACGATCTCCTGCGCGCACAGTACGCGGTTGAGACGGTTCTTGGCGTCGACCGCCCAGATGAACGGGAACTTGCCCTCACGGTCATCGTCGTCCATGGCGAGGAACTCGTGGAACGGCACCATGGTGTCATTCCAGGTCTCGCGCGGTGCCTTTTTGAAGTGCTTGCGGAAGCGGCCTTCGGTGACGGCGAAGTCGGCGAAGGTCATCGGCACTTCCAGCTTTTCCTTGCGACCGTTCTCGTCCACGTAGTCGATGGTGTATATCGGCCAATCGTCTTCCAGCGCCGGGTTGCCTTCCATGTCGAAGCACTCGGGGAAGGTGGTGCCCCGGTCCGGGTCGTAACGGAACAGCGGATAGGCGCGCGACTCCACCGCCAGCTTGCCCTGGCGGTTGGAGGCGTCGTCGCTGACGCCGTGTTCCGGCTGGCAGGTGGTATAGACATTGAACATGGCCGGGCGGCGACTGTTGAGGCCGTCGATGTACCCCTCCAGCAGGTGGGTCACGTTGCTGGTGGAGCCTTGCAGTATATAGGCGCCGCGGTGGGCGACACCGATCAGGCCGACCTCCTTGCGGATCTCGGTCTTGCCCTTCCAGTTCTTGCCGTAGGGTGACATGTCGGCCACCTGGCTGATGAAGCCGGAGGTGCAGGCCTGGCCACCGGTGTTGGAGTACACCTGGGTGTCCACCACCATCACCTTGATCGGCATCTCGGAGGCGAGGGCACGCGACAGGTTCTGGAAGCCGATATCGTACATGGCGCCGTCGCCGCCGACGGCGACCACCGGCGGGCACAACAGCCATTCTTCATCGCTGAAATCCTTCCAGTTGAACTGGCGGAAGTAGGGTTGGTGCACTTCTGGATTGTATTGGCCAGACAGTTCCAGCTCGGCCATGCGGATGGCCTTGAAACCGTCGGCCATCTTCACCATGTGGCCCTCGAACAGGCCCATGGCCATGGACGGGCTGTCCTGGAACAGATTCGAGGTCCAGGGGAAGGGATAGGGATTGAACGGGAAGGTCGAACCCCACACCGAAGTACAGCCGGTGGAGTTGACGATACCCATTTCGGCGCGGCCGCGGCCGGTCGGTCCTGCCTCGTAGCGCCATTTCAGGTCGCGCAGGCGATCGAGCAGGTTGGTGGCCCATTTCAGCCACTGCTTGTCGATGACGGTCTTTTCGTGACCGGCATCGAGCGTGGCAGAGAGCGAGGACAGGGTCAGATCGGTGCCGTTGACGCCTTCCACCACTTGATTGATGGCGCCGCTGTTGGATAGATCCACTCCGGCGGCCAGCTTCAGGCGGATGTGCTGTTCCAACTGGGTGATGAGACCATCCAGTTTGGCGATCTGTTTCTTCACGCGCGGCTGCATCAGCGCGGTGACGGTGCTGGTGAACAGGTGGATGGCGGTCTTCTCGCCGCAACCCAGGCACGAGCCGTCACCGCACACCATGGCGCCGTAGTTGCGCTTGTCGAGCAGCAGGGTGTCCAGCGCGCCTATCTTCTCATCCAGATCGTCGATGCGGATGTAGTCCGGGCTGGTCGTGGGCAGGTCGAGCCAGAAGGCCCAGTCGCTGCGCATGCGCTTCACCGCCTCGTCGGTCTGCTTGGTGTTGAGCAGGGCGTTGTCGTCGCAGACCTCGACGCACTCCATGCAACCCTTGCAGGTATCGGGGTTGACGGTGATGGAGAACAGGCCGCCGCTGCCCTTTTCCTTTTTCTCGCGGTTGATCCAGTAGGGTTTGGTGACGGCAAACTCGAAACTGCCCATGGTATCCATGAGCTGGCCGAATTCCTGCTCCAGCTTGGCGCGGGCATCGCCCTCCAGTTCGGACTCGGCCAGTACCTCGAGGATTGCCTGATCCAGCAGGTTGCGCACCTTGGCAGCCTCGCCGGCGGTGTTGAGCAGCTCGCGCAGCTTCTTCTCCACCTTGCGCGTCTCGCGGCGCAGGTGCAGGGTCAGGATGCCTTTGCTCTCGATGCGGTGGATGGCGGTGGCGAACACCTCGCCGACGGAATTGACCAGGCCAGGAATGGCGGAATCCGGGCAGACGGTGTAGCAGTTGCCGCAGGCGGTGCAGTTCTCCGCCACCCACTTCGGATATTCGAAGCGGATGTTGGTCATGTCGCGGAACACACCGGTGGCGGCGGGCATCAGCGACACGCCCATGTAGGGATCGGCCAGATTGTCGGAGCCGCGGCCGGTGGCATAGAAATAGCCGGTCTGCTCCCAGAAGCGATGGATGTCGTGCAACTGGCCTTCGCCTTCGGGCATGTGCTTGAGCATGATGGGCAGCATGGATTCGCTGCTGCGCAACTCCTGCAGGGTCATGCCCACCTTCTTGTTGATGATTTCGTGTATCTCGCTGAAGCCGCGGCGCACCACGCGCAGATTGTCTTCCACCACACGCTTGCCCTTGGCGCCGAATTTTGCCATCAGCTGGTCTTCAATGGCCTTGAACAGCTTGGTCTCGTCCAGTCCGGCCATTTCCATCAGCGGTGAGGCGGCGAAGAAGGCACCCTGGAAGGCGTTGCCCTGCATGCGCAGTTGCAGCTCGGGGTTGGTGGCCTCATCGCGGGCGATCTTGAAACCGTCCACGTAGAACACGCGGATATCGTTGTCGACGATGAATTGCTGGTAGCGGCGCGGGATGGTGGCCCACAGCTGATCCGGATACTCGAAGGAGGACTGGATGATGAATACGCCACCCTTCTTCAGACCGAACAACGGGTTGGAGTGGCCGAACACATTGGGGTCCGGCGACAGCACCACGTCGACGAAGTTGAATTCGCAGTTGATGCGGATCGGGGTGGGCGCAGCCGCCAGGTAATAGGTGGTGGGCTGACCCTTCTTCTCGGATCCGTACTTGGGGTTGGACTTGATTTCATAGCCCAGCAACTCGTACAGCGTCATCGCCAGGTTTTTGCCGGTGGTGATGGCGCCCCAGCCGCCGACGGAGTGCATGCGCACGGTGATGGAGCCGTCCGGCATCAGGTTGGGATTCTCCGAGCCGCGCACGGCCAGATCCTTCACCTGCGGGTAGTTCTCCAGCAGCTGCTGCATCTGGATTTCCTGCTTGGGCGTGGCCGCCTCTTCACGCACGAAGTCGATGCCCAGATAGAAGAACTTCCGCTTCTTGCCATCCGGCAGCATGTTTTCCACCGCACCGATAAGACCTTCCGGCTGCAGGTCGCGCGAGCCGAGGCCATAGGCACCAGAGTACAGGCGCGGGGCGTCGCCCTGCTTGTAGCAGTCGTAGCCGGGGTAGGGCAGTTCCTCGCCCTTGGCGACGGTGCCGTTTTCCATGCACTTGTTGAGTGAGGCGCGTACCTCGCGCATCAGCGGCAGGTCTTCGGCCAGTGGCTGGTCGGTGCGTTCCAGCACCACCACGCCCTTCTTGCCCTTGATGGCCCTGCCCATCAGGTCGCCGGGGAAGGGGCGGAACATGGTGACGTCGATGACGCCCACCTTCAATTTGCGCGTTTCGCGCAGGTAGTCGGCCACGGTCTGTGCCTGCACGATCATCGAGCCCATGCCGACGATGATGTAGTCGGCGTCCTCGGTCTTGTAGCTGCTGATGCGGTGGTAGCGGCGACCGGTGAGTTCGTAGTACTCGTCCATCACCTGATCGGCGAGCTGCGGGATGTGGGCGTAGAAGTAGGGACGCTGCGCCGCCACGGTCTGCATGTAGGCATCCTGGTTCTGCACCGTGCCGGACACCAGCGGGGCATCCACGTCCCAAATCATCGGCACGCGGCGGCGCTTTTCGCCGTAAAGCATCTTCTGCGCCGGGGTGGGACATTCGATCATGTCGTCGGGGCGGCCGAGAAATTCCTCGATCAGTTCACGCTCAGGGACGTTGAGCGGTTCGATGAGGTGGGTGGTGAGAAAGCCGTCCTGCGCCACCACGGCGGGGGTCAGGGCCAGTTCGGCGATCTTGCGGCCGATGAGGTTGAGGTCCGCGGCGCCCTGCGCGTTCTTGGCGAAGACCTGGAAGAATCCGGTGTCGTCGATGCAGTGATAGTCGTCGTGGCCGCAGTGGACGTTGAGTGAGGCCTTGGTGATGGCGCGGCAGCCGATGTTGAGTACGTAGGGCAGGCGCTTGCCGGCGGCGGCGTAGAGGGATTCGTGCATGAAGGCCACGCCCTGTGCCGAGGAGAAATTGGTGGCGCGCAGGCCGGTCATGGACATGCCGGCGGTGACGGCGGCGGCGGCGTGCTCGGATTCCGGCTCGACGAAGATCAGGGTACGGTCGGAGACATTGACGTGGCCGTTGGCCACTTCCTCGGCCCAGTACTCGCCCATCTGGGTGGACGGGGTGATCGGATAGGCGCCGGCCGCATCCGAGGACTCACGTTCGCACATGATGACGGCGGTGTTGCCGTCCATGGCCATGCGGATACCCGGATACTTGAAGGTCTTGGTCTCTTTCTTTCCGAACATCTCAGTCACCCTCACTGAATCTGTAAAATCAGTTTGCAAAAGAGCGCAAATCAACGCGAGTAGTGTTTTGCAAAGATGTAATTGCGTGTTTCGCGTGCATTTGCGGACAGCCTTGCAATCTTTGCCTTATCCGATTGGCAACGCTTCCTGGCGTACCACTTTCTTTGCATCACGGCCGCGCTGCGGCCCGGTCTTGTCATCCAGCCAGACGATGGCCCCGGTCGGGCAGCGCTCGATGGCGATGCGCGAGGCAAGGGCGTTCTTGCTGTAATCGATCACCGCCAGTTCGTTCTGCATGGTGATCAACCCTTCCGGGGCATCGGCGGAGCAGCGCGCGCAGGCGGTACAGGCCACTTCGCATTCCAGTTCGGCCTCATCGCCGGGCTGCTGGTTCTTGCAGGCCACCCACAGGCGGCGGCTCACTGGCTGCAGGGAAAACAGTTTCTTGGGGCAGACCTCGACACAGTCGCCACAGGCGGTGCACTTCTCCGCATCCACCACCGGCAGGCCGTGGCGGTTCATGGTGATGGCGTCGAAGTCGCACACCACCTCGCAGTCGGCCAGGCCCAGGCAGCCCCAGGTGCAGCCCTTGCCGCCGCCAGACACCAGGCTGGCGGCACGGCAGGACTTCATGCCCTCGTAGCGGGCGCGGGTGCGGGCCACGTGGACGCCGCCGGCGCAGGCCAGGCGCGCCACCTGCTTTTCGATGCTGCCGACATCCACGCCCAGGTAATCGGCGATCTCCTGGTTGGCGTCGGCGGAGTTCACCGTGCATTGGCCTGGCTCCACCTCGCCCTTGATCAACATCTCGGCGAACGGACGGCAGCCGGGCGTGCCGCAGGCGCCGCAATTGGAGTGGGGCAGCATGTCCTCCACCTCATCGATGCGGGGGTCTTCGTACACATAGAGGCGGCGGCTGGCGACGGCCAGGAGCATGGCCAGAACCACGCCCAAAGCGGCCATGAAGCCACCCGCTGCTGCAATGTGTAGAATGGGGCTCAATGCATCTAGCCTCTAAGGCAATTAATACTGAATCCTTATTCCCTACATAAATAATCAAGTAATAACCGTATTCCCTGTATGCGTACAAAGTCTAAAATTGTTTCATGTATTTGACGCGGTAATTATTTCAATGCTCAATATTGCGCTGGTTAATACTGAGGAACGGCCATGACCTCCCTGCCCAACCTTTATTACAAGCAGAACCGCCTCAAGCAGCTGCGCGCCTTCTGTCATACGGCCCGCACCGGCAGCATCACCCTGGCGGCGGAATCGCTGTTCTTGAGTCAGCCCTCGGTGTCGCTGCAGATCCAGGCGCTGGAGCGGGAGTTCGGCATCACCCTGTTTGAGCGGCGCGGGCCGCAGATCAAGCTGACCCCGGAGGGGGAAACCCTGTACCGGTTGGCCGAGCCGCTGGTGGAGGGTATCGACAAGCTGCACGAGACCTTTGCCGAGCAGTTCGGCGTGCTGGAGTCGGGCGAGCTGAACATCGCCGCGGGGGAGTCGACCATCCTCTACATCCTGCCGGAGCCGATGAAGCTGTTTGCCGAGGCTTATCCCCACATCCGCCTCAAACTGCACAACGTCACCGGCCGGGACGGTCTGGCCATGCTGCGCGCCGACGAGGTGGACTTTGCCGTCGGCTCCATGCTGGAGGTGCCGGACGACATCAGCTATCGCCCGGTGGTCACCTATGACCCGACCCTGATCACCGCCCTGGACCATCCGCTGGCCAAGAAACAGAATCTGCGCCTGGCCGACATCAGCCCCTACGGTCTGATCCTGCCGCCGCGCCACCTGTCCACCTGGCGCATCGTCGATCTGGTATTCCAGCAGCACAACCTGACCTACAACGTGGCGCTGGAGGCGGGCGGTTGGGAAGTCATCAAGAAGTACGTCGAGCTGGGGCTGGGCATCTCCATCGTCACCGACGTCTGCCTCACCGGCGAGGAACGGCTGGCCCAGATCCCGCTCAGCCAATACTTTCCACGCCGTACCTACGGCATCGTGCTGCGCAAGGGGCGCTTTCTCTCACCCCAGGCCAAGCGCTTCATCGACATCCTCGATCAGGTGTTCGTCAGTGACGGCGAGGCACATGGCGCCATGGGCGATGAGCCGCCCGACCCCAACCGGCCATCGATGCCGGCGGATATCCTGTAATCGCTTGCGACAGCCAATCAATGTTGCAATCAGCATTAAGTTTATCTTGTAACACTGTGATTTAACGGAAGTCCTAGGTGATGAATATCTATTCCGCTGAACCGGCGCTGCAACCCCGGGCCAGCACGCTGGCCGCCCGTTGGGGGCTATCCCTGGGCGAACTCGACCCGGGTGAGGCACCGCGTCTGGTGCTGACCCCCGAGCGCCTGGAACTGCGCGCGCTCGCCAGCGAGGGGCCGGTGTATGTGGACTTTGTCGGCGGTGCCGTGGCACACCGGCGCCGCTATGGCGGCGGCCGCGGTCAGGAGATCGCCAAGGCGGTGGGCCTGAAAAAGGGGGGCACGCCCAGCGTGCTGGATGCCACTGCCGGGCTCGGGCGTGATGCCTTCGTGCTGGCCAGCCTGGGCTGCACAGTGACCCTGGTGGAGCGCTCTGCGGTGGTGGCGGCATTGCTGGCGGACGGCCTGGAACGGGCGCTGCGGGATGCCGAGACCGCCCCCATTGCGGCGCGCATGCATCTGCTGTGTGGTCATGCCGCAGAGATCATGCCGCAACTGGATGAGGGGGCGCGGCCTGACGTGGTGTACCTCGACCCCATGTATCCGCACCGGCACAAGTCGGCGCTGGTGAAGAAGGAGATGCGGCTGTTCCGTGAGGTGGTGGGTGAGGACCCGGATGCCGACGCCCTGTTGCCGGCAGCGCTGGCCGTGGCGCGGCAACGGGTGGTGGTGAAGCGGCCGGATTATGCGGCGCCGATGGCCGGCAGGGCGCCGACCATGAGCATCAGCACCAAGAACCACCGCTTCGATGTGTATGTGATCAAGGCGCTGTCTGGGTAGGGGCGTTGTTGTGAGAGTCTGATTCAGCGGGCGACGCGGTGCCGGCCGGTGGCCATCGCCCGATGTCAGGATTCCATGAATACCGGCACCTTGATGCCGAATTTCTCCGCCGACTCACAGTTGACGATGCGGTCGTCGCCGCTGCGGGCGGTGGGATTGGACAAGTCGATGTCGCGCGGAGTGATGAACTGGCGTTTGTTGCTGTCGTAGACCACTCGCACGGTGGGGTAGAGCGGCCCCTTTTCCCCCGGCTCCAGCACGATGGCGAGGCGGCCGCTTTCCAGCCGCACCAGCGTTCCCACCGGATAGATGCCGACACAACGGATGAACTGGTGCACCAGTTTCTCGTTGAAGTGGAACTTGCTCCATTCCAGCAGCTTACGCAGCACCACCGTCGGTTCCTCCCCCTTGCGGTAGCAGCGGTCGGCGGAGATGGCGTCGTAGACATCGACGATGGCCGCCATCTGGCCATAGGGGCTGATCTCGTCACCCTTCAGTTTTAGTGGGTAGCCGGTGCCATCGTAACGCTCGTGATGCTGTGCAGCCACGGCCAGGGCGGTGGGGCTGATGCCGTCGGTCTGTTCCAGCACCTCGCGGCTGTACACCACATGCTGGCGCATGATGCTGAACTCATCGTCGGTGAGTTTGCCCGGCTTGTTGAGTATCTTGTCCGGAGTCTTGATCTTGCCGATGTCATGCAGCAGCGCGCCGACGCCGATCTCATGGATCAGACTGCGCTCCAGCCCCAGCTCCTTGGCGAAGGAAACCATCAGCACACCCACGCTCACCGAGTGCTCGAAGGTGTACTTGTCCATCTCACGGATGCGCCCCAGGCTCATCATGGCGTGGGAGTTGCGGAAGATGGAGGAGACCATGCCGTCCACCACCTGGCTGACCCGCTCCACCTCCACCTGCTTGCCGAGGCGCACGTCCTGCATGATGTTGGTGACCAGGCGCGAGGCCTCGCGCTCGATCCGCTCGGCATAGATGCGCTCTTCGCGTACCGACACGCGTGGCGTCTCTGTGCTGGAGGATTCGGTGCCCACACGCTGCAGGCGTCGCTGCAGATCGGCCAGCACCTCTTCCCGCGTCTGGGCGGGCCCCACATCATCGCCTTTGCTGGTGTCGATGTAGAGTTCCTTGATGCCCATCCCGCTGATGCGCCGAATGGTTTCTACGTCATTGATTTTAAAGCTGTTAGAAAGAAATGGATGGTCCATCCAGCCGCAATTGAGGTCGTGGATGTACATGCCGGGCCGCAGCTGACCGACGGCCACCTTTTTTATGTTCTGCTCCATGCTTTTTGTAGGACTTATCCGTACCTGTGGTGGCTACATACTGCCGTCTGCGCGGCAGGCGGGCAAGGGGGGGGCTTATTCGGTGATGATGACCTTGTCGCCCACGGCCATCAGGCGATAGATCTTGCGCATGTCGGCGTTGGCGGCGCGCACGCAGCCGCGGGAGACCTTTTGTCCGAGCAGGTCGGGGCGGCTGGTGCCATGGATGGCGTAGCTCTTGCCGATATTGAGGGCGTGGGTACCGATGGCGCCGCGGAAACAGCGCTGGCCGTTGGCGATGTCCTCGGCGTATTCCTCTTCCATGTATTTGGGGATGCACCATTCGATGCCTTGCGGGTCATGCACCTTCCAGCGCACCGCATACTCTCCCGGCTCGGTGTAGTAGCAGCGCCCCCCCTGTTCCTTGGGTTTGCAACCGTCCATGCCGAGGGCCACCGTGGCCTCATAGACCACCTGATCGATTTCTCCCTGACGCTCGAACACCTGCAACAAAAAATTGTTCTTGTTGACCACGATGTAGCGTTCCGGCCCTTTGCGCCCAGGTTCTGCCGGCGTGGTTCTTACCTCGTCGGCATAGTGGCGCGAGACCCACAGCGGTTGCGCCAGTGGCTGCCATGTGCCGTTCGGGAAGTGGCCGCTGATGCGCAGCCAGTTGTCATCTATCTGGCGGGCGGTGAACAGGGTTTCGGCATTCCAGATACTGCTGATGCGGCCGTCAGGGGTGTCACGGATGGCGGAGATGGTGGCGAGGCGCCAGGTCTTGGCGACAGCGGGTTCAGCGGCAGCACCCTGTCCGGCTGCAGCGGGCAGGGCGATAGACAGCAGCAGGATGATGAGTATGGTCGTGATGCCTTGCATGCATGATTTCGTATTTTGAATTACTGCACAGTTTAACCAACCGCGGATCGAGGTCAAGCCGCGGGCAAATCCGTGTTCAGCGCCTATGCTTATGCGCAGCAATCATATCTGCACAAGGAGAAGAACCGATGACCGATGTAATCGCACAACTGGGTAACGAGGCCGACTATCTGCTGGGACATAAGTGCACAGGCATCAAAAAGGAGTTGTTGCAGGTACCGGGGCCGGACTATGTGGAGCGCGTGGTGGCGATCAAGGACCGGTCGCCTGCCGTGCTGCGCAACATGCAGTTGCTGTTCAATACCGGGCGCCTGGGCGGCACGGGATATCTTTCAATTCTGCCGGTGGATCAGGGGGTGGAGCACTCCGCCGGTGCGTCGTTTGCGCCCAACCCCATGTTCTTCGACCCGGACAACATCCCGCGCCTAGCCATCGAGGGCGGTTGCAACGCCGTGGCCTCGACCCTGGGTGTGTTGGGTTCCGTGGCGCGGCGCTATGCCCACAAGATCCCCTTCCTGGTGAAGATCAACCACAACGAAATGCTCACCTATCCGACCATGCACGACCAGACCCTGTTTGCCTCGGTGCAGCAGGCCTTCGATATGGGCGCGGTGGCGGTGGGCGCCACCATCTACTTCGGTTCGCCCGAGTCGCGTCGTCAGGTGATGGAGGTGAGTGAGGCCTTTGAACTGGCCCATGAGTTGGGCATGGTGACGGTACTGTGGGCCTATCTGCGCAACAGCGCCTTCAAGGTGGGGGATACCGACTATCACGAGAGCGCCGACCTCACCGGACAGGGCAATCACCTGGCGGTGACCATCAACGCCGATATCGTCAAGCAGAAGCAGGCCACCAACAATGGCGGCTACAACGCCATCAAGTTCGGCAAGACCCACCCCAAGGTCTACGACACCCTGACCACCGACCACCCCATCGATCTGGTGCGCTACCAGGTGGCCAACTGCTACATGGGACGGGCCGGGATGATCAATTCCGGCGGCCCTTCCGGCAAGGACGATCTGCACCAGGCGATCCGTACCGCAGTGATCAACAAGCGTGCCGGCGGGATGGGGCTGATCTCGGGGCGCAAGGCCTTTCAGAAACCGATCAAGGAAGGGGTGGCGCTACTCAACGCCATACAGGACGTGTATCTGGCGAAGGAAATCGATATTGCGTGACAGAAGTTCACCGCAAAGGCGCACTGCGCCTTTGCGGTGGGCTGAGCTGACTCAGGCGGCCTGACGCAGCACGCGGTCGATCTCTTCCACGATGATGGCTACGCCGCTGGCAGCGTAGGCCGTTTCGCCGCGCTTGAGATGGGTTTCGAGGGCGTCGGCCGCGGCCTTGAGGGCGGGGACACCGCAATAGGTGGCCGAACCGTTGAGTTTGTGAACCAGATGGCGCAGGGCCGGGTAGTCACCGGAAGCCAGCGCCGCCTCGATAGCGCTGCGTTGCTGAGGCAGTTCCTCCAGCAGCATGCCGAACAGCTCCGCGGCCAGTTGGGCGTTGCCGCCCGCCCGCTCCAGGGCCAGTTCCTGATCGATAACCTTCATAAGTGCGTTCATGCCCGTTTCTCCTCTCCCTGGGATGCTCCTGACATTCAAGTGTAATGAAATCGTCGGCAGTGGCAAGGTTTGATTTATAATGCCCGCCAAATCAATCTCCTAGCCCTGGTTTTGTCAAAATATGGACTTCCCGACCCTCGAATCCTTCGTCGGCAACACCCCCCTGGTGCGCCTGCAGCGCCTGCCCGGCAATACCTCCAATACCCTGCTGGTGAAGCTGGAGGGGAACAATCCGGCCGGTTCGGTGAAGGACCGTCCGGCCTTGTCCATGATCCAGCGCGCCGAGGCACGCGGCCAGATCAAGCCCGGCGATACCCTCATCGAGGCCACCAGCGGCAATACCGGTATCGCCCTGGCCATGGCCGCGGCCATCAAGGGCTACCGCATGGTGTTGATCATGCCGGACAACATGAGCGTGGAGCGCCGCGCCGCCATGGCCGCCTACGGCGCCGAGCTGGTGCTGGTGTCCAAGGAGGCGAGCATGGAGGGCGCGCGCGACCTGGCCGATCAGATGCAGCGCGAGGGCCAGGGCATCGTGCTGAACCAGTTCGGCAACCCCGACAATCCCCAGGCCCACTACGAGGGCACCGGCCCGGAAATTTGGCGTGACACCCACGGCAAGGTGACCCACTTCGTCAGCGCCATGGGCACCACCGGCACCATCATGGGCACCTCGCGCTACCTGAAGGAACAGAACCCGGCCATCCAGATCGTCGGTGTGCAGCCGGCGGAGGGCGCCAGCATCCCCGGCATCCGCCGTTGGACGCCGGAATACCTGCCCACCATCTTCGAGGCAGCACGCGTGGATCGCACTATCGACATCCGCCAGCAGGCGGCGGAGGAAACCACCCGCGCCCTCGCCGCACGCGAAGGCATCTTCGCTGGCGTCTCCTCCGGCGGCGCTGTCGCCGCCATGCTGGAGCTGTCCAAGGAAGTGGAAAACGCCATCATCGTCGGCATCATCTGCGATCGTGGTGATCGCTATCTGTCCACCGGTGTATTCCCGGCGAAATGACCATGAACGTCCTGGTATTCGATATCGAAACGGTGCCCGATGTGGCCAGCGGCCGGCGGCTGCACGGTCTGGACGGCTTGGATGATCATGACGTCGCCAATGTGATGTTCCACAAGCGGCGCCAGGAGACGGGCAACGACTTCCTGCGCCTGCACCTGCAACGTGTCGTCGCCATCTCGGTGGTGCTGCGCTCGCGCGACGACCTCAAGGTGTGGTCGCTGGGCGAGGAGGGCGCCGACGAAAAGGAGATCGTGCAGCGTTTTTTTGATGGCCTCGATCGCTTCACTCCTACCCTGGTGTCGTGGAACGGCAGCGGCTTTGACCTGCCGGTGCTGCACTACCGTGCCCTGTTGCACGGCATCAGTGCGCCGCGCTATTGGGAAACCGGTGACGAGGATCAGAGCTTCCGCTGGAACAACTATCTTAGCCGCTACCACAACCGCCACACCGACCTGATGGACGTACTGGCCGGCTACCAGGCGCGCGCCAACGCCCCGCTGGACGAGATCGCCACCATGCTCGGGTTCCCCGGCAAGATGGGCATGAGCGGCGACAAGGTGTGGGACGCCTACCAGGCCGGTGACATTGCCGGTATCCGCAATTACTGCGAAACCGACGTGCTCAACACCTTCCTGGTCTATCTGCGCTACGAGCTGATGCGCGGCCGCCTCACCGCCGGCGAGTACGAGGCCGAGTGCCAGCGCGTGCGCGACTACCTTGCCAGAGAGAACAAGCCGCACTTCAGCGAATTTCTCGGCAACTGGAACAAGCAATAACATTAATCCGCGAATGAACGCAAATTAACGCCAATGTATGCCCTGATTTATTTTGGGATGTATTAGCGTTTATTCGCGTTTATCTGCGGACTCAGTGGATTACAACCTCCATGTCCCGACGCAAAAGAAAGCCTCTGCCCACGACGCCGGTACGCGTCACCATCGACAACCTTAATCACGAAGGTCGTGGCGTCGGCCGTGTCGACGGCAAGACGGTATTCATTACCGGGGCACTGCCGGGCGAGGAGGTGGAATTTACCTATAGCGCCATCCATCGCAACTTCGATGAAGGCGTTACGGTAAGCATTCTCAAGGCATCGCCCGAGCGCATCGCCCCGCGCTGCCCCCACTTCAACGTCTGCGGCGGCTGCGCCATGCAGCACCTCGATTCCGATGCACAAATCGCCTATAAACAGAAGGTGCTACTGGACGATTTCAGGCACATCGGCAAGGTGCAGCCGAATGAGGTCATGCCGCCGCTACGTGGCCCGCACTGGGGCTACCGGCGCAAGGCGCGCCTTGGCGTCAAGTATGTGCCCAAGAAGGAAAAGGTGCTGGTGGGCTTCCGCGAGCGCAGCAGCCCGTTTCTCGCCGAGCTGACCCGCTGTGATGTGTTGCACCCGAGCGTGGGTGAGCGCATCGAGGTGCTGGGCGCCATGATTGCCTCGCTTTCCGTGTATGACAAAATCGCGCAGGTCGAGGTGGCGGTGGACGACACGCAGACTGCCTTGGCCCTGCGCAACCTCGCCGAACTGAGCGACGACGACAAGGCCAAAGTCAGGGCCTTTGCCATCGAACACAATATCCATATCTACCTGCAACCGGGTGGCCCCGATTCGCTGGTTCCGTTATGGCCGGAGCACATTCAGCTGCGCTACGTGCTGGGCAACTACGACGTCAGTTTCGGCTTCAAGCCCGGCGACTTTACCCAGGTCAACACCGACATCAACCGTCAGATGATCGATCGCGCCATCGAGATGTTGGAGCTCACGCCGGAAGACCGTGTGCTGGATCTGTTCTGCGGCCTGGGCAATTTCACCCTGCCCCTGGCGCGTCGCTGCCGCGAAGTGGTCGGTGTGGAGGGCGAGGCCAAGCTGGTGGAGCGTGCCCGCGCCAATGCGGCGGAGAATGGATTGACCAACATGCAGTTCCACGCCGCCGACCTGGCCGGCGACCTGGAACATTCGCCGTGGTGGAAGCAGGGCTTCGACAAGGTGCTGCTCGACCCGCCGCGTTCCGGCGCACAGGAGACACTGGCGCACATCGCCAGGATGAAGGTGGGCCGTATCGTCTACGTGTCGTGTAATCCGTCCACACTGGCACGCGATGCCGGGATCCTGGTCAATGAGTACGGCTACACACTGGTGCAGGCGGGGGTGATGGACATGTTCCCGCATACGGCGCATGTGGAATCGATTGCGCTGTTCGTGCGCGGCAAGAAGTAGTTCCCTTTGTCTCTGCTGGCGTATGCGTGCGTTATACGAACCCTGGCCTAGCTGACCAGGGTGGCCACGATGCGGTCTAAATCCCGCAGCTCTCGAATCTGCACAAAGGCCAGGTCGGCTCCCGCATGACGCTGGCGCAGCATGCCTAGCCATTGTTTTATCCGCGCGCTCAGTCCACGGGTATTGGGGGCATAGTGTTCCAGCAAGCGAGGCAGCAGAGGCTGGATTTCGTGCCACTGCATGGCGGTGATCTCGCGCCCTTCCTGCCAGGCGCGCAGTTGCCGGGCGAGGTCGGGCTGCATGAGGGCGCCGCGGCCGAGCATGGCGTGTTGGCAGCCGCTGATTTCGTGGCAGCGGCGCCAGTCGTCGACGCTATTGATGTCGCCGTTGGCGATCAGCGGAATCTTCAGTGCCTCCTTGATGGGGCGCAGCCACTCCCAGCGCACCGGAGCGCGGTAGCCATCCTCCCGGGTGCGGGCATGGACGGTGAGGAAGTCGGCGCCAGCCGCTTCTATACCCAGTGCAATCTCCACCGCCTGATCCGGTGCCTCATAACCGAGACGCATCTTGGCCGACACCGGTATTTCCCTGGGCAACGCCTGGCGCACGGCGCTGACAATATGTGCCATGAGTGCGGGCTCTTTCAGCAGCGCGGCACCGCCGGCCTTGCGGTTGACGAAACGCGAGGGGCAGCCGAAGTTGAGGTCGATGGAAGTGGCGCCGAGTTCTACCGCACGCAGTGCGCTCACAGTAAGAAGTTCGGGATCGCTGCCGAGCAGTTGCAGGATCACCGGGGTGCCGCCGGTGGTGCGGCTGCCGTGGGCCAATTCCGGGCAGTGTTTGTAGTAGCTGCGTTCAGGCAGTTCGCCGTCACTCAGGCGCAGGAATTCGGTGACGCAGGCATCGTAGCCACCGAGGGCGGTCAGCAGTTGGCGCATGGGGGCGTCGATGACGCCTTCCATGGGGGCGAGCAGGATGCGCATGGTCTCAGAGCAGTTCGGTGTCGGCGTGGCTGTAAGCCGGGGCGCAGCAGCAGAGGATGCGCAGCGGCTCATCACCGGTATTGCGCACCTTGTGCGGTGTGCCGGGCGGGATGCAGACGGTATCGCCGGGGGCGAGAGAAAACTCCTCATCTCCCAATCGCATCAGGCCATGGCCGGCGGTGACGTGGTACAGCTCTTCGGTTTTATGGTGACGGTGCAGGGCGGTGGATTGACCGGGTAATACGGTGGCTTCGGCCAGACTCTGACCGTGATTGCCGTGCACGGTGGGGTGCATCAGCTCACGGATTTCGGAGCCATCGCGGGTGATGTAGGTAACGATGCTATCGCGCTGGCTACGGCGGATAGTCACGGGTTTTCGGTCCAGATGCGGATACAGTTACGGCCTTCGGCCTTGGCCCACATCAGGGCGTGGTCGGCTTCGGTGATCACTGCTTCGAGGTCGCTTCCGGCGCTGAGGCAGGCGACGCCAAACGAGGCGGTGACGGACAGCGGGTTGTCGCAACCGGCGATGGTGATGGCGGTTTGTTCGATGTCGTGCCGCAGGCGCTCCAGCAGTTGTGCGGCCTCCGCTTCCGTGGCTGCCGGGAGGCAGAGCAGAAATTCTTCGCCGCCGTAGCGGAAAATGGAGTCGTATTTGCGCAGCGAGGCCGACAATACCTCCGCTACCTTGCGCAGCACCATGTCACCGACCTGATGGCCGTAGGTGTCGTTGACGTCCTTGAAATGGTCGATGTCCACCATGCAGAAACAGCAGTGTCCACCCTTGCGGTTGATGCGCTCCAGTTCTTGCCCCAGTTTGTAGTGCATGACATGGCGGTTCCAGGTGCCGGTGAGTTGATCCACGACACAGACCCGCTCGATGAGGGAGGTCTGGAACTGGCGCACTGCCACCTTGAACTGTATGGCGCTGTCCATGAAACGGGTGTAGGCGCCGGGGTGGACCGTTTGCAGGGTGATCTGCTCCTGCAACATATCACGGGCGGCGTCGTGCATCTCCTTGTGCAAGGTGCCTATGTCACGGAACTGCGGATCGTCGAACAGGCCGTCCCGGGGGCAGCCCTCGTACCAGCGGCCGAACTTGCAGCGGCAATGGGCGTCGTGGCTCAGGTTGGGCGAATCGGCATTGAACTCGTGGCAAATCATGTCGCGGTGCAGATCGCGCAGCCAGGCAAAGTGGTTCATGACGCCGCGGTCGAGTTGCTGCAACAGGGTGAACACGTTGTAGCGGTTTTGGCTGGAAATGACTGTGTTCATAACGGCCGGTTGTTTCATGCCGACCTCCCGTCAGCGAAAATCATTCCATGGTCAAAACAATCTTGCCCTGCATGCCGCCCCGTTCGAGCAGGCGGTGGGCCTCGGCGGCCTGTTGCAGCGGCAGGAGATGGCCAAGGTGGACGCGCAATTGGCCGGTCTCGAACAGTGCGGCGCACTGGTGCAGGATCTCGGCCTGGTGCACCTGCGCCGCGCTCCAGCCAAGGTACATAGGCGAGAGCATCAACTCGAGGCTGATGCGCAGGTTGCGCTGGCGCGCCACCTTCCAATTCACACCGGCGTCCGGTTGCAGCAGGGTGACCAAATCGCCGTAGGGACGGACCAGGCCGAAGCTTTGTTCGAACACGGCGCCGCCGACGGTATCCAAGGCAATATCGACGCCCTCACCGCCGCTCCACTCCAGCACTGCCGGGGTGATGTCGCCGGCGCGGTAGTCCAGGGCGGTGTTGGCGCCCAATTCTCTTACAAACTGTGCTTTTATTCCACTGCTAACGCTGGCGGCCACCTGGCAGCCGGCGGCGCGGGCGAGTTGGATGGCCACATGGCCGACACCACCGGCGCCGGCGTGGATCAGTACCTTTTGCCCCGCCTGCATGCGGGCACGGTCGTGGAGGGCCTCCCAGGCGGTGATTAGCACCAGGGGGGCGGCAGCAGCCTCGGGGAAGCTGAGGGCGGCGGGTTTGGCCGCGGCGTGGGCCTCGTGCACTACCGCATATTCGGCGTAGGTGCCCGGCTGGCCACCGATGCCGCCGCTGCAGAAATACACCGCATCGCCTGGTTTGAAGCGGGTGACCGCAGGGCCGGTGGCTTCCACGATACCGGCGCCGTCGCAACCCAGAATGGTGGGCAGACGGTCGGGATAGTAGGTACCCTTGCTGCGCAGCTTGGTGTCCACTGGGTTGACGCCAGCGGCCTTGAGGCGCACCAGCAGGTCATGATCACCGCCGAGTTGGGGGATGGGAACGTCGGTGTACTGTAATACATCCACCCCGCCTGGGGTGCTCATCAGGATCGCTTTCATGGGGAGTTCCTCTGGGTACTCAAATCTGGCGCATAGCATACACAATGGTCGCGGGATGACCTACGATGGCGACCTACGGGAAATCACCCTCATGGCAACGGAAATCGAGCGCAAATTCCTGGTGAAGAATGATGACTGGCGGGCCGCGGCCGATGCCGGCACCGTCTATCGCCAGGGCTATCTGGTGGGGTCGAAACAGGCCTCGGTGCGTGTGCGCATCGAAGGCAGTGCGGCACGGCTCAATATCAAGAGCGCCACCCTGGGCGTGACACGACAGGAATACGAGTATGCCATTCCCTTGGCCGATGCCGCGGCCCTGCTGGACTCGCTGTGCGAGAAGCCGCTCATCGAGAAGACGCGCCACCATGTGAGCTTTGCTGGCCGGGTGTGGGAGGTGGATGTGTTCGCCGGTGACAATGCCGGTCTGGTGGTGGCCGAGGTGGAGCTGGAGGCGGAGGATGCGCCGCTGCAGTTACCATCCTGGGCCGGGCGCGAGGTGTCGTACGAGCCGCGCTATTACAACGTGTGTCTGGTAACACACCCCTACAAGGATTGGACGGCGGATGAGCGCGGAACGCTGGATTGAGATCGATCTCGCCATGCAGCGCCTGCGTCTGCATGAGGGGGATGCAGTGCTGCTGGAGGCTCCGGTATCCACGGCGGCCAATGGCCCCGGCGAGCTGAACGGCAGCGGCTGCACGCCGCGCGGCTGGCATGTGGTGCGGGCGCGCATCGGTGCCGGCAGTGTGCCCAATACGGTATTCGTGGGCCGGCGTCCCACTGGTGAGATCCTCACGCCGGAGCTGCGCGCATCAGCGCCGCAACGCGACTGGATCCTGACGCGCATCCTCTGGCTGTCCGGCCTGGAGCGGGGCCGCAACCGTCTCGGCAAGGTGGATACCATGCGCCGCTATATCTACATCCACGGCACGCCGGATGACGAGCCGGTGGGTGTGCCTGCCTCGCACGGCTGTATCCGCATGCGCAATGCCGATATCATGGCGCTATTCGAACTGGTACCTGCCGGTACCCGCGTATTGATCACAGCAGATAATGGAGGGGATGCAGCATGAAGGTGGCATGGTTGGGACTGGTCGTTGCGGGGGCAATGATGTGGCTGTCAGGTTGCGCGGTGGAGCCGGGGCGTACGTCCGGACGGGTCGTGCTGGAGGATGAGAATGTGCGTGTTGCGGTAATCTTCAGCGAGCAGGACCGCAAGCGCATCCATGATTATTATCATGCGCGGCACAAAGATAAGAACAAAAACAGAAAGCCGCTGCCTCCGGGCCTCGCCAAGCGCGAGCAATTGCCCCCGGGGCTGCAAAAACAGATCAAGAAAAACGGCAGCCTGCCGCCTGGCCTGGAAGGGCGTCGCCTGCCTCAGGAATTGGAGCGCGAATTGTCGCCTTTGCCCAAAGGCTATGTGCGTCTCGAAGTCGGCGTGGATGTCGTCTTGATGGATAGCAATACCCGTATCGTGGTGGATGTGGTCAAAGATCTGCCTTTGTAAAACACTGGTGTAGCGGTGTCACGCCACTACACGGTCTGTATATCGTTGATGGAGTTTTTCACATGTCGCTAGGCCCGGTCATGCTGGACCTGCAAGGCACCACGCTGTTGCCGGAAGAGCGCGAATTGTTGCGCCATCCGTTGGTGGGGGGCCTGATTCTGTTCACGCGCAATTACGAGTCGCCCGAGCAATTGCGCGCGTTGCTGCGTGAGGTGCACGGTTTGCGGGAGCCGCGCCTGCTGGTGGCGGTGGACCATGAGGGCGGCCGTGTGCAGCGCTTTCGCCAGGGTTTCACCGCGCTGCCGCCGGCACGGGTGTTTGGTGATATCCATGCGCATGACCCGCGCCGTGCCCGCCGCCTGGCCGAGGCGGCAGGCTGGGTGATGGCGAGCGAACTGCGTGCGGTGGGGGTCGATTTCAGTTTCGCCCCGGTGCTGGATGTGGATCGCGGCATCAGCCGGGTGATTGGTGATCGCTCCTTTCATCACACGCCCGACGTGGTGGCCGAGCTGGCGCACAGCTACATGCTGGGCATGCGCAAGGCCGGCATGGCGGCCACCGGCAAGCACTTCCCCGGTCACGGTGCGGTGGAGGCCGATTCCCATCATGCCCTGCCGGTAGATAACCGGCGCTACGAGGACATACATACCGAAGACCTGGTGCCGTTCGAGCGCATGATTGGCTACGGTCTCGCTGGCATCATGCCTGCCCATGTGGTGTATTCGAGCGTGGATGCGCAGCCAGCAGGATTTTCCCGCTTTTGGCTCGGCGAGGTGTTGCGCCGCCGCCTTGGCTTCCAGGGCGTGATCTTCAGTGATGATCTCAGCATGGAGGGAGCGGCGTGTGGTGGCGACTATGCCTCGCGTGCCGCGGCGGCGGTGGAGGCGGGCTGTGATATGGTGCTGGTGTGCAACAACCGTGCGGGGGCCGAAGCGGTACTCGATGGTTTCAAGCCGCGTCACGACCCGGTGTTGCACACGCGGCTGGCGCGTATGCATGGTCGTCACCCGGTAAGCTGGGAATCACTGCACCGTGATCCGCACTGGCAGCAGGCGGTACAGGCGGTGGAGCGGTTGGCGCAGGATCCTTCCCTGGAGTTTGAGTTTTGATCGTGCCGGCGCTCCGCACGGGGAAGCGTCGGTATATGCCTGCTGCGCCGGCGGTAGTGTCCGAACATAACTGTAGAGGTCTATCATGTCAGTGACCCCGCAACAGGCAGCACAGGTCTATCGCGAGGCAGACTGCCTGCACGACAAGACCGCTGTGGAGGCTGCCATCGCGCAGATGGGCGCCGCGATCACTGCACGACTGCACGACAGTAACCCGCTGGTGTTGTGTGTGTTGACCGGCGGCATCATCCCCATGGGGCAGTTGCTCTGCCATCTGGATTTTCCGCTGCAGATCGATTATCTCCATGCCACGCGTTACCGTGGCGCCACCAGCGGCGGCGAGCTGTGTTGGTTGGCGCGTCCGCGCTCTGCTGTCACCGGACGCACGGTGCTGGTGGTAGACGATATCCTGGACGAAGGGGTGACGCTGAAGGCAATCCTGGAGGAACTGCATGCCCAGGGGGCCAGCGCCGTCTACAGTGCGGTGCTGGTGGAGAAGGAACATGATCGCAAGAACGGCATGCAGGCCGATTTCGTCGGTCTTACCGTACCGGATCGTTATGTCTTCGGCTACGGCATGGACTATAAGGACTACCTGCGCAACGCACCCGGCATCTACGCCGTGAAGGGTATGTAGAACATATTTAACCACGGTGTGCGTGGTTAACGGCTTCTTTGTTCAGGACACTTACATGGCAAAACTGGCAATCATCGGCGGCACTGGTCTGACCTCGCTGAAGAATCTCGAGATCATCAATCGTGAGGTGGTGCATACGCCCTACGGCGAACCGTCGGCGCCGCTGACCCACGGCGCCATTGCCGGCAAGGAGGTGTTGTTCCTGGCGCGGCATGGTTACGGGCATACCATTCCGCCGCACAAGGTGAACTACCGCGCCAACATCTGGGCGCTGAAGGAGGCCGGCGCCGATCACATCATCGCCGTCAACGCGGTCGGCGGCATCCGCGCCGACATGACGCCAGGGCGCGTTGTCATTCCGCATCAAATCATCGATTACACCTGGAGCCGCATCAACACCTATTTCGAGGAGGGCCTGACCCACGTCACCCACATCGACTTCACGGAACCTTATTGCTCCAGCCTGCGACAAATGCTCATCGACGGCGCGCGGGCGATAGGCCTGAATGCGCTGGAGGAGGGGGTGTACGCCACCACGCAGGGGCCGCGCCTGGAAACCGCGGCGGAGATCGACAGACTGGAGCGTGACGGTTGCGATCTGGTGGGCATGACCGGCATGCCGGAGGCCGCCCTGGCCCGCGAACTGGAAATTTGTTACGCCTGCTGCGCGGTGGTGGCCAACATGGGGGCCGGCCGTGGTGCGGGCGTCATTACCATGGAAGAGATCGAACAGAATCTCAATGAGGGTATGGAGCGGGTGCGCGCCTTGCTGGAACAGGTGGCGCCGCTGGTCTGAAACTCAAAACCTTGCGAAGGTCCGCATAAGTCCAGTCTGGGGTTCTCAGGTCGCTCCCGCCCATCCATGGGCTCCGCGACATAAGTCCATCCATGGACAAAACCACGCAAATCGAGGAATGTGATTTTTGATGCGCTTCATTTTCAGCGGTTCACCGTCGTTGGAAGATGACGGCACATCCCTGCTCTGAACGTATCCAGAGCTTCCGTTAATTTCGCCGGATGGTGCCGCCGGTTCCCGTAGCGGGTGTTGCAGGTGTTGCCGGCGCCACCCGTGGTGCGGGCGCCGGCGCCGCAGCGGGTACTTCATAAGGCGTGACGACTGCGATGATCCCAAACATGGGGTGGTCGAGATAGTGCACCTCGCGGCTGCGCATGCGGCGCGACTCGCTCAGGCGGTAAATGGGTTTTTCCGTGGTCTGATCGCTGAACAGGGAGAAGAAGCCGCCGCCGCGCGGTGTTTCGGCCTCACGGTAGCGCAGATCGGCCTCCAGATGCAGATAGCGTGCAAGGATCAGGCGTATCGTGCCGTCCAGGCGTGGCGGCATTTCTGATGCTGTGGCTTCTGCCGGCTCGGCGCCTGCCGTCACGGTGTGCGTGTCGACGGCGTGCAGACGTACCGCGATGGACTGTTCGCGCGCCAGGCCAGGTTGGCGCCAGCCGGTGTGCAGCAGCAGTTCGAAGTTGGCGTCGGCAGCGATACGCTGCGCTTCGGCCGTTAGGCGATAGTTCTCCGGTGCCAGCGCGGCAATCTTGCCGGCGATGGCCTGCCCTGGCGCGGGCACGGTGAATATATTTTCCGTGCTGAGTGGCGGCAGTGTTTTGAGCGGCCAGATTTCGCTGCCGGCATCGGGCTTGCGTTGCGCTACCACCAGCAATTCCACTTCGTACCAGGTTTCTGCCATCACCGGCAGGGCAACAGCGCACAGCAGCGCTGCAAGCAGTCCGCGTAATTTCATCCCATTTCCTTCTGGCACAGATTCTGTTCCACCGCCATCACCGCCGCTTCGACGCGGGAGTGGACGTTCAACTTGCGCAGCACGGCCTTGACGTGGAGCTTGACCGTACCGTCGGAGATGCCGAGGTTGCGCGCAATCACCTTGTTGCTCTGGCCCTCGGCGAGCAGGCAGAGGATCTCCAGTTCGCGCGGCGTGAGGTCGGAGAAAGGAGTGTCCTGCCGCTCCGGCTCGACACTTTCACCCTGTACCACGCGCGCCAGCACACCGGCCAGTTCCGGTGCCACCACGGTGCGGCCGGACTGGATGTCGCGCAGGGCATTGACAAGCTCGCCCGGTTCCATGTCCTTGAGTAGATAGCCCTGCGCACCGTTGCGCAGGCATTCCACCAGGTCGCGCTCTTCGTTGCTGGTGGTGAGCATGACGATGGGGCTCTTCATACCGGCAGTGCGTAGGGCGCGCAGCACCTCCAGGCCGTTCATGTCCGGCATACGCATGTCGAGCAGCACGATGTCGGGCTGGATTTCCAGCGCCAGACGCATACCGTCGCGGCCGTCGCCGGTGGCAGCGACCACATCGATGTTGTGACGCTCCAGCAGGGTTTCGAGGCCGCTGCGGAACAGGGTGTGATCATCTACGAGCAATACGCGCATGGTCGTTATATCAGGGCAAACCGCTGTTGTTCTTTATTCTGCTTGGGATCGGGGTAGCGGAAGGTGAGCAACACGCGGGTACCTTCCCCTTCCTCGCTTTCGATGCGCAATTCACCGCCCAGATAACGGGCACGTTCCTGCATGATGGACAGGCCGATATGTTCGCCGGGGTGGCCGGAGAAGGCTGGCTCGCGCATACCGACACCGTCGTCTTCGATGAGCACACGGTACTGCCCCTCGGCATTGCAGCGCAGCATGATGCGCACGTTCTGCGCCTGGCTGTGCTTGCGGATATTGGCCAGCGCCTCCTGCACGATGCGCAACACCTGCATCTCCAGGTTGGCGGGCAGACGGGTGGAGTCCCACTCCTTTTGCAGGAAGGTATGGATGCCGGTCTGCTTGCGGAACTGGCTCACCATGTCCTCGATGGCCGGCAATAGGCCGCGGGCGTCGATGGGGGCGCGGAAGTGGGCCAGCAGTTCGCGCAGTTCAGTGTAGGCCTCGTCCAGGCCGTTCTTGATCTGCTCGATTTCGCGGCTGGCGGCGGCGGTGCCCTCATCACTCAGGGTGGACGGCAGCATGCTCACCTGGAAGCGCAGCGAGGCCAGGGTCTGCGCCAGCGAGTCGTGCAGTTCATGCGCCAGGGTATTGCGTTCCTGCATGATGGACAGGCGTTTGGATTCGGAATCGAGGCGGGCCTTTTCGATGGCCATGCCGAGGTGACGGCCGATGCTGGTGAACAGCGCTTTCACCTCATCACGTGCCTCGAACTCGGACTTGTCGATGAACAGGTTGTACACGCCCAGGTTTTTGCCGCGATATTGCAGCGGCACGGCAATCATGCCCAGGTTGGCATTGGGCAGCAGCGGGCGGCCGACGAACTGCTGGCATGGCAGGAGATCCTGCTGGAACAGCACCTCGCCTTCGTCTACCGCGTTGCCGCACAGGCAGCGTTTCACCGGCACGATGCGTTCGTGGGATACCACTTCGTCGTCCAGGCCGATGCTGGCTACCAGTTCCATTTGGTCGTTGTCGATGAGCAGGCGAACGGTGCCGGCCTTGGCATTGACGATGTCGCGCATGGTGTAGAGGAAGCGGGTGAGCAGGTCTTTCAGGTCGCGCGAGGCGTTGAGGCTGGCGGCGACGTCGTACAGCACCTGGAGGGAATGGGTCTTCTGCGCGATGTGTTCGGTCTGGCGGCGTACCTCGGCCTCCAGATTTTGCGTCAAGGCCTGCAGCGAGTTGCCCAGGTTGTTGAGGTCATCCGCCAGATCGGCGAACTCGCCATCGCTCCCCTGTGGCAGACGGGCGGCGACGTTGCCGTTGCGCATGCGCGTGGCCCAGTCGCGCAACAGGGCGAAGGGTTCCACCAGTTGACGCTGCACACCCAGCAGCAGCAAACCACCGGAGACGGCGGCGACGAACACGGCGATGAGTTGCACGGCGAACAGCCAGGCCGGATTGTCCTGCTGTTGCCAACCCAGATAGCTGGTCAGGGCGAGCAGGGCAAGGCTGATGATCAGACCGAAAACGGCGGGCAGGAGGTGATGACTACGGAAGGCGGCCAGTTTGCGGCGCCAGTCAGGAGCGGGGGGCAGCATCCAGGTTGCAATTCCTTGCAGACGTTCGGCGTCCTGGAGGTCTTCGGCTTTGCGCATGAGGGAGGTGTAGCCCCGTCTCCGGTTTATCGTGTCATAGACCCGGCATATTACACCAAGAGGGGGGCGGCCTTGAACCTGTGGCCGCAAAGAGTCGGGAGCCCGGATCCCGGGCTCCCCTGGGGATCAGCTGCAGCCGCCGCCGGAACCGCAGCCACCCGAACCACAACCACCGCCACCGCTGCCGCAACTGCCGCCGGTATCGTTGGGGTTCATGAAGATGAAGTGGAACTGGCCCGGCTCGATCTCGACGTAATCGATGGTGGTGCCGTTCAGCAGCGGGCCATACTGGGCCTCCAGCACGACCTGCACACCTTCGCAGTCGAAGCTGAGGTCATCGTCATTGGCATCGTCGAAGCCCATGCCGTATTCCAGGCCACCCTGGGCGCTGGGGCGGGCGGCCAGACGCAGGGCCAGCCCTTCCAAGCCGCCTTGGGCGGCAGCCATCTGAATCTGTTTGGCGGCTTCCGGAGTCACTGTAATCATAATGCAGACCTTTGTCGGTTGAGGTTCTAAAAGCGGGTCATGCCGTACCCGCTACGCGGGGTTGGGATGCACACTGCCGCACGAAATCCACGAAACGCCGCGCCCAGTGGTAACCCTCGACATCGCGCAGGTGGACGTAGTTGGCGACCAGATTGCGGTACACGATGCCGTCGTGGCGGCCGTCGATGCCGGTGCCACGCACCATATCATAGGCATAAGTAAGTCCGCTGCTCAGGTTTTCCAACATCGAATAGTGAAATTCATGGGCGTAGAACTCCGCCGGTGCGGCGCCGTGGCCGGGCCAGGGATTGTGGCCGGTCTCGCGCAGGCGCACATAGCCCCGTCCCTGGGGCTTTTCGTACATGACGATGTCGCCGGGGATGATGCCGACCATGGCGCTGCACCGCTCGCCCCAGCGGATGGAGCGGGCCAGGTACATCAGGCCGCCGCATTCGGCGTAGGCGGGCAGGCCCGCCTCGATGGCCGCGCGAATGGCCTGACGCAGTTCGCCGTTGGCCTCCAGCGCCTCCATATGGGTCTCGGGGAAGCCCCCGCCAATGAACAGGCCATCCACGGCCGGCAGTTGGCGGTCGCGCAGGGTGTCGAAGGGGACCAGCTCGGCGCCGGCCTCCTCCAGACGCTCCAGATCGCCCGGGTAGTAGAAGCCGAAGGCGGCGTCACGGGCAATGCCGATGCGCACCTTACTCCCCCCGCCCTCAGGGCGGGGGCTAGGGGGGAAGGTGGTGGACCCTGGTGCCAGGGGCGGTGCACTGCGGGCGATGTCCATCAACCGGTCCAGGTCCACCTGACGGGCAATGGCGTCGGCGATGTAGTCCAGCTTGCCTTCGACCTCCACCGCCTCGTTGCTCGGCACCAGGCCGAGGTGGCGCTCGCTGATGGCCAGCTCCGGGTCGCGGTGGATGCAGCCGAGCAGGGGAATGTCGATGTAGCGCGCAAATACCTCGCGCAGGCGCTCCTCGTGGCGCTTGCCGGCCACGCTGTTGAGGATCACGCCGGCAATGCGGATGGAGGGGTCGAAGTTCTGGTAACCGAGGATGATGGGGACCACGCTGCGCGTCATACCCAGCACGTTGACCACCAGGATCACCGGCGTCTGCAGCAGGGCGGCGAGGGCGGCGTTGCTGTGCCTGCCTTCCACGTCGATGCTGTCGAACAGGCCCATATTGCCTTCGATGATACGCACGTCGGCGCGATAGCGGATGAAGGTGTCACGGATCTCCGCATCGCTCTGGGTCTGGAAGTCCAGGTTATGGCAGGACCGCGCCGCGGCGCGGCTCAGCCACATGGGATCGATGTAGTCCGGACCCTTCTTGAATGGCTGCACGGCGACGCCGCGCCGACGCAGGGCCGCGCACAGACCCAGAGTTATGGTGGTCTTGCCCGAAGACTTGTGCGCGGCGCTGATGAGCAGGCGGGCCATGGATCAGGCGGCGGCACGGAAACGGTTTTTGTTGCGGCCCTGCCACAGCGCCTGCGCCTGGGCCTCGGCCTGTTCGCGGCTTGTGGCGCGGCCCATGGTGTAGAGGGTGACCGCCACGGTGCCGACGATGGCGCCGACGCCATATTCATCCTCGCGACTGCCATCCCACACCTGCACCAGGTGATTGATGTCGAGATCGTCCTGGCGGATGTGGCGCTTGTCGAACATCGGCGGCCATTCCTCTTCTGCCAGCTCGCCGTCGCGCACCAGGCGCACCAGACAGGCGATGTCCGGGTTGCGCTCGATCTCGCCGCCTTCGCCCTTGATCACCGCCATGCGCGGCAAGCCCAGCAGCTTGCCCGCCTCCTGGTGGATGTCACGGTAGCCGGGATGGAAGATGCCCTGCATCACGCAGGGGGCGTCGAGGGGATTGAGCATGCGGGCGATGGTGTGCACCGGCGAGCGCAGACCGAGCAGGGGACGCATTTCGATGATCTGGTGTAGCGTTGGATTCAGATACTCCAGGTCCAGGTAGGCAAAGTTGTTGCTCTCGATCTGGCGGCAGGCTTCGTCAAAACTGCGCGCTACGGGGATGCCCAACTGCGGCAGCACTTCCTTGGTGTAGATACGGCCGGCGGTGTGGCCGCTGGCGCCGTGCATGAAGATGCGCACGCCGCTTTCCGCGAGCAGCAGGGTGGAGAGCAGATACCAGGGCAACTGGCGCTTCTTGCCGGCGTAGCTGGACCAGTCCAGGTCCACCTGGGGAGCGTTGGCCGGCACGCTGAGCGATTCGCGGATGGCGCGCACGGCGGCTGCCACCTCGTCCGGACTTTCCTCCTTCACGCGCATCAGCATCAGGAAGGCGCCGAGCTGGATGGGTTCGACCTGCCCGGTCATGATCAGGCGGAAGGCCGCATAGGCCTCTTCCGGCGACAGGGCGCGGGAGCCGTTGCGGCCCTTGCCGAGGATACGGACGTATTGTGCAAACGGATGTTCTTGGGTCATGCCCAGGCACCTCATATCTGAATGGAACACTGCCCGCCGGGGGCGGTGCGGGCCCTGAAATGAATACAGCCGTTATAGGGGCGGGCCGGCGATTTTACCACTGTTGCGGCAGCAGGTTTTTGTTGCCGCAAAAACGCCAATGCCCCTGGGCAGGGGCATTGGCAGGTGGGGCGTTACCTGAGGCTTATTTGCCGTGATGCGGGTCGGCCACTTCATCGGCCAGGCTGGCCGGGGTCAGGCGCAGCACGCGCATGCCGACCACCATCATGGCCATGGCGATGGCGATGCCGGAGAAGCCCAGCACCAGCTCGGGCAGGCTCGGGCTGTAGCTGTTGATCACGCCATCGGCAAAGCTGCTGCTCACCTCATAGCCCGGGAACAGCACCAGCGGATAGGCCTGGCCACCGATGAGGATCACGAACAGCTGGGCGAAACCGCCGACAATCACCAGGGCAGAGGCGACGCCGATCCACAGGCGCGAGTTGCCGGTGGTCGGGTGATAGAGCAGGGCCAGCGGCAGCAGGCTGCCGAGCAGGATCTGGCCGATCCAGAAGGCCTGGGTGAACACGCCGCCATCACGCAGGATGAAGGCCTGGACACCATGGTGCTCGGTGGCATACAGGTTGGTCAGGTGATACACCACGACGAAGTACAGCACGCCGGCGACGAACACGCCGAGCAGGTTCTTCAGACGACGCACCACGGCATCGCCCAGCGGGCGGCCGGTCCAACTGTAGGTTGCCATGGTCACCAGCAGGAATACCGCCAGGCCGAAGGAGAAGGACATGACGATGAACATCGGCGCAAAGATCGCCGCATCGTAGGCCTGACGCGCCACCAGCCAGCCGAAGATGGAGCCGGTACCGGTGGTGAGGATCAGGCGCCAGACGAAGGCAGCGAAGCCAGCCAGCTTGTAGAACTTCTTCACCGTCGGGTCGAGCATGGTCCAGATATACACGGCGACCAAGGCGAGGAAGCCGTTATACAGGATGATGTTCCACGCGAAGATGGACTTGAAGTTGTAATAGGTCATCGCCACGATGAGGCGATCCGGCCGGCCCAGGTCCAACACCAGCACGGTCAGGCCGCCGATGAGCAGAGCGATGGCCAGCAGGGCGGACATGCGCGCCAGCGGCTGGTAGATCTGCTTGCCGAACACAGTGCCGATGGAGGCCACGTTGAGCGCGCCCGATGCGGCGACGATGAGGAAGATGGCGAAGACGTGTGGGGCGCCCCACACGATCTGGTTGTCCATCCCCGTGACCCAGTGGCCGGCGTGTTCCATGTAGAAGAACGCAGCCAGGCCGGCGAGGATCATTACCCCAAACAGGGCGAGCAGGCCGTAATAGCCCTTGCCACTGCCGATCTCCAGAAACTTAGTATTTTTCATGCTGGAAACTCACCTTCCCGTTAAAGGCCCTGGTAGCGGACGCCGGTGTTGAGACCGAGGTCAGCACGGATCTCGCTGCTGGCATAGGTCTTTACGCGCTGGGCGATTTCGCTATTGGGATCGTTCAGGTCACCGAAGATGATGGCGTTGTGGTCCTCGGCGGCGCAGGCCTCGACGCAGGCAGGCTGCTTGCCTTCATCGACACGGTGCACGCACAGGTTGCAGGATTCGACACAGCCCTTGCCGCGCGGCGTGTGCGGGCGTTGATCGGTCAGCGCCTCGTGCACGAAGGAACGCGCCTTGTACGGACAGGCCATCATGCAGTAACGGCAACCGATGCAGATGTGACGGTCGACCAGCACGATGCCGTCGGCGCGTTTGAACGAAGCGCCGGTGGGGCACACGTCCACGCAGGGCGGCGTCTCGCAGTGCTGGCACATTACCGGCAGGGAGTGGGTGGCGCCGGTGAACTTGTGGCGCAGCTCGACCTTGCGGATGTACTGGGTGCGCTGCCCGGGACGGCTGTGCTTTTCATTTCCCAGGCCATGTTCCGTGTTGCAGGCATCGACGCAGGCATTGCAGCCGTTGCTGCACTTGCTGGTGTCTACCAGCATGCCCCAGCGTACCTTGCTGCTCACCGGCTGATCGGCCGGCTTGGCCTGGGCCACGCCATACAGCACGACACCCGGGGCCAGCACCACGCCGGCCGCCGCTGCGGCGGCACCGCGGCCGAGAAACTCGCGGCGCGCCAGATCCGGTTGCTTGTGATCACTCATGGGCAACACCTGTCTTGTTCTCAGAGACACCGACCAAACGGTTGAGCAGCTCGGTGGAGTCGGGATGATCCACTGCCTTCAGCGCAGCCGTAGCCGGGCTCACCAGCGGATGGAACTGCGCAGTGGTTTCCGGCTTGGTGGCGTGGCACTCAAAGCAGTCCAGGGTGACGCCAGCGTAGACGTGGCAATTGACGCAGAAGTGACCCTCTGCAGCCTTGCCGGCGCTTGTCGTGGTGCCTTCCACCGGCGCATGGCATTCCAGGCAGGCCTTCAGGCTGTGCTGCTTGGTGCGAATGCCCTTGTGCATGGTCTCATCACGGTGGTGATTGAGAAACTTCATGTGGTTACGGCGCATCTCTGCCGTGTTTTCCACGCACTGGTCGCCCTTGGCCGCGGGAATGGAGGGCAGGGGAGTCCGCCCACCTTCGCCGGCGAGAGCCGGCGCCAACAGAGTCAGCGCCAGCACTGCCATGGAGAGAAGCTGCAATAAACGCTTCATCGGGATCACCCTTAGTCGCCCATACCCATCTGGATGTAGCCGGTCGGACACACGTCGGCGCAGATATGGCAGCCGATGCACATCGCGTAGTCGGTGTAGACGTAACGGCCGAGGGTCCTTTCCTTGGCCGGGACGCGTTTCACGGCGGTCTGCGGGCAGAACACCACGCAGTTATCGCACTCGAAGCACATGCCACAGCTCATGCAGCGCTTGGCCTCGTCGACGACCTTCTTCTCATCCAGCGCAACCAGACGCTCCTGGAAGTGGCCCAGCACCTCGTCGGCGTTGACCATGATGTGCTCGCGCTTGTTGCGCGGGGTGTAGTTGAAGTGGCCCAGGAACAGCTCGTCAGCCGGAATGATTTCGGCGAAGGAGCGGTCTTCGTAGTTGTGTACCGCGAACTTGGCCTCGGAGGTGCCGCGCAGACCGCGGTCGATATCCTTGGCAAAGCCTTCGGCCTTGGCGATGGCGTCCTTGTCCGCGGCCTCGAAGTGCTGCGGCTGCAGGCCGGTTTCCATCAGCTTTTCCATCAGGTTGAAGTGATGTACGTCCACCTTCGGACGATGCACGAGCTCTTCGTTCTTCAGGTAATGGTCGATGCTTTCCACGGCGATGGAGGCCTGGCCGATGGCGGTGGTCAGCAGGTGCGGACGCACGATGTCACCGCAGGCGAAGAAGCCGGGCTTGCCGGGAACCTGGAAGTGCTTGTCGGCGCCGACCAGACCCTTGTCGTTGGCATAGCCTTCGAAGCCGGCCACATCACCGGTCTGGCCGATGGCGGCGACGATCAGCTCACACTCGATGTTGAACTCGGAACCGGCGATGGGAGTCTTGCCGTCCTCTTCCAGCTTGACCACGCGCAGGGCGGTGGCACGGCCATCCTTGCCCTTGATGACTTCCACCGGGCTCAGCTGACCGACGATCTCCACGCCTTCGCGGGTGGCATCTTCGATTTCATGCTGCGCCGCCGGCATCTTGCTGATGGGGGAGCGGGAGATCAGCATGACATCGGCGCCCTGACGGTTGGCGGTCATGGCCACGTCGTGTGCGGTCTGGTTGATGATGATGTGCTCCGGACGGTCCTTCTCGTTTTCCACGGTGATGTGGCCGAGACGGCGGGCAACGGAGGCGACGTCGATGGAGGTATCACCACCACCGATGACCACCACCTTGCCGGTGACGTGCTTCAGGCGACCTTCGTTGAAGGCGGCCAGGAAGGCCACACCGGTGATGCAGTTGACGGCATCGGCGCCGGGGACGGGCAGGTTGCGGCCGGACCAGGCACCCATGGCGAACAGCACGGCGTTGAAGTCCTTGGCCAGCTGCTCGACGGTGATGTCCTTGCCGATCTTCACGCCGGTCTTGATGGTAACGCCCATCTCGACGATGCGGTTGATTTCGCCGTCCAGCACGTCGCGCGGGGTACGGTAGCCGGGGATGCCGTAGCGCATCATGCCGCCCAGCTGCTCCTTCTGCTCGAACACGGTCACGGCGTGACCCTTGCGGCGCAGCTGGTAGGCAGCGGCGAGACCAGCGGGGCCGCCACCGATCACGGCAACCTTCTTGCCGGTGTCCTGGCCTGCTTCGAACTTGTAGCCGTTGGCCAGGGCCTGGTCGCCGATGTACTGCTCGACGGAGTTGATGCCGACCTGCTCGTCCACCTGGTTGCGGTTGCAGCCGTCCTCGCAGGGAGCGGGACAGACGCGGCCCATGATGGCCGGGAACGGGTTGGCGTTGGTGTTGCGGCGGAAGGCATACTCTTGCATGGTCATGCCGCCGGTCGGCTTCTCGATGCCGCGCACGATGTCCAGCCAGCCGCGGATGTCGTGACCGGAGGGGCAGCTACCCTGGCAGGGCGGGGTGCGGTGCACGTAGGTCGGGCACTTGTGGGTCCAGCTCGCCTGCCAGATTTCCTGGGAGAACGGACGATGTTTGCTGTCGCCGTCCTTGTAGCGGCGGTACGTAAAACCCTTCTTCATGTCGTCGCTAGAAGTTGCCATTTTCACTCTCCTATGCCTGTAGCCTTGTCTCCCCCCGGTGAAACGGTTTCACCGCGGGATGTGAATTTATTTGTTGTTACTCGGTGGCCTCTGCTGCCGGCTCCGCCTGTTCCTCTCCCTGCCCCGGAAGAATGATTGCGTCCTTCACCAATTGGTGCAGGCTGACGATGGTGTCCATGGGGATGCCGTAATACGGCATGACCTTGGTGAACTGCGCCTTGCAGATGGCACAGATAGCCGCCATGGCATTCACCTTGTCCTCGTCGATCACCTTCTTCAGGGCCTCCATGCGGGGCAGCGCGCCCTTCACACGGAGTTCCATCAAGTCGTCGGTCAGCAGGCCGCCGCCACCGCCGCAGCAGTACGTTACTTCGCGGATGGTGTCGGGCGACATGTCCACATAGTTGTTGCACACCGCCTTGATGACGTTGCGCGGGATGTCGAACTGGCCACCGGGTTCGGTACCCATGCGGGTGGCGCGTGCCACGTTGCAGGAGTCGTGGAAGGTCACCACACGGTGATCGTTCTGCGACTTGTCGAACGTGAGCTTGCCCTGCTGGATCTGGTCCCAGGTAAACTCGCAGATGTGCTGCGGGATCGGGTAGCTGTGATCCAGCTGCTGTTGCAGTTGGAGGGCGTACGGATCATCCGCGCCGGAACCCACGCCGGTGAGGGTGTTCCAGAAGCTGTAGGCGACACGCCAGGCGTGGCCGCACTCGCCGACGATGATGCGCTTCACCTTGAGGTCGATGGCAGCCTTGCGGATGCGCTCGGCCACCTTCTTCATGTTCGAGTAGGAACCGATGAACATGGAGAAATTGGCCGCCTCGGAGGCATAGCTGGACAGGGTCCAGCTGATGCCGGCGGCGTGGAACACCTTGGCGTAACCCATCAGACCGTCGATGTGCGGCTCGGCGAAGAAGTCGGCGGACGGCGTGATCAGCAGCACATCGGCACCTTCCACGTCGAGCGGGATCTTGACGTCGCAACCGGTGTCATCGGAAAGCTCTTCGGCGAACTCCTCCAGCGTGGCTTCCAGCGCCGGACCGGGCAGGCCCAGGTTGTTGCCGACCTTCTGTACCTTGCCGAGGATTTCGTTGCAGTATTTCTGGCCGTAGCCGATGGAGTCCATGATCTCGCGGGCGGCCATGGAGACTTCCGCGGTGTCGATGCCGTAGGGGCAGAACACCGAGCAACGGCGGCACTGCGAACACTGGTGGAAGTAGTTGTACCACTCGTCCAGCACTTCACGGGTCAGGTCGCGCGCGCCAACCAGCCAGGGAAAGTACTTGCCGGCGAAGGTGAAATGGCGGCGGTAGACGCTGCGCATCAGATCCTGGCGCGCCACCGGCATGTTCTTCGGGTCCGAGGTGCCCTGGAAGTAGTGGCACTTGTCGGTGCAGGAACCGCACTTGACGCAGGCATCCATGAATACACGGAGGCCGCGATACTTGCCCAGCAGGTCGCCCATCTTCTCGATGGCCTTTTCCTGCCAGTTGTCCACCAGCTCCCCAGGGAAACCGAGGAAGGTGTTGTGCTCCGGTGCCGCAAGGAAGGACTTCAGGTGCGCCGTCGCATCCGGCTGGAGGGCAGGAATGCTCGGGTACTCCCGCATGTTCGGCGTGTCAAACTTGGCTGCAGCCACGCGTTTCTCCTTATACGTTCAAGCGCTAAAGTTCGGTTACTTGTCGAGTTCCGCGGCCCAGGGCGCCAGATGGCGGCGCTCGCGCGGGTTGTCGACCTGATTGCGGGTCGGGCTGAAGAATACGCCCGGCGCATGCAGCAGCTTGCTGAACGGGAAGATGATCAGCAGCAGGGCAACGAGACCCAGGTGGATCAGCAGCGGGGTGTCGCTCGGCAGCGGCTGCAGGTCAAAACGCATCAGACCGAGGAAGAAGGCCTTCACCATCACGATGTCGGTGTGGTGGACAAACTTCATCATCAGGCCGCTGATACCGATGCCCACCAGCAGGGCCAGCATCAGATGGTCGGACGGAGCGGTGATGTAGCGGATGCGCTCGACGAAGAGACGGCGTGCCCACAGGCCAAGCAGGCCAAGGACCATGAAGAAACCGGCATACATACCGAAGGGCTGGATAAAGACGATGATGCCCCAGACCGGCTCCTGGAAATAACGGAAGTGGCGCAGGATCACCAGCGCCAGGGCCAGGTGGAACATCCAGCCGAAGATCCAGATCCACTTGTTGGATTTGAACAGGCTTTCAAACAGCACGACCTCACGGGCCATGCGAAACACCACGCCGCCGGTAGTGGTGGGCGCAGGTGTTGTGGGAATCTTGAGCGGAGCGGGCGTCGTGGCGTACTGGCGAATCTTGTAGGCCAGGCCGACGATGAACAACGCCGTGGCGGTATAGAACAAGAGTGCATAGAGCACTGTCAGGAACGACATTCGTATCGACCCTCGCTAGAGAATTGAATAGGGGTGGGGGGCGCAAGCGCCCCCCGGGCACGGCATTAGATGCAGCCGGTCGGCTTCGGCAGGCCACCGATCTTACAGGCCTGCTTGGCGGGACCGTACGGGAACAGCTCGTACAGGTACTTGCTGTTGCCCTTCTCAGGGCCGAGCTTCTTGCCGATGGCCTTGGTCAGAACGCGAACGGCCGGAGCGATCTGGTACTCGTTGTAGTACTCACGCAGGAAGTCGATCACTTCCCAGTGGGAGTCGGTCATCTCGACGTTCTCGGACTTGGCCAGCTCCACAGCGATATCGCGGTTCCAGTCGTTGATGTTGACCAGATAACCTTCTTCATCGACTTCTACAGTCTTACCACCAGCAGTCATAGTACCCATGACATTATCTCCTCAATCAGTTGGATTGAATGAACAGGCTTACAGCCAGGATTGAACACGATCAAACTTGACGGTCAGGTCAACAAACCCGGCGTAATCGACCAGATTGATACCATCCATCACTTTACCCTTCAGACCACGGGCGTTAACGTCCGGCTCCAGGGCATAAAAGGTGATATCCCCCATGGCCTGCTGCACCTTGGCGGACACAGCGGTATCCTTCAGTGCAGCGTAAACGCCATCCTCGATCAACAGGACGGCGCTGCCTTTTGCAGCGTGCTTGATGCAGCTTTCAAAGGTGTTCTTCTGAAACGGCGACTTGTTTACGGTATGCAGCATTTCGTCTTCCCCGGTTAAAAGGTCAGGAGCACGTCCTGCTCTTCCATAAGGTCGCGGAGTTCAGCGGCGGTCTTCACTTCGACGTCCACCAGCAGGTCGTCTTCGCTCAGGCCACGCTCTTCCAGCGACTCCTTGGAGACGTACAGTTTTTCAACGTCGTACATCTCGAGCGCACGGTAAGTGGGGGAGAAGTTCTTCATGCCGATACCGGCGGTATCCTGACCCTTGACGATCTGGAACACACCATCATCCATGAAAACCACGGAAACGTCCTGCTCGAAGGCAGCACCGATCAGCACAACTTCCAAAGCTTCCAGGGCGTAAACCGTACCGTACGGAGCCGTCCGGTTCACATAGCAGAACTTCTTCTGCACGCCGCCTTCCATCATTTCTTCGTCACTCATCACTCTCTCCCCGAATTAATCGCCAAACACGACGAGGCGATCGGACTGGATACCGCCCTCGATCAGCTGGCCCAGACCGGAGATCCGGAAGCCGGGAGCGATGTTGTCAGCGTTCTTGCCATTGCGCTTGGCCTCATCGGCATCAGCGATGCCGCGGCGCTGGGCCGCGGCTACGCAGACTACGAGGTCAAGGTTGTGCTTGGCAGCCAGCTCACTCCAGCGGTTGACCACGTTGCGGTCGTCCTGCGGCGGAGTGGTCAGACGGGTCGCGTTGTTGACACCGTCGTGATAGAAGAACACGCGGTAAACCTCGTGTCCTGCTGCCAGGGCTGCCACGGCGAAGTTGTACGCTGTATCAGATGCCTGATGAGTGTACGGGCCTTCGTTAACCTGAATCGTAAACTTCATTGACCTCTTCCTTTTATCCGTTTATCAGAAGCGGATGTGAGCAGAGGCGTTGAGGTTCACGCGGCCACCACGCCAGTTGTCGATGTGGTACTTGGTGAACGGCAGGCCGGTCAGCTCGAAGAAACGCGGCCAACCGATACGGTCGATCCACTCGTTCATGCGCTCCCACTCCTTCGCGTCCTTCTTGTAGGCGTTCAGGATGTTCTTCACCACAGCGGCGGCTTCGGGCCAGCGCGGCGGGTTGTTGGGGATGCCGGCAGCGACCAGCTTGTGGAAGGTCGGCTTGGAACGGGCGTTGGAGTTCTTGCCGCCGACCCAGATGGCCAGCTTGGAGTGCTCCGGATCGTTGATCTGCATCGGCGGGCAGGGGGGGAAGCAGGCGCCGCAGCAGATGCACTTCTTTTCGTCCACTTCCAGCGAGGGCTTGCCGTTGACCATGGCCGGACGGATAGCCGCCACCGGGCAGCGGGCCACAACGGACGGACGCTCACACACGTTGGCCACCAGGTCGTGGTTGATCTTGGGCGGCTTGGTGTGCTGGATGTTGATGGCGATGTCACCCTGGCCGCCGCAGTTGATCTGGCAGCAGGAGGTGGTCATGCGCACGCGGTTCGGCATCTCTTCGTGGGTGAACTCGTGGTACAGCTCATCCATCAGGGCCTTCACGGCGCCGGAGGCGTCGGTGCCGGGGATGTCGCAGTGCAGCCAGCCCTGGGTGTGGGAGATCATCGACACGGAGTTACCGGTACCGCCGACGGGGAAGCCTTCGGCATTCAGCTTCTCGATGAGCGGCTGAACCTTCTTCTCGTCGGTGACCATGTACTCGATATTGGAACGGATGGTGAAACGCACATAGCCGTCGGCAAACTGGTCGGCGATGTCCATCAGCTTGCGGATGGTGTAGGTGTCCATCTGACGCTGGGTACCGGCGCGCACGGTCCAGACTTCTTCGCCGGACTTGGCGACGTGGTGCAGGACGCCCGGACGCGGACGGTCATGGTACTTCCACTGGCCGAAGTTCTTCTTCAGCGTGGGGTGCATATACGGGAACGGATCCGGTACACCACTCTCGATGGGCATGCGAGGTGCAGACATAATTACCTCCAATTACACTCAGAAATTCGTCGTTATTTAGTTTGCGGGGCGTACCGGTTGCCCGGGACGCCCCGCGTTTACTGTCGGACCGACCGCTTAGCCAGCCTTACGCTCGAACCACTTCTGGGCCTCTTCGTCCCAGCCATCGGTGCGGACGTAGGGGTTCATGCGCGGGTTGGTGATCATGTTCGGGTCGATCTCGACGCCAATGCCTTCCAGGAAGTTCACCAGGCCGATACGCTCGATCATCTCACCGGTACGCTCGTGCTCCAGGGCGTTCTCGGCGAAGAAGTCGATGATGTTGCCGGCCAGCTCTTCCAGGGCCTCGTAGTCTTCGTCGGTGTCCAGCTTCATGAAGGGGACCACCACGGTGCCCATCAGGTCGCCGATCTTCAGAGTGCGCTTGCCGCCGACCAGCAGGGTGACGCCCTTGTCGTCGCCGGGGGACAGAGCCTTGGTCATGACGTTGATGCAGTGCATGCAGCGGACGCAGTTCTTGTTGTCGACAGCCAGGGTGTCGTCGTCGTTCAGGCTCAGGGCCTGGGTCGGGCAACGGGTGATGACGTTGTCGATGACGTACTTGCGGCCCTTGGCATTGACGAAGTTCTTCACTTCGGCCTGGTCGACCTTCATGTCGTCGCGCCAGGTGCCGATGGTGGCCAGGTCAGCGCGCTGAATGGAGTTCATGCAGTCGTTGGGGCAGCCGGAGACCTTGAACTTGAACTTGTACGGCAGGGCCGGACGGTGCATGTCGTCGAGGAAGCGGTTCACCAGGGTGCGGTGAATCTTCTGCTCGTTGGCGCAGGAGTGCTCGCAACGTGCGGCACCGACGCAGGACATGCCGGTGCGCACGGCGGGGCCGGCGCCACCCAGGTCGAAGCCCATCTCGTTTAGCTCGTCGAAGGCCGGCTGGACGTTCTCAGTGGTGCAACCCTGGAACATGATGTCGCCGGACTGGCCGTGGAAGGCGATCAGGCCGGAGCCGTACTTGTCCCACACGTCGCAGAACTTGCGGATGATATCGGTGTTGTAGTGCATGCCGGCGGGCGGCATGATGCGCAGGGTGTGGAACTCGGCAGCCTTCGGGAACAGGGGCTTCTTGTTCTCGTCGTGCAGTTCGGTGAAGCGGGGAATGACGCCGCCGCCGTAACCGACCACACCTACGGTACCGCCCTTCCAGTAGCCCTTGCGGGTGGTATAGGACGTTTCCAGCTGACCGAGCAGGTCCTTCATCATGTCAGCGTAAGGCTTGCCTTCATCGGTAGCCAGGCGCTTCAGGCCGGTCACGAAGGACGGCCACGGGCCGCTCTCCAGCTGGTCCAGCATCGGAGTCTTGTGCATCTTAGTAGCCATTAGTCATTCTCCCGTCAGAGATCTGTTGGGTTTCGGGGCGGCCGGAGGAGGGTACCTTGGCCGTCCATCTGGCCCGACGACGATTGGGCGGCGCCGGGCACAACTACCTAGTCTGAAGAGGACGAAACCAGTAGGTCCTTTTCAACATGGCGCGAAGTTTAGAAGTTCATTATGAAGCGAAGTATCCTTCCGATGGGGGGGAGGGGTGGGATAGGTCTATCCTGAATGGGATATACAAAACACCTGGAGAATATGGGTTATGGTGGCATAAACGCAACTATTAATTGATATATATCAACATGATACGTGTTGACTTTAATGTTGATTGTTAGCAGAAAAGAAGCGCCGTACCCTTCCAAGGGTTGTGACGGATAGCGCAAAGCGAGGCTTGTTCATGCCTCGTGCATCGGGTTCAATATCAATACATAGCAATTCTCTTAAGTATCACAGCGGGACCCTTGAAGGGCGGCCGGACGTGCCACACATACAAGGCACGTTTACATATGTGTTTATCGGTTGGCGAGGCAAGCGATGCTCTATTTAAGTGAGATCATGATCCAGAATCCTCAGCTGGATGACTTTGAAGACCTCATCGAGGTGGTCCGTCAGCGCGCCAAGGGCGAGATGTTTTTCCGTATCGACGTCAAGCCCACTTACGAGAACACGCCGGAAAACTGGGAAGACCGGCTGGAAGCCGCGTTCACCTCCTGATGCTGCCACAGCAATAGCCACGGGATATCCAAGTGAAATATCTGCAACTGGAAAACGAAGCGGTGCAAGGCGAGGCGGAGTGCGCCTCCGATGCGGTCCGCCCGAAGCAGGCTGAGGAAACCCGCTTGGCACAGCTGGAGGCCGAACTGGCGGCCCTGTCCGCCGCTGCCCCGCTGGCGCAGCGTCTGACCCTGCGTAATGACATCGGCTACATCCTGCTCGATCTGGAGCGGCGCGATGAGGCCTGGCAACTGGGCCACGACTGCTTCCGCCAGGCCTTGGCCGCCCGGTTGTGGGAGCAGGCGGTGCAGGCCTGCGACATCATTTACCAGGCGGAAAAAGATGACTCCATCAAGGCCCTGGCGCACGGCATCTGGCTGGCCGTCACCTATCCCATCGATCCGGAACTGTCGGTGCTGATGCTCAAGCATCTGGTGGCGGAGACGCCGCCCAAGGCTGACGCCGCCGCCATCCCTGCTGCTACGGCCGCCTATCTGGTGGAACTGCGCGCCGAGGGCAAGCAGCGCGAGGACCTGAAGTTCTTTACCGCCGGCATGCTGGCGGAAGTGGCCAAGAAGCACAGCGAGGTGGTGGACAACAAAGAGATCTTTGATTTCTGGGTGGAACGCCTGGAGCTGAACGATCCGGCCAAGTTCCTGCCGCGTCTGGGCAAGCTGCTGGATGTACTGGTCCCCGATGCCTGGTGGTACGATCGCGACGCCCTGCGCAACGAACTGCCGGCGGATTGACACCATGTTTTGGCAAGAGGACGTACAAAAGGAGTTTTTCACCGTACCGGAGGACGTGGTCGATGTATCGTTCCATATCGACTGCCGCACCCTGCCGGTGGATCACGCCTACCTCCTTTCTGCCGCTGTTCGTCGTGCCTTGCCCTGGTTTGGTGACGATCCTGCCGATGGCCTGCACCTGATCCACGTGGCCGATTCAGGCAACGGCTGGGAGCGCCCCTCGCACGCCCTGGCCCTGCTGCATCTGTCACGCCGGACGCGTCTTGTCTTGCGCCTGGCACGGCATAGAGTGGAAAATGCGCGGGCCCTGAGTGGTCAGACCCTCGATGTGGGCGGCAATACCATGGTGGTGGGGGAGGCCAAGGTGGTCCCCCTCAGTCCGGTTGCCACGCTGTACGCGCGTTACATTGCAGTACCCGCAGGGCAGGATGAGGAGCAGTTCATTGCCGATGCCGTGCAGCAGATGCGCGCCATGGGCGTGCAGTTCAAGAAGGTCCTGGCGGGCAAGCCGCACTCTTTCGATACGCCGGACGGCCCGATTCATGTGCGCAGCCTGATGGTGGCGGACCTGCAACCCCAGGACGCCGTGACTTTGCAGGAGCGGGGTCTGGGGCCGTATCGCAGCCTCGGTTGCGGGCTGTTCATTGCCCATAAATCTATTAATAAAGTTAATTCGGAATAACAAGTTACGTCTTAAATCTAGAAACAACTTGAAGGAGAGAGCAGTATGTCTTACGAAGTGAACGGCAAGACCATCGCGGCCAACGCCAACGGTTATCTGGAAAACCTGGAAGACTGGAACGAGGACGTGGCCAAGGCCATTGCCGCTGCCGAGAGCGTCACCCTGACCGAGAAGTCCTGGGACCTCATCAATTACCTGCGTGATGAATACCTCAATAACGGCGGCAACCAGCCCAACGATCGCACCATCGTCAAGGCGATGTCCGACAAGTGGGGCACCGCGGTGCAGTCCAAGGATCTCTACGAGCTGTTTCCGATGCAGCCCTCCAAGCAGGCAGGCAAGATCGCCGGTCTGCCGGAGAGCCGCCGCAAGGGCGGTTACTGAGTCGTATGCACTCCGCAACGACGCCCGCAGATGCGGGCGTCGTCGTTTTCTTACAGTACCAATTCATCCAGCAGCGTATCCAGTCGTTCCGCCGCGCCATCATCGTGTCCACCGTAGGCCTGTAGCAGGCGTGTACCGGCCTGTTGCCAGTGCGTCTGCCCACGGTTGACGGCCTCCTGTAACGGCGCCAGGCCGCCCTGTTCTATCCACTGGCGGTAGGCGGCTTGCAGGGTGGGGAAGAGTGCCTGTCGCATGCCACCCAGATTGGCAAAATAGAAGTGCAGCGAGGCTGCCCGCTCCTCGGCCAGCAGCGTGGGCAAGGTCACCAGGCAGTCAGCCAGATGGTCGCGCACCGCACGCGCCACCAGTTCGGCCCGTGTGTGCCACAGGGCGGTCAACATCTGTTCCCAGGCTGCGCCGAACAGTACGCCGGCCTCGATCTCGCCCAGTTCATGCAGAATCGCCGCCTCGGTCTCGGTGGCGGTCATGGCATCCAGTGCGCTCTCCAGTGCGCTGTCCACCGGATAAAAGGCAAGGGTACGTGCCATGGCATTATCCTGTCGGCGCCAGCGCCACTCTTCGATCTTCTCCCACAGCATGCGCCGCAATGACTCGCGCCGCACATAGACCTCGCCGTTGAGCGTCATTGCCGGCGGTGCGGTCAGATCGCGCGCATATTCCTTGCCAGTGACCAGGATGCGCCGCTGGTGGCGTTGCTCCACCTGATGCAGATCGGCGAGGAAAAAGTGCGGTTTGGATAGGCCGCCGTAGCCGCCGCTGTAGACCAGCCCCTGCGGTAGCAAGCGATCGTTGAGCACGTCCGGTTCGAAAGGTGCGAACGGCGTGCTATGCAGTGCGATGGGCTGATAATCCTGGTGTTCCAACTCGCCCCACAGCCGTTCCCGCTCCATCAGCCAGTCACCCAACTGTTTTTCCGGCAGGCGTTCGTCATAGCCGTAACCCATTTCCCAGCGGTAGTACTCGCGCATCTTGAGCAGATAGATGCACAGGGAGTAGTTGCGGGCATGGCGCGCATCGGAGATGTCGCAGTTGTGTTGCACCTGGGCGGTGAGGGTGTGAAGATCGGCGCGCATGTCGGACCCGCAGTTGGTTTGTTGATATATGTTGAGTAGAATACTAGGTAATAGCAAAGCTAGCACGGCCTCGCGCCGCTGCCAACAGCAACATAGATTGAGGAATAAGCGTGCGCATCAAGAGTAAATGGCACAAGAAAGACAAGCCGAAGTCGCCGGAAGAGTTGGCCTCGGTACTCGGTTTCATTACCTGGCGCGCGGCCCAGGAACGCGCAGACAAGATGTACGCCGCCGGTTTCAACTTTGCTTCACAGACGCAATTGCTGGCGGTGGTGGGCGAGTTTGCGGTGTTCCTGCTGCAACTGGCCGACCGCCTGTGTTACGAGCGCCTGGAGGATGAACAGCGCCAGCACCTGATGGGCGCCCTGGCCCAGCATCTGGTACGTACCCTGGTGGACAACATGACCGAAGTGGCGGGGCCCGGCGAGCACCGTGCGGCGGTAGTGGCGCTCCTCAACGAGCGGATGGAGGCCTACGCCGAGTTCGGTTTTGCTGATGGTCAGCCCAGTTACCAGGCACTGCGCTATCTGGGGCAGTGTGTGGAGCAAGTCATGGGCGGCAGCGCCAACAAGTGGGTCGTCGAGCAGGTGGTGGATATCGAGGCCCCGGAGGCAGTGAAGAATCTGAAAAAGGGGCTGAACGATGTGCTGAAGCAGTGGGAAGAGTCACCCGCCGCCTGAGGCGCCGGCCATCGTGGTAGCATTGCCGGGTCATTATCTACCGGGACACACCATGCGTGGACGCTTCATCACTCTGGAAGGCGGCGAGGGCGCCGGCAAGAGCTCCAATCTCGAACATATTCATCGACGGCTGAGCGCGGCGGGCAAACAGGTGGTTCGTACCCGTGAACCCGGCGGCACCCCGCTGGGGGAGCAGTTGCGCGCCCTGCTGCTGGATCGCGGCCAGAGCGCCATGGCCGATGACACTGAGCTGCTGCTGATGTTTGCCGCCCGCGCCCAGCATCTGGCGGAGTTGATCCTTCCGGCGCTGGTGCGCGGCGACTGGGTCCTGTGCGACCGCTTCACCGATGCCACCTATGCCTACCAGGGAGGCGGCCGCGGCATCGATCAGGCACGCATCCGCGTGCTGGAACAGTGGGTGCAACGCGAGTTGCGCCCAGACCTCACGCTGCTGCTGGACCTGCCGGTGGAGCAGGGGCTGCAGCGGGCCGGGGCGCGCAGTGATCCGGACCGCTTCGAGCAGGAACAGGCGGAGTTTTTTCAGCGCGTGCGCGCCGCCTACCGTGAGCGCGCACGACAGGAGCCGGGGCGTTTTCGCATCATCGACGCCAGCCGGCCGCTGGCCGAGGTTCAGGCCCAGCTTGATCAGGTGCTGGACGCGTATTTGGCAGGTGCCTCCTGACCATGCAGCAGCCTTATCCCTGGCAACAGGCCCCCTGGCAATCGATGCAGCAACGCATCGCTGCGGGCCGTCTGCCCCATGCCCTGCTGCTGAGTGGCCCGGCCGGGTTGGGCAAACTGGAGTTTGCGCGCCTGCTGGCCCGTTCCCTGTTGTGTGAACAAACGGAGCAAGGCCTGCCGTGTGGCTCGTGCCGTGGCTGCCAATTGCTTGCGGCCGGTACGCATCCGGATTTTCAAGCGGTACAGCCGGAGGAAGAGGGTAAGGAGATCACCATCGGCCTGATTCGGGATCTGCTGGCCTGGCAGGCGCTGACGCCGCAGTATGGCCGCGCCCGTGTGGTGATCATCGAGCCGGCCGATCGCATGAACATCAATGCCGCCAATGCCCTGCTGAAGACGTTGGAGGAACCGGGCCGCGACGCTCTGTTGTTGCTGGTCACGGCCCGTCCCGCTGCCCTGTTGCCCACCATACGCAGCCGCTGCCAGCAACTTCCATTCGTGGCGCAGTGGGGCGCAGAAGCGCATAACTGGCTGGCCGAGCGCCTGGGTGATGCCCAGCGGGCCGCGTTGGCTCTGGCGATCAGCGGCGGTGCGCCGCTGCGGGCCTTGGCCCTGGTTGAGTCGGGTGGCATGGAGCGGCGCGCACAACTGTTCGCCGTCTTCGAGGCTCTGCTGGAGGGGAAACAGGAGCCGCTCGCCCTGGCGGCGCAGTGGCTTGAGCTGCCGCTGGGAGAAACGCTGGCAACGCTGCATGGCTGGTTTGTGGACATGGCGCGGCTCAAGGCCGGCACGGCCGAGGTCCAGTTGGACAACCCGGATCTGCGCCGGCGTTTGCAAGCCCTGTGCGAGAAGGTAGACTTAGCTCATTTGCTGCACCGGCAAGGGCAACTGCAGGAGGCCATGCGTCTGGCGCGCGGTCATCCGAACGTGCAGTTGCTGCTGGAGGAGTTGCTGCTCGGCTGGAGCAGCGCAGGTGGAACGACGGCGCGACGCGCCGCACCAACGAGATAAGGTCATCATGGAGCCGAAGGCACCCCCCATAGCCAAGCAGGGTATTCTGTCTCTCACCATCAAGGACAAGAGTGCGCTGTATGCGGCCTACATGCCGTTTGTGAAAAACGGCGGGCTGTTCATCCCCACCAACAAGGATTACGCGCTGGGCGATGAGGTATTCATGCTGCTGACCCTGATGGAAGAAAAGGAAAAGCTGCCGGTCGCCGGCAAGATCGTCTGGATTACGCCCAAGGGTGCGCAGGGCAATCGCGCCGCCGGTATCGGCGTCCAGTTCAGTGAGCAGGATGGCGGTAACGTGCGCAACAAGATCGAAACTTATCTGGCCGGCGCCCTCAAGTCCGATCGCCAGACCCACACCATGTAACACGCTCCCCTGCCGCGGAGCGCATCTTTGTCATTACTATCGCTTTCATGTCCACATCGCTCGTCGATTCGCACTGCCATCTCGATCGCCTGGATCTCGCACCCTACGCCGACGGCATCGACGGTGTGTTGGCCCAGGCGCAGGCGGCGGGTGTCAGCGATGTGCTCTGCGTGTGCATCAATTGGGAGAACTTTCCTGCCGTACTGGCATTGGCGCAGCAGCACGAACATGTCTACGCCACCGTCGGCGTGCATCCCAACGATCACGAAGGCCACGAGCCCAGCCTCGATGAACTGGTGACGGCAGCGCGTCTGCCCAAGGTGATCGGTATCGGCGAGACCGGTCTCGATTACTACCGCAGCGAAGGTGACCTGAACTGGCAGCATGAGCGCTTTCGTCGCCACATCCAGGCGGCGCGAGCAGTCGGTAAACCGCTGATCGTACACAGCCGTGAGGCCCAGGCCGACACCGTGCGCCTATTACGCGAGGAGGGGGCGGAGGCGGTCGGCGGCATCATGCACTGCTTTGTCGACGACTGGGACACTGCCGCCCAGGCCCTGGACTTGGGCTTTCATATATCCTTCTCCGGCATCATCACCTTCAACAACGCCGTACAGGTCCGCGAGGTGGCGGCGCGGGTGCCCGATGATCGCCTGCTGGTGGAAACCGACGCACCCTATCTGGCGCCTATGCCGCACCGTGGCAAGCCCAATTATCCGGCCTATGTGCGCCATGTGGCCGAGCGTCTGGCCAGCGTGCGTGGCACCACGCTGGAGGCGATAGCCGAGTTGACCAGCGTCAATTTCCGCCGCCTGTTTCAACTCTCCTGACACGCAGCGCCATGGCCAAGGGCAGCTTCCGCAAAAGATTCTATCCCACGGCCACGGGTTTGTTGCTGGTTCTGATTACTCTGTGGTTGCAGTTCAGCGACATGCCGCTGATGCAGCAGACCATGCAGCGACTCGATTCCATGGTGTACGACCTGCGCCTGCGCGCCATGCTGCCGGAGCACCACGTCGACCCACGCATTGTCATCGTCGATATCGATGAGAAGAGCCTGCAGAACGAGGGACATTGGCCTTGGTCGCGCGACAAACTGGGGCTGCTCATCGATAACCTGTTTCAACAGGGGGCGGCGGTCGTCGGATTCGACATCATTTTCGCCGAGTCGGAGCGCAACAGTGGTGAGATGGTACTGCAGCGGCTGAGTGAGGCGGAGGGTGAGGGGCATGCCCTGGTGCGCGGCCTACGCGACTATCTTCCTCTGTTCGATAACAACACGGCGTTCGCTGCAACCCTCGAAGAGCATGATGTGGTGCTCGGCTATATCTTCCACACCCGTGGCGAAGAAGCGGTGGGCACCTTGCCGCAACCACTCAATGTGGTGCCGGAGGAGGCCGTTACCCGCGTAGTCATGCCCACGGTCAGCAGCTATACCGGAAACATCGATGTCTTGCAGCAGGCGGCACGGCACGGTGGTTTTTTTACCCTGGAGCCTGATCCAGACGGCATCATCCGCCGTGCCCCGATAGTGGTGCGCCATGCCGACAAGCTATACCCGTCATTGGGTTTGGAGGTGGCGCGCCTGTTCCTGATGATGGACGAAGTCGGTGTGCAAACAGCACTGGTGGGCGGTGATGAAATCCTTGAGGCAATCCGCCTGGGTCATATCACCATCCCCACCGACAGCGAAGGTCGTGTAATCATTCCCTACCATGGGCTTTGGGGCAGTTATCCGTATATCTCGGCCACCGACGTGCTGAACGGCCGTGTCACGGATGAGAAACTCGACAATGCCATCGTGCTCATCGGTACCACAGCGCAAGGCCTGTTCGATCTGCGTGCCACGCCGATCCAGGCGGTCTATCCCGGCGTCGAAGTGCATGCCAACATCATCGCCTCCATCCTCGACAACAACTTCCCCATGGAGCCGGCGTGGGCCACTGGTGCAGACTTTTTGCTTATCCTGCTGATTGGCGTGAGCCTCGCGCTGCTGTTTCCCCGTTTGGACCCCTTGCCGCTGGTGCTGGTTACGGCTGCGGTATTGGCATCTGCCATCGCCTTTAATTTCTGGATGTGGTCTGCCGAAGGTCTCATTCTGGCGCTGGCACCGCAGGTGCTGCTGGTGATTCTGCTGGCGATGTTCAACATGGCACATGGTTTTTTCGGCGAGTTCCGCAGCAAGCGCCAGTTGCAGGGCATGTTCGGCCAGTATGTGCCGCCGCAACTGGTACAGGAAATGAGCGAGGATCCGGAGCAGTACAGCTTCGAAGGCGAGAGCCGGGAGATGTCCGTGTTATTTGCGGATATCCGCAGCTTCACCACCATTTCCGAGGCGCTGACGGCCAATGAGCTGAAGGATATGCTGAATCATTTCTTCACGCCCATGACGCGCATCATCTTCGATAACCGCGGCACCATCGATAAATATGTCGGTGACATGGTGATGGCTTTCTGGGGTGCTCCGCTGGAGGACCGGCAGCATGCGGTGCATGCCATCAGTGCCGCGCTGGCGATGCTGGCCGAGGTGGAGCGGCTCAAGCCCGAATTTCAGGCCGCTGGTTTTCCGCTGATCCAGATCGGCATTGGCATCAATAGCGGCACCATGAATGTAGGTGACATGGGGTCGGAATATCGCCGCGCCTATACCGTGCTGGGCGACTCGGTCAATCTGGCCTCACGCCTGGAAGGGGCCACCAAGTACTACCATGTTGGCCTGATCGTGGGAGAGGCGACGCGGCGCCTGGCAGGGGAGGCCTTTGTCTATCGCGAACTGGATCTGATCCGCGTGAAGGGCAAGGCGCAGGCGATACATATCTTCCAGCCACTCTGTGCCGCCACCGAGGCCAGTGCCGAATTGCGCGCCGAACTGGACCTGCACGAGGAGGCTCTGGCTTGCTATCGTGACCAGGAGTGGGAACGCGCCACGGAGCTATTCCAGCAATTGCACGAGAGTAGGCCGGGTGTGCCGGTCTATGGGTTGTATCTGGAGCGCATCAGTGCGCTGCGCGCTGCGCCGCCGGCGGCGGAGTGGGACGGAGTGTACGAACGCAACGAAAAATAAGGCGATGTTACTGCTGCGCGCCCTGCTTGATGGCCATCAGACCGCCTTTCAGCACATAGGCATCGAAGCCGCGTTCAGTGAGCAGAAATACCGCCGATGAACTGCGCCGTCCGGTATCGCAATAGACGATGTATTTTTTGTTGTGATCCAGACTGGCGGCCTTGAGCCGCAGCATGAACAGCGGGATGTTGACGCTGTCGGGTAGCGCCGCATTCTTGTATTCGCTCTCCAGACGCACGTCCAGCAATTGCGCCGTGCCCGCGGCCACCAGTTTTTGCGCCTCGTCGTAGCTGACGCTTTGCAGCACCGGCTCCTTCAGCAGCGAGGCAAAATCCGCTTTGGCCAGCCGCATCAGCACACCGTCGGTCAGCATGGTGACATTGGCGTTGCGTTTGGAGTCGGAGATCAATGCCTCTTCACCAAAGCTGCTGCCTGCCTCCAGTTCTGCCAGCTTGATGGTCTGTCCGGTCTTGGTCAGACGGGTGACCATGGCACGGCCTTGTTTGATGTAGTAGTAATAGTCGCCCTCATCACCCTGCGTGATCACCACATCCCCGGAACGTACCGGCTTCGCCTCCATTTTCATGAATACTGCCTGGATATTGGAGGCGGGGATGCGATGGAAGATGCTGGAGCGCAGCATGTGCGTCATCCAGTCACCGTCGTCGGCTTCTTCGGGGCCATTATCAATTTCGGTCACCATGTAGCCGGCGTTCTGGCCCCAGGTCAGGAGCAGGTCCAGGTGGTTGTTGTCGACCTGGAAATAGAACACCTGGCTGCGCGCCTTGGCGGTCGCCTGACGCGGACGGTGATGATCCAGCGGGAAGCGTGAGGCCGGTGTCGCGCCGGCAACCACCCGGGGCGGGCCATCGCCGGTATCCAGTTCGATCTCGCCGCCGAGGATGTAATAGGAGCGGTTGTCCGTATCACCTTTCTTGAACAGCGTACGTCCGGCGGGAATCTGCTCGACATAGGTGCTGCGCGAGAGCTCCTGCAGGTTGTCCTGGGTCAGTTCGGAAAGCGGTACATAATTCCGAAGGTATTGGGATTCGACCCGTTGTCTGGTTTCAGCCATGTCGTTGCTACAGGATTTTCCGGGCAGGGTTAGGTCAATCGCACGCCAGCATTCAACAAATGCCACTCCATGACACGGACTACGTCTGGTGTGAAGGTCGCATTATAGAGGAATTGAGGATCAATGCTAACTTTTGGGCCATTTTGAAAAATTTCTTTTTTATTCAGCCAGATAAATATATCCAGGGGAGCCGCCTGGCCACCGCTTCTAAACCGCTGGCGGCCGGTGCATGTTGCGCATAATGTATATTTTTCGACCAGTTCATCCTTGCCACCGCAGCCCCTGTCCCCGTAGTCCATAGCCCGCCAGCCCGGCCCGGGCCGATGCAATCGCGCCCAGGGGGCCGGGGCGGAGCGAAGCGGAGCGGCTTGTGGACCCACGGGGGCAGGGGAGGGGCGCCACTGACGCCAGATTGATGCCATTCTGATGCCACTAGCCCCTCCCCCCGTTAGTAATACGGGGGGAAACACCTTGACGGTGACGCCGGAATGACGCCATATTGATACCTCATCCTGATTTCGAGGTGTATCCCCATGGCTACCAGTATCCGCTTGCCCGACCCACTCAAGACCGACGCTGCCGCCTATGCCGAGCGCATCGGCATCTCCCTTAACGCCCTGGTGGCGGTCGCCCTGGCCGACTACTTGACCCTGCGTGCCGACCCTGGCCGCGTTGCCACGCTGCCCGCTGTCGCTACCACGCCGATGCCCTCGGTGGCTCATGCTGACGACACCCCCAGCACCCAGCCCGCACCCGTGGTCAGTGTCCCCAAGCCCGGCCGCAATGACCCGTGCCCCTGTGGCTCCGGGCGCAAGTACAAGGTC
>NZ_JBLJDO010000043.1:0-4227 GCF_059410345.1 Sulfurivermis sp. | reverse complement strand
TTCGCCAGCCCGCTGGGCAACGGCGCCACCCCCGCGGCCACGCTGCCCCGGCCGCCGCAGGCCGCCGTGCGGGTGCAGCACGACCGGCGCGCCGCCACGGTGTTGCCGCAACCCCATCGCCACACCCTGGGCCAACGCGGCCCGCCCCTTGACGCCTGATCCGCAACATCGCTGCATCTGATCCGCTCCGGCCCGAGCAGGGCCGGAACCTCGATCCGCACATATCAGGAGTCAACGCATGAAACGCATCGCTCTGGCCATCGTGGCCTGCTGCGCGGCGCCCGTCTGGGCTGCCGGCAGCAACAGCTTCAACCCGGACATCTCCCTCATCCTGCAGGGCCGCTACCTCAGCGCCAAAGACCTGGAGGAACGCCACATCAGCGGCTTCCTGCCCGCCGGCGAACATGACCACGGCAGCGGCCGCGGCTTTTCCCTCGACCACACCGAACTGACCTTCTCCGCCAACGTCGATCACTATTTCCGCGGCTACGCCAACTTCGCCGTTATCGACGAAAAGATCGAAGTGGAAGAAGCCTGGTTCCAGACCCTGGCGCTGGACCACGGCTTCACGGTTAAGGGCGGCCGCTTCCTCTCCGGCATCGGTTACGCCAACGAACACCATCCCCACGCCTGGGACTTCGCCGACCAGAGCCTGGCCTATCGGGTTCTGTTCGGCGAACACCTGATCCAGGACGGCGTGCAGGCGCGCTGGCTGGCCCCCACCGACACCTTCCTTGAATTCGGCGTCGAGGCGGCGCGCGGCCAGTTCTTCCCCGGCTCGGAACAGGGCGGCGACAGGAACGGCGCCGGCACCTGGGCCGCCTTCGCCCGCCTCGGCGACGACTGGGGCGACTCACACAGCTGGCGCGCCGGCCTGTCCTACCTGCACGCCGGTCCCAAGGGCCGGGCATCCCATGTGGAAGACGCCAACGCCGTCGCGGCCCACCTCGACTTCAGCGGTGACTCCAAGACCTGGATCGCCGATTTCGTGTGGAAGTGGGCGCCGGACGGCAACAGCCGCGAACGCTACCTCAAGCTCCAGGCCGAATACTTCCAACGCCACGAAAGCGGCACGCTGGAATGCGAAGACAACAGCGCCGCCGGCGGCGCCAGCAACGGCACGGCGGGTGACTACGGCGCCAAACAATCCGGCTTCTACGCCCAGGCGGTATACCAGTTCATGCCACGCTGGCGCGTGGGCTACCGCTACGATTGGCTGGACTCCGGCACGGTGGACTACGGCGCCAACGACGACATGCTGGAGCACAGCAAGTACAACCCCACGCGCCACAGCGTGATGTTGGACTACTCACCGTCGGAGTTCTCGCGTCTGCGCCTGCAACTGGCCCAGGACCAGTCCATGCGTGATGTGACCGACAACCAGATCATCGTGCAGTACGTGATGAGTCTTGGCCCACACGGCGCGCACAAGTTCTGAGGGAGGTACTGCCATGAAACACTTGCTGCTTTCTGCTGCGCTGCTGGCGGCGCTACTGGCGCATAGCGCGGCGCATGCCGCGCTGGAGGTGCTGGCCTGCGAACCGGAGTGGGGCGCGCTGGTGACGGAACTGGCCGGCGACCAGGCCAGGGTGAGCGTGGCCACCACGCCGCGCCAGGACCCGCACCGCATCGAGGCGCGGCCCTCGCTCATCGCCCGCGCCCGCCGTGCCGATCTGCTGGTGTGCACCGGCGCGGAACTGGAGATCGGCTGGCTGCCTTTGTTGCAGCGCGAATCCGGCAACGCGAAGATCCAGGCCGGACAGCCCGGTCATTTCGAAGCCGCTGATTACGTGGCGCTGATCGAAAAACCGCAGACGCTGGATCGCGCCCTGGGCGACGTGCACGCCGCGGGCAATCCACATTTCCTGTTCGATCCACACACCCTGCCGGCGGTGGCCGAGGCGCTGACGGCACGGCTGCAAAAGATCGACCCCGCCCACAGCGCCCACTACGCCGCGCGCCTGACCGACTTCAAGCAGCGCTGGGCTGCCGCCCTGGCACGCTGGGAACAACGCGCCGCGCCGCTCAAGGGCACGCCGGTGGCGGTGCACCACAGGAACTGGAGCTACCTGATCCAGTGGCTGGGCATGGACATGGTGGTGGACCTGGAACCCAAGCCCGGCGTCGATCCGTCGGCGGCCTATCTGGCCGAGGTGGTCAAGCGGCTGGAACAGAAGCCGGCACGCATGGTACTGCGCGCCAACTACCAGTCGCCGCGTCCCTCGCAATGGGTGGAGCAACGCACTGGCATCAAGGCGGTGGAACTGCCCTTCACCGTCGGCGGCAGCGAGCAGGCGGTAGATTTGTTCAGCCTGTTCGACGACATCATCACGCGCCTGCTGGAGGGTCGCTCATGATCGACGATCTCTCCATCATCCTGCCCGCCTTCGTGGCGGGCCTGCTGGTGCTCGCCACCCACGTGCCGCTGGGGCGGCGCGTGCTGGAACGCGGCATCATCTTCATCGACATCGCCATCGCCCAGTTCGCCTCCCTCGGCGTGGTGCTGGCGCACATCCTGCACCTGGAGTCGGCCTGGATCATTCAGGCCGGCGCCTTCGCCGCCGCCCTCGGCGGTGCCGCCCTGCTCAACCTCAGTGAGCGGCTGTGGCCCGAGGTGCAGGAGGCGATCATCGGCAGCAGCTTCGTGGTGACGGCCTCGCTCGCCATCCTGCTGCTCGCCAACGATCCGCACGGTGGCGAGCAACTGCATCAACTCCTGGTGGGACAGATCCTGTGGACCACCTGGAACGATCTGCTGCCGCTGGCCGGCATCACCCTCCTGGTACTGGCCGCCTGGTTCGGCTTCGGCCTGCAGCGTTCGCGGCCCGGCTTCTATCTGCTGTTCGCCCTGGCGGTGACACTGTCGGTACAGATGGTGGGCGTATATCTGGTGTTTGCCAGCCTGATCCTGCCGGCGCTGGCCGTGCGCCGCAGTGGGCCGCGGCGCGGCCTGCTGCTGGGCTATGGCGTGGGTGCACTGGGCTACGGCCTCGGCCTGCTGCTGTCGCTGTGGTTCGACCTGCCTTCGGGCGCAATCATCGTCTGCACCCTAGCCGCCGGCGCCGTGGTGCTGCTGCCGCTGGCGCGGCAGGGTAAACTTGCCGCATGAACGACGATTCCATGCGCCACCGTCTGCAACGCCTGGTGCAGCAGCGCCGCTGGGCGGCGCTCGCCACCAGCGACGCCACCGGCACACCCATGGCCTCCATGGTGGCTTATGTCGCAGGCAACGACACCCGCAGCATCTATCTGCATCTCTCGCGCCTCGCCGCCCACACCGGCAACCTGCTCGCCAACGGCAAGGCGGCCCTGGTGATCAGTGAAGACGACGACGGCAGCGGCGACCCGCAGGAACTGGCGCGCGTCACGCTGCAAGGCAAGGTCACAGTAGTAGCCCGCGACAGCGACGAATACCGCCGCGCCCGTGACCGTTACCTGGAAGGCCTGCCCGCCTCCGAGCAACTATTCGAGTTTCCCGACTTCATCCTGTTTCGCATCGATGTGGAATCGGCACGCTTCGTCGGCGGCTTCGCCCAGGCGCGCAGCTTCGGCCCCGGCGATCTCTGAACGCATTTCCCCCTCGAAACGCCAGAAATTATCCCTTCACACACACCATCGGCACCAGCCGCGCCACCTTGCGCGCCAGTCCTGCGGCATGCGCCGCATCCACCACCGCCGACACATCCTTGTAGGCGCCCGGCGCCTCTTCCGCCACGCCGCGCAGCGAGGGACTGCGGATGAGAATGCCGCGTGCGGCCAATTCGTCCACTACATTGCGGCCATGCCACTGCCGCGTTGCCGCATGACGGCTCATGGCGCGGCCCGCGCCATGACAGGCGGAACTGAAGGCACGCGCCTCGCTGTCCTTGGTGCCGACCAGAATGTAGGAACTGGTCCCCATGGAGCCGCCGATGAGTACCGGCTGGCCGGCGGCGCGCAACGTGTCCGGCAGCTCGCGGTGGCCCGGGCCGAAGGCGCGGGTGGCACCCTTGCGGTGCACGAACAGACGCCGCGGCCTGCCGTCGATACTGTGCTCCTCCACCTTGCAGGTGTTGTGCGACACGTCGTAGAGCAGATCGAGCCGGGCCTGCGGGACGAGTCGCGCAAACACCTCGCGCGTCAGGTGGGTGATGATCTGGCGGTTGGCCAGGGCGCAATTGATCGCCGCGCGCATGGCGCCGAGATAGCGCTGCCCCAGCGGCGAGTCGATGGGGGCGCAGGCCAGTT
>NZ_JBLJDO010000042.1:0-4364 GCF_059410345.1 Sulfurivermis sp. | reverse complement strand
AACTGGCCTGCGCCCCCATCGACTCGCCGCTGGGGCAGCGCTATCTCGGCGCCATGCGCGCGGCGATCAATTGCGCCCTGGCCAACCGCCAGATCATCACCCACCTGACGCGCGAGGTGTTTGCGCGCCTCGCCCCGCAGGCCCGGCTCGATCTGCTCTACGACGTGTCGCACAACACCTGCAAGGTGGAGGAGCACAGCATCGACGGCAGGCCGCGGCGTCTGTTCGTGCACCGCAAGGGTGCCACCCGCGCCTTCGGCCCGGGCCACCGCGAGCTGCCGGACACGTTGCGCGCCGTCGGCCAGCCGGTGCTCATCGGCGGCTCCATGGGGACCAGTTCCTACATTCTGGCCGGCACCACGGAAAGCGAGGCACGTGCCTTCAGTTCCGCCTGTCATGGCGCGGGCCGCGCCATGAGCCGTCATGCGGCAACGCGGCAGTGGCATGGCCGCAACGTAGTGGAGGAGTTGGCCGCACGCGGCATTCTCATCCGCAGTCCCTCGCTGCGCGGCGTGGCGGAAGAGGCGCCGGGCGCCTACAAGGATGTGTCGGCGGTGGTGGATGCGGCGCATGCCGCGGGATTGGCGCGCAAGGTGGCGCGACTGGTACCTGTGGTGTGCGTGAAGGGGTAACTTCTCGAGTTTCGAGTTTCGAGCGGAGCGTTCAGAGATCGCCGGGGCCGAAGCTGCGCGCCTGGGCGAAGCCGCCGACGAAGCGCGCCGATTCCACATCGAGGCGAAACAGGATGAAGTCGGGAAACTCGAATAGTTGCTCGGAGGCGGGCAGGCGTTCCAGGTAGCGCTCGCGGGTGCGGCGGTATTCGTCGCTGTCGCGGGCCACTGCCGTGACCTTGCCTTGCAGCGTGACGCGCACCAGTTCCTGCGGGTCGCCGCTGCCGTCATCGTCTTCACTGATCACCAGGGCCGCCTTGCCGTTGGCGAGCAGGTTGCCGGTGTGGGCGGCGAGGCGCGAGAGATGCAGATAGATGACGCGGGCGTCGTTGCCTGCGACATAAGCCACCATGGAGGCCATGGGGGTGCCGGTGGTGTCGCTGGTGGCGAGCGCCGCCCAGCGGCGCTGCTGCACCAGGCGTTGCAGACGGTGGCGCATGGAATCGTCGTTCATGCGGCAAGTTTACCCTGCCGCGTCAGCGGCAGCAGCACCACGGCGCCGGCGGCCAGGGTGCAGACGATGATTGCGCCCGAAGGCAGGTCGAACCACAGCGACAGCAGCAGGCCGAGGCCATAGCCCAGCGCACCCACGCCATAGCCCAGCAGCAGGCCGCGCCGCGGCCCGCTGCGGCGCACGGCCAGCGCCGGCAGGATCAGGCTGGCAAACACCAGATATACGCCCACCATCTGTACCGACAGTGTCACCGCCAGGGCGAACAGCAGATAGAAGCCGGGCCGCGAACGCTGCAGGCCGAAGCCGAACCAGGCGGCCAGTACCAGGAGGGTGATGCCGGCCAGCGGCAGCAGATCGTTCCAGGTGGTCCACAGGATCTGTCCCACCAGGAGTTGATGCAGTTGCTCGCCACCGTGCGGATCGTTGGCGAGCAGCAGGATGGCGAGCGAGGCCGTCACCACGAAGCTGCTGCCGATGATCGCCTCCTGCACCTCGGGCCACAGCCGCTCACTGAGGTTGAGCAGGGCGGCACCGCCGAGGGCGGCGGCGAAGGCGCCGGCCTGAATGATCCAGGCCGACTCCAGGTGCAGGATGTGCGCCAGCACCACGCCGAGGGAGGCGAACTGGGCGATGGCGATGTCGATGAAGATGATGCCGCGTTCCAGCACGCGCCGCCCCAGCGGCACGTGGGTGGCGAGCACCAGCAGGCCCGCCACGAAGGCGGGCAGGATGATGGAGAGATCGTCGATCATGAGCGACCCTCCAGCAGGCGCGTGATGATGTCGTCGAACAGGCTGAACAAATCTACCGCCTGCTCGCTGCCGCCGACGGTGAAGGGCAGTTCCACCGCCTTGATGCCAGTGCGTTGCTCCACCCATTGCGAGGGACGCGGCGACTGGTAGTTGGCGCGCAGTACCATGCGTGCCGGCTTCTGTTCCAGCCGCTTGACCACCTCGGCCAGATAGGCCGCCGACGGATCGACGCCGGGCTTGGGTTCCAGGTCCACCACCATGTCCATGCCCAGCCACTGGATCAGGTAGCTCCAGTTCCTGTGGTGCACCGCCACCGGCGTGCCCTTGAGCGGCGCGGCGCGTTGTTCCCAGCGTGCCAGGGCGGCAGCCCAGCGCTGCTTGAAGTCGGTCAGGCGCGCGGCGTAGTGGGCGCTGTGGGCGGGGTCGATCTTTTGCAGCCGTGCCGTCAGCGCCTCGGCCACCGCCGGCAGGGTGTGTGGATCGAACAGGAAATGTGGATTGCCCGCGGCGTGCACGTCGCCCAGGGCGCGATCCAGCGTCTGCGGTTTTTCGATCAGCGCCACGTAATCAGCGGCTTCGAAATGACCGGGCTGTCCGGCCTGGATCTTCGCGTTGCCGGATTCGCGCTGCAACAAAGGCAGCCAGCCGATCTCCAGTTCCGCGCCGGTGCACACCAGCAGATCGGCACGGCGGGCGCGGGCGATGAGCGAGGGCCGCGCCTCGATGCGGTGCGGGTCCTGGCGCGGCGTGGTGGCCACGCTCACCCTGGCCTGGTCGCCGGCCAGTTCCGTCACCAGCGCGCCCCACTCCGGTTCGCAGGCCAGCACCTCCAGCGCGGCATGCGCCGCGCTATGCGCCAGTAGCGCCGCCAGCAGCGCAGCAGAAAGCAGCAAGTGTTTCATGGCAGTACCTCCCTCAGAACTTGTGCGCGCCGTGTGGGCCAAGACTCATCACGTACTGCACGATGATCTGGTTGTCGGTCACATCACGCATGGACTGGTCCTGGGCCAGTTGCAGGCGCAGACGCGAGAACTCCGACGGTGAGTAGTCCAACATCACGCTGTGGCGCGTGGGGTTGTACTTGCTGTGCTCCAGCATGCCGTCGTTGGCGCCGTAGTCCACCGTGCCGGAGTCCAGCCAATCGTAGCGGTAGCCCACACGCCAGCGTGGCATGAACTGGTACACCGCCTGGGCGTAGAAGCCGGACTGCTTGGCGCTGTAGTCGCCCGCCGTGCCGTTGCAGGCACCGCCGGCGGCGCTGTTGTCTTCGCATTCCAGCGTGCCGCTTTCGTGGCGCTGGAAGTATTCGGCCTGGAGCTTGAGGTTGCGCTCGCGGCTGTTGCCGTCCGGCGCCCACTTCCATACGAAGTCGGCGATCCAGGTCTTCGAGTCGCCGGTGAAGTCGAGGTGGGCCTCGATGTCGTTGGCGTCTTCCACATGGGATCCCCGGCCCTTGGGGCCGGCGTGCAGGTAGGACAGGCCGGCGCGCCAGCTGTGCGAGTCGCCCCAGTCGTCGCCGAGGCGGGCGAAGGCGGCCCAGGTGCCGGCGCCGTTCCTGTCGCCGCCCTGTTCCGAGCCGGGGAAGAACTGGCCGCGCGCCGCCTCGACGCCGAATTCGAGGAAGGTGTCGGTGGGGGCCAGCCAGCGCGCCTGCACGCCGTCCTGGATCAGGTGTTCGCCGAACAGCACCCGATAGGCCAGGCTCTGGTCGGCGAAGTCCCAGGCGTGGGGATGGTGTTCGTTGGCGTAACCGATGCCGGAGAGGAAGCGGCCGCCCTTCACCGTGAAGCCGTGGTCCAGCGCCAGGGTCTGGAACCAGGCTTCTTCCACGTCGATCTTTTCGTCGATGACGGCGAAGTTGGCGTAGCCGCGGAAATAGTGATCGACGTTGGCGGAGAAGGTCAGTTCGGTGTGGTCGAGGGAAAAGCCGCGGCCGCTGCCGTGGTCATGTTCGCCGGCGGGCAGGAAGCCGCTGATGTGGCGTTCCTCCAGGTCCTTGGCGCTGAGGTAGCGGCCCTGCAGGATGAGGGAGATGTCCGGGTTGAAGCTGTTGCTGCCGGCAGCCCAGACGGGTGCCGCGCAGCAGGCCACGATGGCCAGAGCGATGCGTTTCATGCGTTGACTCCTGATATGTGCGGATCGAGGTTCCGGCCCTGCTCGGACCGGAGCGGATCAGATGCAGCGATGTTGCGGATCAGGCGTCAAGGGGCGGGCCGCGCTGGCCCAGGGTGTGGCGATGGGGTTGCGGCAACACCGTGGTGGTGCGCCGGTCGTGCTGCACCCGCACGGCGGCCTGCGGCGGCCGGGGCAGCGTGGCCGCGGGGGTGGCGCCGTTGCCCAGCGGGCTGGCGAACAGGCATACCGCACAACTCTCGCCGCCGTGGTGGGCGTCGAGGTCCGTGCTGTGCTCCAGCTCGGCCCAGGAAAACAGCAGCAGGGCCAGGACCAGGAAGATGTGTAGTCCGCGGTGTGGCATCAGGCTTGGCG